>NZ_CP086615.1:1853181-2162045 GCF_020883455.1 Spiribacter halobius | reverse complement strand
CGCCCGGGACATCCTCCCGGAGCTGCGCAACCGCCTCGCGTTCCTGCGCGAGGTGGGTCTGGGCTATCTCACGCTGGACCGCGCCGCGCCGACGCTTTCCGGCGGCGAGGCCCAGCGCATCCGGCTGGCGGCGCAGCTCGGCTCCAACCTTCAGGGCGTGTGCTACGTTCTGGACGAGCCCACCATCGGCCTGCACCCGCGGGACAACCGTCGCCTGCTCGACACCCTCGGCCGCCTGGAGGGCAAGGGCAACACGCTGGTGGTGGTGGAGCACGACGAGGACACCATCCGCCGGGCCGAGCATGTCATCGACCTCGGGCCAGGCGCCGGTGTGCGCGGCGGTCGCGTGGTGGCCGCGGGCACCGTGGACGAGCTGCTGCGCCATCCGGACTCGGTCACCGGTCGCAGCCTGGCCCGGCCCCTGCGCCACCCGCTGAACGGCGCCCGCCGTGAGCCGGCGCCCGAGACCCTGACCCTGCGCGGCGCCCACCGGCACAACCTGCGCTACGTGGATGCCCGGGTGCCGCTGGAGCGGCTGGTGGTGGTCACCGGTGTCTCCGGCTCGGGCAAGAGCACCCTGGTCCGGGACGTCCTGCACGGCAACCTGCGGCGCCTGCTGGGCGCGAAGCGCGGCCAGACACCGGCGCCCGAAGGCTGCGACGGGCTGGAGGGCTGGCAGGCGCTGGACCGCGTGCTGGAGGTGGACCAGACCCCCATCGGCAAGACCCCGCGCTCCTGTCCGGCCACCTATGTCGGCCTCTACGACGACATCCGGCGGCTGTTCGCGCAGACCGAGGAGGCGCGCATCCGCGGCTACGGGCCGGGCCGGTTCTCGTTCAACACCCGGGACGGCCGCTGCCCCGAATGCGAGGGCCAGGGGGTGCGCCGGGTGGAGATGAGCTTCCTGCCGGACGTCACGGTGCCCTGCGAGAGCTGCCGCGGTGCCCGCTTCAGCCCCGAGACCCTGGCCGTCACCTGGCGTGGGCGCTCAATCGGCGACGTCCTGAACATGAGCATCGACGAGGCGGTGGATTTCTTCTCCGCCCACCCGCGCCTGCACCACGGCCTGCGCCTGCTGCAGGACACCGGCCTCGGCTACCTGACCCTCGGCCAGCAGAGTCCGACCCTCTCCGGCGGCGAGGCCCAGCGCATCAAGCTCGTCACCGAGCTCGCCAAGGCGCGCCCCGACACCGGCCGCCGCCGCCAGCCGCACACGCTCTACGTCCTCGACGAGCCCACCGTCGGCCTGCACATGGCGGACGTGGAGCGCCTGATCCACGTGCTGCACCGCCTGGTGGACGCCGGCCACACGGTGGTGGTCATCGAGCACAACCTCGACATCATCGCCGAGGCCGACTGGCTGCTGGATCTTGGCCCCGAGGGCGGCGACGCCGGCGGCCGCCTGGTCGCCGAAGGCACGCCGGAACAGGTGGCGGCCACTGACGGCTCGCATACCGGTCGCATCCTCGGCGAGTTCCTTGCCGAGCGCGGCGCGCTCCGGGAGCGGCGGGCGTAGGTCGGCAAGCGCGCAGCGCTCGCCGACGGCCGCGCCCAGCGCGGCTCACTGACGTTCGCCTGGCGGCCCCGGCGCGGTTTCGGGTTTCGGGTTTAACGTTTAAGGTTCGCGTCCACCGCCGCTGCGAGGCCTCGCGTTTGCGTGGCCGCGACCAGGCGGGATGGACGCGACCGTCAGAACAAGACTTCGACGCGCGCTACACTGCGCAGCGCCCACCCAACACGAAACCCGACCAAAGGAAGTAGAAATGCCAAGCGACGTCTTCTCACTCACCACTACCCTGCCGCTGGCCAAGGCCAAGGCGATTATCGAGGGCGCGAAGGCCCGCGGGCGGGAGAAGGGCTACATGCCGCTCACGGTGGTCGTGCTGGATGCCGGCGGTCACATCGTCGCCATGGAGCGCGAGGACGGCGCCGGGATCCTGCGCATGGAGGTCGCCCAGGGCAAGGCCTGGGGCGCGCTCGGGCTCGGCATCGGCAGCCGCACGATCGGTGCCCGCAACCAGGGCCGCGAAGCCTTCCAGGCGGCGCTGGCCGCCGCCTCGGACGGGCGCTTCGTCCCGGTGCCCGGCGGCGTCCTGGTGCTGGATGACCGGAACCACAGCGTCGGCGCCGTTGGCGTCACCGGCGACACCTCCGACGCAGACGAGGAATGCGCCCTCGCCGGCATCGAGGCCGCGGGCCTCAAGCCCGGGATTGACGCGGCGGAGTAATCCGCGGGAGGTCGGCTGCCACCGCAGGCGGAAGTCGACACCCGGCTGCCTCGCCTGCGCAGTAAGAGGCGAGCAACGCCGTGCCGGGGCCTGGAGAGCGGCCGCCGTAACCGGGACCCTCTGCGGCAGGGATGCCGCAGTGGAGCCTACAGGGATGTATTTACGGCGTGTCCCGGGAGAGGGAAACGGCTCCGAACCCTCCCCAAGGTCAAAGCTACCCCCTCCCCGGCTTTACCAGAGGCTACCCGGCAGCGATGAAGTCGGTGCCCTCTCGCAGGCCTCGACCCGTCAGATGCGCGGCGATGCGCTCGCGTGCGCCCGCTGAGCGCACGGCCGCCAACACCAGGGCCCTGGGCGGCAGCGGGTCACCCGGCCCCTGCACCGGACGGTTCCGCTTGTGGCCGCCGATGCGGCGCGGGTCGATATCGATGAAGGCGCGTACGTCGCCGCCCTCCCGCACCAGCGCATCGCACAGCCGCCCGCCGTAGGTGCCGGCGCCCCAGATAACGAGGGGCCGCCTCGCGGCCGGCCCGCGAATCAGATAATGGGCGCGGGCGGCGGTGAAGGCGGCGTCGCTGCACCGGGGATCCCGCCGGGAGAGCCGATGCGGCCCGTCGTGCCAGTCCAGCAGCACGCCGGCGGGCTTGGCCATCCGGCAGCCGGCCAGGTGGGCGCGCAGCCAGAGGTCATAATCCTCGGCCCAGGGGGCCTCGCGATAGCCGCCGAGCCGTTCCAGGGCCGTCCGGCGCATCACCGCCGTGGGATGGGGAATGGGGGACTCGACGAACATCGCCGCCGCGATGGCGGAGGGCGTGCGCAGATCGTTGATCCAGGCCTCGTAGCGCCGATAGCCGGCGCCGGGTGAGCCGTGGTCGGTGACGATCCTGACCTCGGCGCCGACGATATCGACATCGGGCTCGGCCTGGAGCAGGGCGAGCTGGCGTGCCAGTCGGTCGGGGCGGGCCACGTCGTCGGCATCCATGCGCGCGATGACCGGCGCCTGCGCCGCCGCGAGGCCGGTGTTCAGCGCCGCGACGATGCCCCGGCCGCGCGCTGCCAGCCGGCGCAGTCGCGGCTCCGGCGGCAGCGCCGCCACGGCGCCGTCGCGGCTGCCGTCGTCCACCACCAGCAGCTCCAGGTCCGGCCGGGTCTGGTCGAGGATACTTGCCGCAGCCGTGGCGAGGCAGTGGCCGCCATCCCGCACCGGCAGGACGACAGAGACTGCGGGCGCCGTGGTCACCCGCTGCCGCGCTTGAAGGCGGCGAGGCGGCGGCGGTCGCGCCGGTCCGGGCGGTGATCGGGCTGCGGAATGGCGGCGGCGACCGCCCGGCGCTGGGCACGCTGGCGCTCGCGCTCTGCGATGCTGGCGTCGGTCTCGGCGTAGAGCTTTTCGGCCTCCGTAGCGGGCCCCCGCTGCTCGGAGAGACCGAGAACGTCCACATCGAAGGTCACCGCACCCTTGGTGACGCTGACCCGCTGCCCGGCCCGCACCGTGCGCGCCGGCTTCGCCCGGGCGCCGTCGACACTGACCTTGCCGCCCTTGATCGCGTCCACGGCCAGCCGGCGGGTCTTGAAGAAGCGCGCCGCCCAGAGCCAGCGATCAAGGCGGACGCCGTCAGCCTCCGGCATGGCCACCATAGCTGCCGTAGATGTAGTCCGTGAGCTCGGCGAGCTCGTGCTCGCGCTCGCTCACCAGCGCCGTGGTCAGATCCCGCACCGAGATCATGCCGAGCACGCGCTCGTTCTCCACCACCGGCAGATGGCGGATGTTGTGGCTGCTGACCAGGGCGAGCGCGTCCTGCACCGGCGTATCCGGCCGCAGGCAGATCACCTTGCGCGTCATGACCTGCTCCAGCGGCGTCCTGGCGTGATCGAGGTTCGCTTCGATAACGCGCCGCAGGACGTCCCGTTCGGTGAAGATCCCAAGCAGATTCTGCTCCGGGTCCATGACCAGAACGGCGCCGACGTCGTGCCGGTTCATCTCGTGTACGGCATCCGCCACGGTGGCGTCCGGACCCAGGACATGAAGCTGCCCTGCCTTGCCACGCAACAGGGTGCTGACCGGTGTGCGCATGCGTCTCTCCTCCCGGCGACTGGCTCAGTTCACAATGCGGGCGCCGGCCCTGGGTTCAAGGCCCGCGTCCTGCCGTCACGCCAGCGGCTGCTCGGCCACGATGATGCCGTCGGCATCGGCGCAGAGCCACTCGCCGCTGCGCAGCGTTACGCCGGCAAAGGTCACCGCCACGTCACGCTCGCCCTCGCCGCGCTTGATGCTGCGGCAGGGATGGGTGTTCAGCGCCTTGATGCCGACGTCGAGATCGGCGAGGTCGGCGGCATCGCGTACGCAGCCGTAGACCACCACGCCGCTCCAGCCGTTGTCCCGCGCCTTGGCCGCCAGCTGATCCCCGAGCAGGGCACAGCGCAGCGAGCCGCCGCCGTCGATCACCAGCACGCGACCCTCGCCCGGCTCGTCGAGGGCCTCGCGCACGCGGCTGTTGTCCTCGAACACCTTGACCGTGGCAATGGTGCCGGCGAAGGCATGGCGCCCGCCATAATCCCCGAACAGGGGGGCGAGCACCCGGAGTGCCTCCTCATGCTCATCGCAGAGATCGGTGGTCTTGATCGCCATGCTCCTACTCACTCCTCTCGATCCGCCGCCGACGCTAACCGCGCCCATGCGGGGCGTACAACTGTCTGGGTAGCATAGCGCCGAAGGCGGTCTGCCGTCGCCGGGCCGGCAGTATTTGACAGCGCTCGGGCGGACCGGAGAATGGGAGCATCTACGGTCGTCCATGACCTGATCCGTCCGCTTCCGTCACCCCCTGCCGCGAGGACCCGCCATGGAGCGCAACCCCGGCCGCCCAGCGGATACCGCGCAGCGCCGCGACGATCTCCGGGGCCTCCTCCGCGAGGCGGGCCGGCCGATCGTGGTCGCCGTGGCGGGTGACAGCGGCAGCGGCAAGACCACCTACACCCAGGGCATCGAGCGGTTGCTGGGCAGCGATGTGGTCAGCCAGATCAGCCTCGATGGCTACCACAAGGAAGACCGCGCCCAGCGCCGGCGGAGCGGGCGCTCGCCGCTGGATCCGCGGGCGAACCACCTGCCCCAGGCGGTGGACCACCTGGCGCGGCTGCGCCGCGGCGAGACGGTGGAGGTTCCGGTCTACGACCATGAGACGGGCACCTTCGCCGCGCCGCGCCGGCACCGGCCGACGCCGGTGATCATCGTCGAGGGGCTGCACACCCTGTATCCGGAGTTCCTGCCCTTCGTGGACTTCCGCCTGTACGTGGACTCCGACGACGACGTGAAATGGCAGTGGAAGCTCGACCGTGACGTCAGCGAGCGCGGCTACGAGCCGGCGGAGGCCCGGCGCCAGATGGAGCTGCGGCAGGCGGACTACCGCCGCTGGATCGATTTCCAGAAGGCCAATGCGGACGTCATCGTGCGCATCCACCAGAGCGAGCTGGCGGCGCTCGCCGTGGAGGAGCTGAAGGCGCGCGTGCCGGAGACCTGCTACCACATGGAGATCATCGTCACGCCAACGGAAGTGCCGCAGCCTTCCCTGTACATGCCGGTGGACATGAACAACATGACCCGCCAGCAGGCGATGCCGTTCATGATCGCGACGGTGCCCAGCAGCTTCTGGGGGCGTCCGGTGAACGTGGTGCACGTGGACGGCCGCATGCCCATGGACGCGCTGCGCCAGCTCGAGGACGAGATCCTCAACCTCGCCGGTCTGCCGGCGCCGGCGGCCACGGCGCGCGAGCGCGAGGCGCTGCCCTCCACCATCCTGTTCACCCAGCTGCTGGTCGCCTGGCCGTTTCTCGGCCACGTCTCTGCCCTGCTCCGGCAATGGAGCGAGGAAGCGGCGACCCGGGCCAACGCATGAGCGAGCCCACCGATGCCGGCCGCGCGGGCCGCCCGGGCGCGGCGCAGCGGCTTGCCCTGGCCCGCCTGCGCGAGCTGCTGGAGCGCCAGGACGCCCTCGGCGCCGAGCTCCACGCGCTCAAGGAGGCCCTGGGCGAGGAGCTGAACACCCTTGGCACCCTGGCCACACCGGAAAGCGGCGACCCCGCGAGCCTGCCCCTGTCTCAGGTGAGTGGCCTGCTGTCCCGCCTGGCCGTTGCGCCCACCGAGTCGGACGCCATCGAGGTCATGGTCTCCGCCGCCCGGCAGCTGCTGCCCGGCACCCGGGGCGCATTCGGCCTGGGCGCGGAGGACGCCGAACCCGCCGTGGTCGGGGTCTGGGACGGCCAGAACCAGTGGAACCGCAGCTATGGTCGGCGGGGGGCGGCGAGCCCGCCGGAGCAGCTGGCCCGGCGCGAGGCCGCGGGCCCGACCGGCGAGGCGCTGGAATTTCCCATCCGCGGCTTCGGATTGCGCCTCGGCGCGCTGCGGGTCTGGCCCGAGTCCGAGTCGCAGCGTCTCGGCGACACCCTCGAGCAGCGCGCCGAGCTGCTGGCCCGCTGCGCCGGCCTGGTGCTCGGCGGCATGGCCCTGCAGCGGCGGCTGCGGCACTCCGCCCTGCGCGATCCCCTCACCGGGCTATACAACCCGCCCTACCTGAAGGAGCACCTGGAGCGCGAGCTGCACCGCGCCGAACGCCGCGGCGGCCAGGTTGCCCTGGTGCTGGTGGATGTGGACCGGTTCGGGCTCTACAACGACCGCTTCGGCCATGAGCAGGGCGACCGCATGCTCCAGGCCATCGCGAGCCTGCTGCGCGAGCGCTTCCGCAGCGCGGACGTCCCCTGCCGGCTGTCCGGGGAACGCTTCGCGCTGATCATGCCGGAATGCTCCGCTGCCGATGCCCGTCAGCGGGCCGAGGGGATGCGTCGGGCGGTGGCCGCCATGGCGAGTGGCGACGCGGCACTGAGCGTCTCGGTCGGAGTCGCCGCGTACCCTGAGCACGGCGCCGATACCGAGGGCCTCGTGAACGCGGCGGATCTTGCCATTCAGCAGGCGCGCCAGGCTGGCGGCGACCAGGTGGGCGACGGAACGCCGTGAGCGAGCCGCGTTTCCTTGCGCGCTACGAGATTCGCGTCGGCCCCGGTGAGGATCCGGTAGCCAAGGTCGAGGCGCTCTGCCTCGAGCAGACCGCGGAGTTGCCGTCGGAGACGCTGCCCGACCCCATCGCCGCGGAATGGATTGGCCGGTGCACCTCGCTCGAGCCCCTGGGCGACGGCCTCTGGCTGGCCGGCGTCAGCTTCCCCGAGGCGGTGGCCGGCGGCGAGCTCACCCAGCTCCTCAATCTGCTGTTCGGCAACAGCTCCCTGCAGTCCGGAATCCGCCTGGTGGGGGTGGACTGGCCGGCGGGCCTGCTGGCGTGCCTGGGCGGCCCGGCGCTCGGCATCGCCGGGCTGCGCACGCGGCTCCGCGTGCACGACGGTCCCCTGCTTGCAACGGCCCTGAAGCCGGTGGGTCTCGACGCCGCCAGCCTGGCGCAGCGCTGCGAGGCCTTCGCCCGCGGCGGCCTCGACCTGATCAAGGACGACCACGGCCTCGCCGACCAGCGCACCGCCCCGTTCGCCGAGCGCCTCGCACGCTGCCAGGCGGCCGTGACCCGGGCCAACGCCGCCACCGGCGGGCAGGCGCGCTACTGCCCCAACGTCACCGCCGGCCCGGCGGAGCTGGATCGCCGCGCCGAGGCCGCCCGCGCCGCCGGCTGCGATACCGTGCTGCTGAATGCCTGGATCGCGGGGCTCGCGGCCGTTGCACACCTGCGCGACGCCCACGGCCTCGCCGTGCTCGCCCACCCGGCCCTGACCGGCGGGCTGCTGCGGCCGGATCACGGCATCGACACGCCGGTGCTGCTCGGAGAGCTGTTCCGGATCGCCGGCGCGGACGCGGTCATCTATCCGAATGCAGGCGGGCGCTTCGCCTTCAGCGAGGCCCGGTGTCTGGCGATCGCGGAGCGCCTCCGGGCGCCTCTCGGCGGCCTGCGCGGGGCGTGGCCCATGCCCGGCGGCGGTATGAGCATGGACGCCGCGCCGCAATGGGCGGCACGCTATGGGGCAGACACGATCTTTCTGATCGGCGGCGACCTGTATCGCGCCGGAGACCTCACGACGGCGGCCCAGCGCTTCCGCGCGGCCCTCGAGGAGCGGCATGAGTGACGAGCGCCCGACCCGGGTGATCCGGGCCCGCGACTGGCAGTGGCAGGGCGTGTCGGTGCACGCCTACAAGACCGAAGGCACGCATTTCCGGGGCGTCACCCGGCAGACGCTGCTCGGCACCGCCGAGGACGAGGCGGCGCTCGCGCTGGAGACCCGCTATTTCGAGGTCGAGCCGGGCGGCTACACCTCCCTGGAGCAACACGGCCATCCGCATTCCGTGGTGATCCTGCGCGGGCGTGGAGAGGTCATCCTGGAAGACCGGCTGGAACCGGTGGCACCCCATGACGTGGTCTACATCGGCCCCTGGGCCGCCCATCAGTTCCACGCCACCGGCGACGAGCCGCTGGGCTTCCTCTGCATCGTCAGCCGCGATCGCGACCGCCCCCGGCTCGCCGATGACGACACCGTGGCCCGAATCAGCGCGAACCCGGAGGTCGCGAGGCGCCTGCGGCGGTAGCCGGCACTTCGCGGTCGGAGACCGCTCCCACACGGGCAACACGGGCACACCGACACCTGGCAGTCCTCTGGGCGGACTCAGGCGTCGTCCTCCGGTCGCCGCCCCCGGCTTCCCCGACGTGCCCGGAAGAACCCGCGCAGCAGCTCCGCGCTGGCCTCGGCCAGGACGCCGCCGGTCACGGCCAGCCGATGGTTGTGGGAGCCGTGCTCGTGCAGCGCCATGGCGCCGCCCAGGGCCCCGGTCTTCGGATCCGCCGCGCCGTACACCACCCGTTCCACCCGGGCATGGATCATGGCCCCCACGCACATGGGGCAAGGCTCGAGCGTGACCACCAGGGTGGTGCCGGGCAGCCGATAGGCGCCGAGCGCCCGCGCCCCGGCGCGCAGCGCGAGGATCTCGGCGTGCGCGGTGGGGTCGCACGCCGCAATGGGCCGGTTCCAGCCTTCACCGACCACCCGCCCCGCCGCAACCAGCACCGCCCCGACCGGCACCTCGCCCGCCTCCGCCGCCCGTCGCGCCAGCTTCAGGGCGTCGGCCATCAGGGTCTCGTCGTCCGGCGCGGGGGTCGTCATGACGGCGGCGAAGCCCCCTCACTCCCACTCGATGGTGGCCGGGGGCTTGCCGGAGATGTCGTAGACGACGCGGGAGATGCCGTCGATCTCGTTGATGATGCGGCGGGAGACATGGTCGAGGAAGTCGTAGGGAAGCTGCGCCCAGCGGGCGGTCATGAAGTCGATGGTCTCCACCGCCCGCAGGGCCACCACGTACTCGTAGCGACGGCCGTCGCCCGTCACGCCCACGGACTTCACCGGCAGGAACACCGCGAAGGCCTGGCTGGTGCGGTCGTACAGATCGTGCCGGCGCAGCTCCTCGATGAAGATGGCATCCGCGCGCCGCAGCGGATCGGTGTAGGCCTTGCGCACCTCGCCGAGAATGCGCACGCCGAGGCCCGGCCCGGGGAAGGGGTGGCGCTGGACCATCTCCGCCGGCAGGCCGAGCTCGAGGCCGATGCGGCGCACCTCGTCCTTGAACAGCTCCCGCAGGGGCTCCAGCAGCTTCAGATTCATGCGCTCCGGCAGGCCGCCGACGTTGTGGTGGGACTTGATCACGTGCGCCTTGCCGGTGCTGGCACCAGCGGACTCGATCACATCCGGATAGATCGTGCCCTGGGCTAGCCACTGCACGTTCTCCAGGCGCCCGGCCTCTTCGTCAAAGACGTCGATAAAGGTGTTGCCGATGATCTTGCGCTTCTGCTCCGGATCCGCCACGCCAGCGAGGCGGTCCAGGAAGCGGTCCTCGGCGTCCACCCGCAGCACCCGCACGCCCATGTGCCGGGCGAAGGTGGCCATGACCTGGTCGCCCTCGCCGAGCCGCAACAGACCGTTGTCGACGAACACGCAGGTCAGCTGCTCGCCGATGGCCCGGTGCAGCAGCGCCGCCACGACCGACGAGTCCACGCCGCCGGAGAGGCCGAGCAGGACGTTCTCGTCGCCCACCTGCTCGCGCACCCGGGCGCTGAGATCCTCGATGATGTTGCCGGCGGTCCAGTCCCCGGCACAGCCACAGATACCGCGGACGAAGCGCTCCAGTATCCGCTGGCCCTGGCGGGTGTGGGTGACCTCGGGGTGGAACTGGACGCCATAGAGGCCGCGCTCGTCGTCGCCGATACCGGCGATGGGCGCGCTCCCGGTGCTGGCGATCACCTTGAAGCCCGGCGGCAGCGCCGCGACCCGGTCGCCGTGGCTCATCCAGACGTCGAGCAGTCCGTAGCCTTCGGGACTGGCGTGGTCCTCGATATCCCGCAACAGTCGCGAGTGGCCACGCGCGCGCACCTGGGCGTAGCCGAATTCCTTCTGCGCGGACGGCTCCACGGTGCCACCGAGCTGGTGGGCCATTGCCTGCATGCCATAGCAGATGCCGAGCACCGGCACGCCCAGCTCGAAGACCAGGTCCGGCACCCGCGGCGTGTCCTCGAAATGCACCGACTCGGGCCCGCCGGAGAGGACCACGCCCCGGGGCGCGAACTCGCGGAGGCGCGCCGGCTCCGCGTCCCAGGGCCGGATCTCGCAGTAGACGCCCGCCTCACGCACCCGCCGGGCGATGAGCTGGGTGTACTGGGAACCGAAATCCAGTATGAGGATGCGCTCGGCGTGGATGTCCTGGACCATGGGGCGATACCGTTTTCCGGCGGGCGTGGCTACAATGCGCGCCGGCGGCGACTGGCACCGCCTCGCAGGCGCGTCGACGAGCGCGCAAGGATAACCGAAAACCCGTGCCCCTGATTACCTTCGACCCCTTCCGCAGCCTCGGCCTGCCGGCCCGCTACATCCACCCCGAACGCTGGCTCGAGCACCGCGAGGCGCTGGCCCACGCCGATGGCGTGCTGTTTCCGGAGTACTGGCAGGTGAATGCCCTGGTGCATGGCCTCGGCGCGCGGATCTTCCCGAGTGCAGCGAGCTACCGGCTCGGCCACGACAAGATCGAGATGACCCGGGCCCTGCAGGCGGCCTTTCCGGACCACGTACCGGAGACCCTGATCCTGCCCTCGACGCCGGCCGCGCTGGAGCTGGCGCTGGACCGGCTCGGCCTGCCGCTGGTGGCGAAGCAGCCCCGGGCGAGCCAGGGTGCCGGCGTGGCGCTGGTCGAGACGGCCGCGGGCCTGCGCCGCTGGGCGGAGCGCGAGCCCGTGCTCTATCTGCAGGAGTGCCTGCCGGCGGAGCGGGATCTGCGGGTGGTCTGGGTAGGCGACGCCGTGGTCACCGCCTACTGGCGCCAAGGGCCGGAGGGCTGCTTTCACAACAACGTCGCCCGGGGCGGCGAGGTGTCGTTCGACGATGTGCCCCACGCGGCTCTGGGTCTGGTCGGACGAATCGCCCGCCACTTCGGCATTGACCACGCGGGCTTCGACCTCATGCTCGTGGGGGGCCACGCCTACATGCTGGAGTTCAACGTGCTCTTCGGCCACGACGCCCTGCAGCAGGCGGGCATCCGTCTCAGCGACCCGATCCGGGCGTGGTTGGAGCGGGACCGGACGCCGCCGGGAGAACCGCCGGTGCGGCTGGCAGGGTAGCGCGTTGCCGGCACGAGGACCGATTGGCGCTGTGCCCTGGCGGCAGTGCAGGTATCTGATCAGCAACGAGTGACCGCCCCGGCACTGCAGACCCGCGGCATAGCGCGGGATTCCGGTACATGGTGCCCGGCGCGAGCCGCGGCAGGAGCGCCCGGGACCCTCTGCGGCAGGGATGCCGCAGTCGAGCCTACATGGATGTATTCACGGCGTGTCCCGGGCGCAGCGGCCCACTCCGGGCCCGGGCACGGCGACCGCCGTTCCCTTGTCCCGGCATAAACGGGATCAGGCAAGGCCGGGACGCGGCTCAGTCCACCCGATAGTTGGGCGCCTCCTTGGTGATGCTCACGTCGTGGACGTGGCTCTCGCGGACGCCGGCGTTGGTGATGCGGGCGAAGGCCGGGCGGGTGCGGAACTCGTGGATGTCGCGGCAGCCGCAGTAGCCCATGCTGGCACGGAGACCACCCAGCAGCTGATGGACGATGGCGCCGAGCGCGCCCTTGTACGGCACGCGGCCCTCGATGCCCTCGGGCACCAGCTTCTCGACGCTGTTGGCGTCCTCCTGGAAGTAGCGGTCCGAGGAGCCCTGGCTGCCGGACATGGCGCCGATGGAGCCCATGCCGCGGTAGGATTTGTAGGACCGGCCCTGGTAGAGCTCCACCTCGCCGGGCGCCTCCTCCGTACCAGCGAACATGCTGCCCATCATCACGCAGTGGGCGCCGGCGGCGATGGCCTTGGCCATGTCCCCGGAGTAGCGGATGCCGCCGTCGGCGATTACCGGGAGGTCCGTACCCTCGAGCTCGCCGGCGACGTTGGCGATGGCGGTGATCTGGGGCACGCCGACACCGGCCACCACGCGCGTAGTGCAGATGGAACCGGGACCGATGCCCACCTTGACGCCGTCCACGCCGGCGTCGGCCAGCGCCCGGGCGGCGTCCGCGGTGGCGATATTGCCGCCGACCACCTGCAGATCCGGATGGTTGCGCTTGATCCAGCGCACGCGGTCGATCACCCCGCGGCTGTGGCCATGGGCGGTATCCACCACCAGCATGTCGACGCCGGCCTCCACCAGCGCCTCCACCCGCTCCTCGGTTCCCGGGCCCGTGGAGACGGCGGCGCCGACGCGCAGGCGTCCGTACTCGTCCTTGCAGGCGTACGGGTAGTCCTTCGCCTTCTGAATGTCCTTGACGGTGATCATGCCGCGGAGCTCGAAGCGGTCGTTGACCACCAGCAGCTTCTCGATGCGGTTGCGGTGCAGGAGCGTCAGGATCTCCTCGCGCTCCGCCCCCTCATGCACGGTCACCAGCCGCTCGCCGCCGGTCATCGCCTCGGTCACTGGGGCATCCAGGCGGGTCTCGAAGCGCAGGTCGCGGCTGGTCACGATGCCCACCAGGGTCGCCCCCTCCACCACCGGCACCCCGGAGATACCGTGCTGGCCCATCAGGGCGAGCACGTCGCGGATGCTGGTCTGCGGCGGTACGGTAATGGGCTCCTTGATCACGCCGCTCTCGAACTTCTTCACCCGCCGCACCTCGAGCGCCTGCTGCTCCGGCGACATGCTCTTGTGCACCACGCCGATGCCTCCCTGCTCGGCCAGGGCGATGGCGAGCCGCGCCTCGGTCACCGTATCCATGGCCGCCGATACCAGCGGGATGTTGAGCTCGATGCCCCGGGTGACCTGAGTACTGAGCGCGACATCCCGCGGCAGGACATCGGAGTAGTCCGGCAGTAACAGAACGTCGTCGAAGGTGAGCGCTTCCTGGGCGATACGCATGATCTGGGCACTCCGGGAGCTGGCAGGTTAACCGATCATGATACGGCGCGGGCGCGGGTATCGGCAACGCGAATGATTGCCTCGCCGGCACCCGCCGTCGGCCTGCCCGTTCGCGCCTCCCTTGCAGCGAGCGCGGCGTCATCCGGCGCCTTGCGCCGGCGCCCGCCGGCGACGCAGAGTGCACGCTGAACCCGACAGGACGCCCGTCACCCCATGGACCCCTCTCCCGCCACGCCGATCTCCGCCGAGGTCTACAGCGTCAGCCGCCTCGCCGAGGAGGTGCGTCTGCTGCTGGACGGCGCCTTCCCGCTGCTTTGGGTGGAAGGGGAGATCTCCAATCTCGCCCGGCCGCGCTCGGGGCACGTCTACTTCACCCTGAAGGACGAGCGCGCCCAGGTTCGTTGCGCGCTCTTCCGCAATCGCGCGCAGCGGCTGCGTTTCCAGCCCGGGCACGGTGAGCGGGTGCTGGTCCGGGCACGGGTGTCGCTGTACGTCCCCCGGGGCGATTTCCAGCTCATCGTGGAGCACATGGAGCCCGCCGGGCACGGTGCCCTGCAGCGCGCCTTCGAGGCGCTCAAGGCGCGACTGGATGCCGAGGGCCTGTTCGCCGTCGAGCACAAGCGCGCGCTGCCCGCCCTGCCCCGCCGCCTGGGTGTGATCACTTCCCCCACCGGCGCCGCCCTGCGTGACGTGCTGACGGTCCTCCGCCGACGCTTCCCGGCCTTGCCGGTGCTGATCTATCCGGTGCCGGTGCAGGGCGAGGGGGCAGCCGAGGCCATCGCCGCAGCCATCCGCCGGGCCGGCGAGCGGGCGGAGGTGGACGCCCTGCTGATCACCCGCGGCGGCGGCTCGCTGGAGGATCTCTGGGCCTTCAACGAGGAGGTGGTGGCGCGGGCCATCCACGCCTGCCCGCTGCCCGTGGTGAGCGCCGTGGGCCACGAGGTGGACGTGAGCATCGCCGACCTCGTGGCCGACCAGCGGGCGCCGACGCCATCGGCGGCAGCGGAGCTGCTGAGCCCGGACGGCGAGGCCTGGGCGCGCCAGCTGGAGGGGACGGCGCAGCGCCTCGCCCGCGCCCAGCAACGGCGGCTGGGCGACACCCGGCAACGGCTGGAGACGCTCGCTCGGCGCCTGCAGGCGCAGCACCCGGGCCGCCGCCTGCAGGAGCGCGCCCAGCGTCTCGACGAGATCGAGCAGCGCCTGGCGCACGCCCTGCGCCAACGTCTGGCGGGCGCCGAAGCCCGCCTGGGCCACGCCCAGGAACGCCTGCTGGCGCTGAGTCCCCGGCAGCGCATCGCCCGCCTGGACGAGCACACCCTGGCGCTGCGGCGACGGCTCGCCGCCGCCGTGCAGCGCGACCTGGAGCGCCGCGGCGCCCGGCTCGGGGCCAGCGCCCGCGCACTCGAGGCCGTGAGCCCACTGGCGACGCTGGGCCGCGGCTACGCCATCGTCCGCCGCGCGGAGGACGACGCCATCCTGCGCCGTGCCGGGGACGTAAGCATCGGCGAGGAGGTCCGCGCCCTGCTGCACGAGGGCTCGCTGCGTTGCCGGGTGGAAGGGCACGAGGCCGCAAGCCTGCCGCGCCCGGGGGACGATGCCCCCGGGAACGGGTGAGCCGGAGCGCCGTGACCGGCCGCTCCTCGCCAAGCGAGGAAGCTGCCCCTACACTCTGCTCAGCAGCACCGGAGATCCGCCCCATGCAGTTCGACCCGCCCCGGCTCACCGAGCACCCGCTGTATCCCACCATCAATGCCGCCTACCGCTGTGACGAGACGACCCATGTCCGCAGTCTCCTGCAGGCGGCGGAGATCCCGGCGGACGCCAAGCAGCGCATCGCCGAGCGGGCCCGGGAGCTGGTACGCGAGGTCCGCCGGGCCCGCGTACACACGAGCGGCATCGACGCCTTCATGCACGAGTACGAGCTCTCCAGCCAGGAGGGTGTGGTCCTCATGTGCCTGGCCGAGGCACTGCTCCGGATCCCGGACGCGGAGACGGTGGACAAGCTGATCGAGGACAAGATCGGCTCCTCCGACTGGGAGAGCCACCTCGGCGAGAGCGAGTCGCTGTTCGTCAACGCCTCCACCTGGGCGCTGATGCTCACCGGGCGCATCCTGCGCCCGCAGGACAGCCCCGAGCGCAACTTCCGCAACACCCTGCACCGGCTGATCCGCCGCAGCGGCGAGCCGGTGATCCGGCAGGCCGTGCGCCAGGCGATGCGGGTCATGGGGCGGCAGTTCGTCATGGGGCGGACCATCGACGAGGCGCTGAAGCGTGCCCGCGGCGCCGAGCAGGAGGGCTACCGCTACTCCTACGACATGCTCGGCGAGGCGGCGCGCACGGACGCCGACGCCCGGCGCTACTTCCACGAGTACGCGGGCGCCATCCGCGCCATCGCCAAGGTTGCTGGCGGACGCGGCCCGATAGACTCCCCCGGCATATCGGTCAAGCTTTCGGCCCTGCACCCGCGCTACGAGCTGGCCAACCGTGACCGCGCCTTCGCCGAGCTGCTGCCGCGGCTGCGCGAGCTCTGCGTCATGGCGGCCGAGGCGGACATCGGCCTGACCGTGGATGCCGAGGAGGCTGGCCGGCTGGACCTCTCCCTGGAGCTGATCGAGGCCGTTTCCGGCGACGAGCAGCTACGCGGCTGGCACGGACTGGGACTCGCCGTGCAGGCCTACCAGAAGCGCGCCATCCACGTGCTCGACTGGCTCGCCGACCTGGCCGAGCGCCACGAGCGGCGGCTCATGGTGCGTCTGGTGAAGGGCGCCTACTGGGACACCGAGATCAAGATCGCCCAGGAGCAGGGGCTCGAGGGGTATCCGGTGTTCACCCGCAAGGCGAACACGGACGTCTCCTACCTCGCCTGCGCCAGGAAGCTGCTCGCCCATCCGGAGCGCTTCTACCCGCAGTTCGCCACCCACAATGCCCACACCCTGGCCTATGTGCTGGAGGTCTGCGGCGACAACCGCGACTTCGAGTTCCAGCGCCTGCACGGCATGGGCGAGGCTCTCTACGAGCAGATCACCGGCCGCACCGGGCTCGGCTTCCCCTGCCGCATCTACGCCCCGGTGGGCGCCCACGAGGACCTGCTGGCCTACCTGGTGCGCCGCCTGCTGGAGAACGGCGCCAACAGCTCGTTCGTCAACCGCATCGTCGACGAGAAGGTGCCGGTGGACGAGATCATCGCCGATCCCATTGCCCGGGTGGCGAACTACAGCAGCATCCCGCATCCGCATATCCCGCTGCCGGTGAACCTCTACGGCGAGGCGCGGCGCAACGCCCGCGGCGTCGACCTCACCGACACCGCCCACCTGCGCTGGCTGCACGAGGGCATGGAGGCGGCGGACCGGCGCGAATGGCACGCCGGCCCCACCGTCAGCGGCCAGGTTCGCAGCGGCGATGCCAAGCCGGTGCACTCTCCGGCGGACCATGGCCGCGAGGTCGGCCGCGTGACCTGGGCCACGGAGGAGGACGTCGAGCGCGCCCTGGCCCGCGCCAGTGCCGCCGCGGCGGACTGGGACGCCACCCCCGGTGAGCGGCGCGCGGCATGCCTCGAGCGCTACGCCGAGCTGCTCGAGGAGGAGATGCCGACGCTGATCGCCCTGTGCTGTCGCGAGGCCGGCAAGCACATCCCCGACGGCGTCGCCGAGGTGCGGGAGGCGGTCGACTTCTGCCGCTACTACGCCGCCCAGTCCCGGCGCGAGTTCAACGGCCCGGTCACCCTCCCCGGCCCCACGGGCGAGCGCAACACGCTGTCCCTGCACGGCCGCGGCGTGTTCGTCTGCATCAGCCCCTGGAACTTCCCGCTGGCGATCTTCACCGGCCAGGTGGCGGCGGCGCTGGTGGCCGGCAATGCCGTGATCGCCAAGCCCGCCGAGCAGACCAGCCTGATCGGGCAGTATGCCGTGCAGCTCATGCACCGCGCCGGCATCCCCCAGGAGGTGCTGCATCTGCTCCCGGGCGACGGGCCGACCGTGGGCGGGCCGCTGGTGCGCGACCCGCGCGTCAACGGCGTGGCCTTTACCGGCTCGGTGCCCACCGCCAGGCTCATCAACCGCCAGCTGGCGGAGCGCGAGGGCCCGATCATCCCCTTCATCGCCGAGACCGGCGGCCAGAACGCCATGATCGTGGATTCCTCGGCGCTGCTGGAGCAGGTCACGGCGGACGTGCTCAAGTCCAGCTTCCAGAGTGCCGGCCAGCGCTGCTCGGCCCTGCGCGTGCTCTACGTGCAGACCGACGTCGCCGACGAGCTGCTGGAGATGCTCACCGGCGCCATGGCGGAGCTGCGCATCGGCGATCCCTGGCGACTGTCCACCGACGTGACGCCGGTCATAGACGACGACGCCCGGCGGATGCTGCTGGAGCACTGCGAGCACATGCAGCGCGAGGCAAAGCTGCTGTATCGCTGCCCGGACCCCGAAGCCGCCGAGGCCGGCACCTTCGTGGCGCCCCACGCCTTTGAGCTGCAGAGCCTGAAGCAGCTGCCGGAGGAGAAGTTCGGCCCCATCCTGCACGTGATCCGCTTCCGGGCACGGGACCTGGACCGGGTGATCGACGAGATCAACGGCACCGGCTTCGGGCTGACCTTTGGCATCCACAGCCGCATCGACCGCACGGTGAACCATGTGGTCAGCCGCATGAAGGTGGGCAACGCCTACGCCAACCGCAACATGATCGGCGCCGTGGTGGGTGTGCACCCCTTCGGCGGCGAGGGCCTGTCGGGCACCGGGCCCAAGGCCGGCGGCCCGCACTACCTTTACCGCTTCGCCACCGAGCGGGCGCTGTCCATCGACACCACCGCCGCCGGCGGCAATGCCTCGCTCATGTCGCTGGAGGACGAGGCGCCGGAAGCGCCGCTGATGCTTCCGGAGCCCCAGCGCTACGCCCAGTAGGCCAACGCCCATAACGACCGACGACGAGGAGAGGAGAAAACGCCATGGAAGAGTCCCTGACCGCCGCGACCTGGTTCTGGCTGCTGGTACCCATGCCCCTGTGCGTGGTGCTTTCGATCATTACCTGGTTTACCGAGCGCCGCTGAGCCGGCAACCGAAAACAACGCACCAAAAGAACCGGGGGCAACATGGAATTCACGCTCAGCGGGCCGACGCTGGTCACCTTTATCGTCTATCTGGTCGCGATGCTCGCCATCGGCGTCATCTTCTACCGGCTCACCAATAACCTCTCCGATTACGTGCTCGGCGGCCGCCAGCTCGGCCCCGGCGTGGCCGCGCTCTCCGCCGGCGCCTCGGACATGAGCGGCTGGCTGCTGCTTGGCCTGCCCGGCGCGGTCTATGCCGGCGGCATGAACCAGGCCTGGATCGCCATCGGCCTGACCATCGGCGCCTACCTCAACTGGCAGTTCGTCGCCAAGCGCCTGCGCATCTACACCGAGGTGGCCAGCGACTCCATCACCGTGCCGGACTACCTGGAGAACCGCTTCGCCGACGCGAGCAAGGCGTTGCGCGTGATCTCGGCGCTGGTGATCCTGCTGTTCTTCGCCTTCTACACCTCCTCCGGGCTGGTGGCAGGCGCCAAGCTGTTCGAGACCAGCTTCGGGCTGAATTACCAGGTGGCGCTCTGGGTGGGCGGCCTGGTGATCATCTCCTACACCTTCCTCGGCGGCTTCCTGGCCGTATCCTGGACCGACTTCTTCCAGGGCCTGATGATGTTCTTCACCCTGGTGGTGGTGCCGATCATCGTGATCAACGTCATCGGCGGCTGGGAGGACACGGTGGCCGCGGTCGCCCAGCAGGAGGCGGCGAGCTACAACAACATCATGAGCGGGATGACGCTGTTCAGCATCGTCTCGCTGATGGCATGGGGCCTCGGGTATTTCGGCCAGCCGCACATCATCACGCGCTTCATGGCGATACGCAGCGCCGGAGACGTCCCCACCGCCCGCCTGATCGGCATGACGTGGATGGTGGTGGGCCTGTTCGGCGCCATCTTCGCCGGCTACACCGGTATCGCCTACTTTGCCGACAACCCGCTGGAGGACTCGGAGGTCGTCTTCATGGCGCTCTCCAACGAGCTGCTCAATCCGTGGCTGGCGGGCGTGGTCATCGCGGCGATCCTCGCGGCGGTGATGAGCACCATCGACTCGCAGCTGCTGGTCTCCTCCAGCGCGGTGGCGGAAGACTTCTACAAGGCTCTGCTGCGCCCGGAGGCCGGTGACCTGGAGCTGGTCTGGGTGGGACGCATCGCGGTGGCGGTGATCGCCCTGATCGCGCTGCTGCTCGCCATGAATCCGGACAGCACCGTGCTCGGTCTGGTGGCTTACGCCTGGGGCGGCTTCGGCGCAGCCTTCGGTCCGGTGATCATTCTCTCGCTGTTCTGGCGGGGCATGAGCCGCAACGGCGCCATCGCCGGCATCATCGTCGGCGCCGCCACGGTGGTGATCTGGAAACAGCTCTCCGGCGGGATGTTCGACATGTACGAGATCCTTCCGGGCTTCATCCTCTGCGCGCTCACGATCGTCGTGGTGAGCAAGATGGCGCCGCCGTCCGGGGCCGTCACCGAGCAGTTCGACCGCGCCGCGAGGCAGTGGACGTAATCGCCGATCGGCCGGCATCCGCCGTAGGCGGATGCCGGCATTTCATCTCGCCTGCCGGGTGCGAGCGTAACGGTACGGTGCCAGGGCCGGCCACATGACTCCCGAGCTGATATCGCCTGTGGGAGCGGCGCCCCCGCCGCGAATTCCTGTGCATCGGATTCGCGGCGGGGGCGCCGCTCCCACAGGCTCCAGCACCCACCGAAAACAGCCGCTGCGCGTGAAGGGCGGCTACCTACCTACCCGATCTCGTGATTCGCGAGCTTCTCCAGCACCTGGACGATGGCGCTATGGTCCGCGTCCCGGGTGCAGGCGTTGAACAGCTCCTGCGCCCCGGCGGTGCCGGGGAGTGAGACGCCAAGGCTGCGGGCGCCCTGCAGGGCGATATTGAGATCCTTCTGATGCAGCTCCACCCGGAAGCCCGGATCGAAGGTGCGCTTGATCATGCGCTCGCCATGCATCTCCAGGATCTTCGACTGTGCCAGCCCGCCCAGCAGGGCCTCGCGCACCTTGCCGACGTCGGCGCCGGCGCGGGAGGCGAATACGAGCGCCTCGGCCACGGCCTCTATGGTGAGCGCCACCACGATCTGGTTGGCCGCCTTGCAGGTCTGGCCGTCGCCGTTGCCGCCGATGTGGGTGATGGTCTTGCCCATGATCTCGAACAGCGGCTGGGCGCGGCGGAACCCCTCCTCGGTGGCCCCGACCATGATCGTGAGCGCGGCGTTCTTGGCCCCGGCCTCGCCGCCGGAGACGGGCGCGTCCACGTACTCGCAGCCGAGCTCATTGATGCGCTTTGCGAAGTCCCGGGTGGCAATGGGCGAGATGGTGCTCATGTCGATGACGGTCTTGCCGGCGCTGAGGCCGCTGGCGACGCCGTCCTCCCCGAACAGCACCCGCTCCACGTCGGGCGTGTCCGGCACCATGACGATGATCGTGTCGGCCCGCTCGGCCAGCTCCTTGAGGCTGCCGCACTCGCAGGCGCCGCCGTCGAGCAGCTCCTGGGGCAATGGCGAGCGGTGGCGTATCAGATGGAGCTCGTGACCCGCCGCCTGAAGATGCCCCGCCATGGGTCGCCCCATGATGCCCACGCCGATGAATCCGATGCTGGCCATGACTCTCTGCCTCCTGTGCTTCGAATTGATTCGGTCAGCCGGCGTCGTGTCGCGACGCCGCGTGTATCGAGCCCACGCCCCCAATGCACGGCGAATGGCCTCCGCGCGGCAGGCGCTGTCTCCTGCCCGGTCTACGGCGCCCGAAGCATGCCAGGCGGCGCCAGACTCTGACAGAACGCCCGCGCTTCGGCGACTGCGGTCCCGTAATTGTCCTGCAGGGTAACGCCACTTTGCCGGCGCGGCCGAAAATCATGGTCTCCATCCGGCAGCCAGGCGATGCGGATCGAGGGCGCAAGCCGATAGCCGGCGACCTCCGCCCGGCTGCCGAAGGCGTCCCGCTCGCCCTGGAGGATCAGCGTCGGCACCGTGAGGGTCGAAAGATGCGCCGTGCGCTCCCGCTCCGGCCGTCCGGGCGGATGGAACGGATAGCCCAGACACAGCAGTCCGGCGGCGCGCAGCTCTTCTGCGACAAGGCTCGCCATCCGCCCGCCCAGGGACTTGCCACCGACCACCAGAGGCGCCGGGGTCTCGGCGCGGAGCTGCGTTGCGGCGTCGCGCCAGGCCTGAAGGAGCGTCCGCTCGGGGTCCGGCGGCCGCCGGCGGCCCGTGGCGCGGACACGCTGCATATAGGGAAACTCGAATCGGCGCACGCGGCATCCGGCGCCCGCCAGCCCGTCCGCGATCGCCTGCAGCAGCGGCGCCTCCATGCCGACACCAGCACCATGGGCCAGCAGCACGACGGGCACGCCATCGGGCGGACCGCCGTCAAGGTGGGCGGGGGTATCCATGGCTGCAGCTTGCCATGCGCCAACCGTGCGGCTCCAGCAGAGTCGGTGCCCGCAGGCGAGGACGGCAGGCACCGGGGCCCTGCATAGAGCGGATAACCGCGCCGGCCGTGGCTTGTTCGTTGCTCGGCCAGCGCCCATCCTGCGGCGACATTCCGGAACCCCCGGGCCGCCGGCCCGACGCGCAGGAACAGCACGCAGCACATGACACTGGACGCCGCCCTCGCCCGCCATGATCTCTCCTTCGCCACGCTGCAGACCCCGGACGGCCTCGCCCGGCTGGACGCGCGCTTCCGCGAGCGCCTCGAGGCCGAGGACCCCGCCCTCGCGGCGCGGCTTGGCGACTACCGCCGGCGCGACACGGACCCGCCGGCGCTGGAGACCAGCGAGCTGCTGCTGGCCCTCGCCCCCCATGTGGAGGCCTTCATCGCCGACCTGTTCGGGGTCGAAGGCGCCCTCGAGGCGAGCCGGGCGCGCACTCTCGAGGCCGATGTGGTCATGGCGTTCAAGCAGACCTTCGTGCAGAAGCGGGTCAAGAAGCACCGGCGCGAAGTGGAGACGCCGTTCGCGGAGCTGAACCGCTGGCTTGACGAAGTGACCGCAGGCCTCGCCGAGCCGGATCGCGAGCGCGCCATCGCGACTTACGCCATGGGTCTGCTGGACGACGAGGCCGGCAATGCCGAGGCCATCGAGCGGGTCACGGCGTGGTGCAAGCTGGCGCGTCAGACCGACGAGGGCCGGCGCACGGTGCGCGGCTGGGCGAGCTTCCGCCTGCCGGAGAAGGTCGACCACACGGACCTGGTGCCACTGCAGCGCACCGACGCGGACGGGACGGTGCGCCTGCAGGCGGACCCGAGCCGCTGGCGCCGGCGCGACGGGTTCTCGCTGACCGACCACCGCCTGGATGCCCGCAGCATCCAGAGCGAGGTCCACTACTGCATCTACTGCCACGAACACGATGGCGACTTCTGCTCCAAGGGCTTCCCCGAGAAGAAGGGCCGCCCGGAGCTCGGGCTCAAGATGGACCCGCTGGGCAACACCCTGACCGGCTGCCCGCTGGAGGAGAAGATCTCGGAGATGCATGTGCTCAAGCGCGATGGCCGCACGGTCGCTGCGCTCGCCATGGCCATGGTGGACAACCCCATGATCCCGGCCACCGGGCACCGCATCTGCAACGACTGCATGAAGGCCTGCATCTACCAGAAGCAGGACCCGGTCAACATCCCGGAGATCGAGACCCGGGTGCTCACGGACGTGCTCGACCTGCCCTGGGGCGTGGAGGTCTACCACCTGCTCACCCGCTGGAATCCGTTGCGGCGGGAGCAGTACCTGCAGCAGCCGGACAACGGCCGCCGGGTGCTGGTGGCAGGGCTCGGCCCGGCGGGGTTCACCATGGCGCATCATCTGACCATGGCCGGCTGCGCGGTGGCTGCCGTGGACGGGCTCAAGATCGAGCCGCTGCCGGACTCGCTGCTGGAGTCGCCGGTGGCACGCTGGGACGATCTCGTCGAGGACCTGGACGAGCGCATCCTGCTCGGCTTCGGCGGCGTTGCCGAGTACGGCATTACCGTGCGCTGGGACAAGAACTTCCTCAAGCTCATCTATCTGAGCCTCGCCCGCCGGCACAACTTCCGCGCCTATGGCGGCGTGCGCCTGGGTGGGACGGTCACCCTGGACGACGCCTGGGCGCTCGGCTTCGATCATGTGGTCAACGCCACCGGGGCCGGTCTGCCGCGGGTCATCCACATGGGCAACAGTCTCGCCCGCGGCATGCGTCAGGCGAGCGACTTCCTCATGGCGCTGCAGCTCACCGGGGCCGCCAAGTACTCGAGCCTGGCGAGCCTGCAGGTGCGACTGCCCGCCGTGGTGGTGGGGGGCGGCCTCACCGGCATCGATACCGCCACCGAGGTGCAGGCCTACTACGTCAAGCAGGTGGAAAAGGTGCTCGCGCGCTACGAGCGGCTGACCGACACCCTGGGCGAGGCTGCACTCACCCAGGGCATGAACGAGGAGGACGCGGCGATGCTGGCCGAGTTCATCGAGCATGGTCGGGCCGTTCGCGCCGAGCGCGAGCGCGCTGCCGAGGCCGGTGAAGAGCCCGACTTCACCTCGCTGCTTCGCGCCTGGGGCGGGGTGACCGTGGCCTACCGCAAGGGGCTCAACGATGCACCGGCCTACGTGCGCAACCACGAGGAGGTGATCAAGGCCACCGAGGAGGGGCTGTTCTACGCCGAGGGCCTCGACCCGATCCATGCGGACGTGGACGGCTATGGTCACGTCAGCGGTCTGGTGTGCCGGCGCATGCGTCAGAAGGACGGCCGCTGGCTCGCCACCGGCGAGGAGGTGCGTCTGCCGGCCCGCGCCATCTTCATCGCCGCGGGTACGGTCCCCAACACCATCTACGAGCGCGAGTACCCGAACACCTTCCGGCTCGACGGCAACAACTTCCTGCCCCACGTGCAGCACCGGGACGGGCTGCAGCCGGTGGAACCGGCGGATCACTGCAAGTCGCCGGAGTTCGGGCCGTTCACCTCGTACGACGACGACGGCCACCGGGTGACCTTCGTCGGCGACAACCACCCCGCCTTCCACGGCAGCGTGGTCAAGGCCATCGCTTCCGCCCTGCGCAGCTATCCTCACGTGCTGGCCGCCGCGGAACGGCTGGCCCCCGGCGACCGTGCCGGGCATGAGGATTTCCTCGCCGGAACGGACGACCTCCTGCGCGCGCGGGTGGTCGAGGTGCGACGCGACAACCCGGCCATGGTGGAGATCTGGGTCAAGGCACCCATGGCGGCGCGCAACTTCCGCGCCGGGCAGTTCTTCCGCCTGCAGACCTACGAGTCCCTGAGCCCGGTGCTCGAAGGCACACGGCTGCAGGTGCCGCTGCTCACGGTCTCTGGTACCGGCGTCAAGGACGACTGCATCCGCCTGATGGTGCTGCAGTGGGGCGCGGGCCCGCGACTGGTGGGGCGGCTCGAGCCCGGCGACCCGGTGGTGCTCATGGGCCCCACCGGCGCACCCACGGACATGCCCACGGGGCGCACCATCATGGTGGTGGCCGGGCGCTGGGGCGCCGCGGTGATGCTCGACATCGGCGCCGCCCTGCGGGCCGCAGGCAACCGGGTGCTGTACGTGGCGGCCTTCGGTGCCGCGGGCGATGTCGACCACCAGGACGAGCTCGAGGCAGGCGCGGATCAGATTATCTGGTGCACCGCGAAGGAGCCGATGATCGAGCCCCGCCGGGCGCAGGACACGAGCCTTGTGGCCACCGACATGATCGAGGTGGTGCGCCGCTACGGGGATGGCGAGATCGGCCCGGAGGCCGGCGGCATCCCGCTCTCGGACGTGGACCGGGTGATGGTGATGGGCGGCACCGGCCTGCTCAAGGGCTTCCAGCAGGCGCTGACCGGCTCGCTGCAGCCTTACCTGGCGGAGGACTGCGATGCCTTCGGCACGGTGGGCAGCCCCATGCAGTGCATGCTGAAGGGCGTCTGCGCCCAGTGCCTGCAGTGGCAGGTGGACCCCGACACCGGCCAGCGCACCCGCCCGGTGTTCTCCTGCGCCGGCCAGGACCAGCCCCTGTCCTGGATCGACCTGGACAATCTCTCCGCCCGCCAGCAACAGAACCGCGTCCTCGACCGCCTGAACGGCCAGTGGCTGGATTACGTCCTGGCGCGGGAGCACCAGGAGAAGGCGTAACCGCCAAGGCGCAAAGGACGCGAAGGGAAGGACGCGAGGAGAGGAAGAGTACAACACAAAGGCACAAAGGGCACAAAGTTAAAGAAATAAGAATATGGTTTTCTTTTGAATCCTTTGTGCCTTTGTGTTTATCCCCCGCCTTCCCTTCGCGTCCTTCGCGCCTTGGCGGTTATCCCTCCCTCACGGTCAGTCTTCGAGAACTACAAAAGCCAGCGCGTAGTCGCGCTCGTCGCTGAGGCTGACATGGCTGCGGCGGACGCCGAGGGTTTCGGCGTGGCGGGCGGCGGCGCCGTGGAGGCGCAGCTGCGGGGCACCTGCTGGGTCGTGAACGAGCTCGATGTCGGTAAAGGCGGCGTGGGCGCCGATTCCGGTGCCGAGGGCCTTGGCAGCGGCCTCCTTGGCGGCGAAGCGGCGGGCGAGCAGCGCCGCGGGGGCCGGGCTCGCCCGGTAGGCCTCGCGCTCCGCCGGCGCCAGCAGCCGCCGGGCGAGGCGCTCGCCGTAACGCTCATGCAGAGCCGCCATGCGCGCCACCGCCACCAGATCGGTGCCCACCCCGAGCACGCTCAATGGCGGGCCTCGCGCATCAGGCGCTTCATCTCCCGCACGGCCGCCTCGATGCCGGTAAACAGCGCCCTGGCAATCACCGCATGGCCAATGTTGAGCTCGGTGATCTCGCGCAGGGCCGCCACCGGAGCCACATTGTGGTAATGCAGACCGTGACCGGCATTGACCTGCAGGCCCAGCGACTGCCCGAGCACCGCCGCCTCCCGCAGGCGCACGAATTCGGCGTGAATCGCCGCGTCCTCCAACGCCTCGGCGAAGTGGCCAGTGTGCAGCTCCACCACCGGGGCGCCGGCCCCGGCGGCGGCATGCAGCTGGGCCGGCTCGGGGTCGATGAACAGCGACACGCGAACACCCGCAGCGGCCAGGCGCGCGCAGGCCTCGGCGGTGCGCTCGGGCTGTCCGGCCACATCCAGGCCGCCTTCCGTGGTCAGCTCCTCGCGGCGCTCGGGCACGAGGCAGCAATCCGCCGGCCGCAGGTCCTCGGCCAGGGCCAGCATCTCCTCGGCCATGGCCATCTCCAGATTCATGCGGGTCTGCAGTACCTCGGCGAGCAGGCGCACGTCGCGGTCCTGGATGTGCCGGCGGTCCTCGCGCAGATGCACGGTGATCGCATCCGCACCCGCCTGCTCGGCCAGCAGCGCCGCCTGCACCGGGTCCGGATAACGCGTGCCGCGGGCCTGGCGCAGGGTCGCCACGTGATCCACGTTGACGCCCAGGAGCGGCTCATGACTGCCCTGATGATGCCCCATCGCTGTCCTCTCCGGTGGTCTGGTAGCGGGCGTAGAGCTCGCGGCTCTTCAGGGGCCGCGCGCCGAGATGCGGGCGCAGTGCCGCGCGCATGAGATCGCGCGCGGCCCGTGCCGAGGTGTCGTCGAGCTGGTCCGCCGCCAGCGCGAGCAGCGTGGCGCCGGTGACGAGCCCGCGCTCGCCGCCGGCGGCGTCGGCCGGCAGGACACCCTGCGCGGGATCGTAACGGTACCAGCGCCCGGCCTCCACCGGGTCGCCGGCCGTGTCGTGCTTGAGGGGCAGGCCGTAACCGAGGGCCGCCAACAGATCCCGCTCGAAGCCGCGCAGCGCCACGGCCTCACTGGTACCGCCGGCGAGCTCGTCGAGCAGCCGGCCGTAGCGGTTGAACAGCCCCGGGTGCGGGTCCTCGCGCCCGAGCAGGCGCAGCAGCAGCTCGTTGGCGTAGAACCCGCTCACCAGACGGCGGCCGCTGAGGATCACCGGGCGCCCGGCACTCTCCGCACCGGTGAGGGTGCCGAGCTCTCCGCGCGCCAGCCAGGAGATGGCCAGCGGCTGGAAAGGCTGCAGCAGCCCCGCAAGTCGCGACCGCCGCCCGCGCACGCCCCGCGCCACCAGCCCGATCCGCCCGTGCTCGCGCCCCAGCACCTCCAGCAGCAGGCTGGTATCCCGATACGCCCGCCCATGCAGCAGAAACGCCGGCTCCAGCTCCGCCCCCCGCCGCGCAGTCATCGTATGGGCGTGGCCGGTGTGGCTGGGCCGCTTGGGATGAACCGCGAAGGCGCCAAGAACGCGGAGAGATGGAAAGGCAGTAAACACAAAGACACAAAGGGCACAAAGGATTCACGAAGAAAGACATGACCTTCTCTGTGTAACTTTGTGTTCTTTGTGACTTTGTGTTGAATCCCCTTCGCGTTCCTTCTTCGCGTCCTTTGCGCCTTCGCGGTTATCCCCCCGACAAGCTCAGACTTCATCGTAACCAAGGGAGCGCAGCATGCGTTCGTCGTCGGACCAGCCCTCGCGGACCTTGACCCAGAGCTGGAGGTAGACGCGGCCGTCGAAGAGGCGTTCCATTTCCTGGCGCGCGGCGCGGCCGACGTGCTTGAGGCGCTTGCCGCCCTCGCCAATGACGATGCGCCGCTGGCCGGGGCGCTCGACCCAGATCACCGCCGCGATGCGGCGCAGGCGGCCCTCCTGCTCGAAGGCCTCGATCTCCACGGTGGAGGCGTAGGGCAGCTCCTCGCCGAGGGAGGCCATCAGCTGCTCGCGCACCAGCTCGGCGGCCATGAAGCGCTCGCCGCGGTCGGTGACCTGATCCCGGGGGAACAGCGCCGGGCCCTCGGGCAGGCGCTGCAGCAGCTCCTCCTCCAGGGCCAGCAGGTTGTCCCGGCGCTCGGCGGAGATCGGCACCACGGCGGCGAAGTCGTGCAGACCGCTCAGGCGCTCGATCAGCGGCAGCAGGCGGGTCTTGTCCCGCAGCCGGTCCACCTTGTTGATCACCAGCACCACCGGCGATTCGGCCTGACGCAGGCGCGCCAGAACGGCGTCGTCCTCCTCGGTCCAGCGGCCGCCGTCCACCACGAACACGAGGACGTCGACATCGGCCAGCGCGCTCGCCGCCGCCTCGTTGAGGTAGCGGTTCATGGCGCTGCGCCGGCCCTGGTGCAGACCCGGTGTGTCCACATAGGCGATCTGCGCGCCCGGCAGATTGTGGATGCCGAGGATGCGGTGGCGCGTGGTCTGGGGCTTGCGGGTGACGATGCTCACCTTCTGCCCGAGCAGGGCGTTGAGCAGCGTCGACTTGCCCACGTTGGGCCGCCCGACCAGTGCCACGAAGCCGCATTTCAGGGTGCCTGCTTGCGTCTCAGCCACGGCCGCGCTCCTGTTCCAGGGTCTCCAGCAGGGCCTCGGCCGCCTGCTGCTCCGCCTGCCGGCGACTGCCGGCGGCGCCCTCGCTGGCGGCGTTCAGCTCGTCGATGGCGCAGACCACCCGAAAGGTCTGGTCGTGGGCGCGTCCGGTCACATCCAGCACACGGTACTCCGGCAGCGGCAGGCGCAGTGACTGCAGGTACTCCTGCAGGCGGGTCTTGGGATCCTTGAGCTCCCCCACGCTGGGCAGGTCGGCCAGCCGGCCGGCGTAGAGGGCGAGGATCAGCTCGCGGCAGCGGGCGAATCCGGCGTCCAGATACACCGCGCCGAAGATCGCCTCCAGGGCATCGGCCAGGATGGAATCCCGCCGCCGGCCGCCGCTCTTGAGCTCGCCGCTGCCGAGTCGGATGTGGCCACCGAGCCCAAGCTCCCGGGCGAGCTTCGCCAGTGAGCTCTTGTTCACCAGGGTCGCCCGCAGGCGGCTCAGCTCCCCCTCCTGGGCGCCGTCCCGCAGGCGGAACACCTCGGCGGCGATGACGAAGTTCAACACGCTGTCGCCGAGGAACTCGAGGCGCTCGTTGTTGGCGCCCTCGGCGCTGCGGTGGGTGAGCGCCTGCGCCAGCAGTGCCGGGTCGGCAAATTGGTAGTCCAGCGCCTGCTGCAGGTCGTCCAGGGTCACTCGTTCTCCGTCAGTTGCGGATCACGGCGTCGCGCCGGAAGCTCGCCACGAGATCGAGATTGCCGAGCAGGTCCACGCGCACCTCGTACTCGACGAACATCTCCAGCCCGCCGGCGACCTCGCGGAACTCCACGTCACGCGGGCCGACGGACTCGATGTCGTTGACCTGCAGGCGGCGGCCGAAGGTCTCCCGCAACTGGTTTCGGTCGTTGCCGGAGAGCCGGCTCTCCGATTCGATGTCGGCCATCACCGAGGCGATCGAGTATGCCTCGATATAGACCGGCACCAGCCGGATTGCCACCAGCAGGGCGAGGCCGATGATGGCCAGGACCAGCACCACGCCGATGAGCGTCATGCCACGCTGCCGCTTCGCGCTCATGGTCACCTCCCGTGTCGACCCGAAAGCGTCCGGCCCGTCATTCGATGACATCGCCCAGCCGCCCCCAGTTGATACCGCCATTCCAGCTCATCCAGATCAGGAATGCCTCCCCGACCAGGTTATCGCGGGGCACCGGCCCCCAGATTCGGCTGTCGCTGCTGCGGTCGCGGTTGTCCCCCATCATGAAGTACTGCCCCTCGGGCACCTCATAGGTGAAGCCGCGATCGCGCGCCCCGCGATGCACCAGCATACGGTGCCACTCGTCCCCGATCCGCTCCCGGAACAGGCGCACACCTTCGTCGCCCTGCCAGCTGCCGAGGGCCTCCACCGGCACCGCCTCGCCGTTGATGTAAAGGCGCTTGCCCTCGTAGCGCAGGCGGTCGCCGGGCACCCCGACGATGCGCTTGACGTAGTCCTGATTCGGATCCCGCGGATAGCGGAAGACCACGACGTCGCCCCGCTCGGGGTCGCCCAGCGGCACCAGGAGCTGGTGCCCAACCGGCAGGCGCAATCCATAGGAGAACTTGTTGACGAGGATGAAATCGCCGATATGCAGGGTCGGGATCATCGAGCCGGAAGGGATCCGGAAAGGCTCGACCACGAACGAGCGCACCACCAGCACGATGAGGATCACCGGGAACAGGGAGCGGGCGAGATCGACCCACCACGACACCCGCGCCTCCGGGTCGCGACGCCGTCGCCGCCACCGGTCCCAGCCCCAGACGACGCCGGTCACCCCGGTCAGGACCACCAGGAGGGTCTCGAAATCCAGCATGCGACGGGTCCCCTGCCCTACTTGTTACTGTCCACCTGAAGCACGGCCAGGAAGGCATCCTGCGGGATCTCCACCCGGCCCACCTGCTTCATGCGGCGCTTGCCCGCCTTCTGCTTCTCCAGCAGCTTCTTCTTGCGGGTGATGTCACCGCCGTAGCACTTGGCGGTGACGTTCTTGCGCAGCGCCTTGACGGTGGAGCGGGCGATGACCTTGGAGCCGACCGCCGCCTGAATCGCCACCTCGAACATCTGTCGCGGGATGATCTCCTTGAGCCGCTCGGTGAGATCCCGGCCGCGGAACTCCGCCTGGTCGCGATGGACGATCACCGACAGCGCGTCCACCCGATCGCCGTTGACCAGCACGTCGAGCTTGACCAGCCGCTCCGCCTGGAAACGCCGGAACTCGTAGTCGAAGGAGGCATAGCCGCGGCTCGCGGACTTCAGCCGATCGAAGAAATCCAGCACCACCTCGGCCATCGGCATCTCGTACTCCAGGGAGATCTGATTGCCGACGTACTGCATCATCTTCTGCGTGCCCCGCTTCTCCTCGCAGAGCTTGATGACATTGCCGACGTATTCCTGGGGCACGAGAATGCTGGCCAGGATGATCGGCTCGCGCACCTCCTCGATGTCATTCGGAGCCGGCAGCTGCGAGGGATTGTGCACGTAGTGCACCTCGCCGTCCTTGTCCACCACCTCGTGCACCACGGTGGGCGCGGTGGTGATGAGCTCGAGGCCGTACTCGCGCTCCAGCCGCTCCTGCACGATCTCCATGTGGAGCATGCCCAGGAAGCCGCAACGGAAGCCGAAGCCGAGCGCCTCGGACACCTCCGGCTCGAAATGCAGGGCGGCGTCGTTCAGGCGCAGCTTGGCGAGGGCGTCGCGGAACGCCTCGTAATCATCGGCGCTGATCGGGAACACCCCCGCGAACACGCGCGGCTGCACGACCTTGAAGCCGGGCACCGGGCTCTCGGTGGGGCGACGCGCATCGGTCAGCGTGTCGCCCACCGGTGCGCCGTCGATATCCTTGATGCCGGCCACCACGAAACCGACCCGCCCGGCGGTGAGCGACCTCCAGGGCGTCCGCTTGGGGGTGAAGATGCCGAGCTCGTCCACCTGGAACTCGCGGCCGGTGGACATCACGCGGATGCGGTCGCCCTTCTTCAGCTCGCCGTCGAAGACGCGCACCAGGCAGACCACGCCCAGGTAGTTATCGAACCAGGAGTCGATGATCAGGGCCTTGAGCGGCCCTGACGGATCGCCCTTCGGCGCCGGAATGCGCTGCACCAGGGCCTCCAGCAGCTCGTCGACCCCCTGCCCCGTCTTGGCGCTGATGGGGATCACATCCGCCCCGTCCAGCCCGATGATCTCCTCGATCTGCTGGATCACCCGGTCCGGCTCCGCCGAGGGGAGGTCGATCTTGTTCAGCACCGGGATGACCTCGAGCCCCTGCTCCACCGCCGTGTAGCAGTTCGCCACGCTCTGGGCCTCCACGCCCTGGGAGGCGTCCACCAGCAGCAGGGCGCCCTCGCAGGCGTACAGCGAGCGGCTCACCTCGTAGGAGAAGTCCACGTGCCCGGGGGTGTCGATGAAGTTGAGCTGATAGCGGCGGCCATCCCGTGCCTGGTATTCCAGGGAGACGCTCTGCGCCTTGATGGTGATGCCCCGCTCGCGCTCCAGGTCCATGGAATCGAGCATCTGCTCGCCCATCTCCCGCTGACTCATGGAGCCCGAGCCCTCGATCAGGCGGTCGGCCAGGGTCGACTTGCCGTGATCGATATGCGCGATGATGGAGAAATTCCTGATCTGGTCCATGCGGTTCCGGGGCCGATGCCCCTGTTGGCAGAATCAAAGACGCCGCAGCGGCCGGAGCCGCTGCGGCGACGGTCTAACCCGGCGCAGACGATACGGGTTTGTGCCGCCGTGCTCAAATGCCGCCGGCGGGAGCAGCCTCGCCAGCCCCCTCCATCCGCGGCTGGGGACGTGGATCGAGGGGGCTAGGGTACCCGCAGCGCCAGAAAGCGGGGCCCGTCCTGGCGCTGAACGAGCACCGGCACGCTCTGGCCGGACTCCAGCGCCGCCAGCACACGCTCCAGCTCGGCCACGTCCGTCACCGGCTCACGATTGACCCGGGTGATGACGTCACCGCGCTGCAGCCCGGCCTCGGCAGCCGCCCCCGGCCCGACGTCGACCACGACGACGCCGGCCACCTCGTCATCGAGACCAAGCGCGTCCCGCGCCTCCCGATCCAGCGGCTCCACGTCGAGCCCGAGGTCGTCGAGCATGGAGTCCTGCGGCGGCATCTGCTGGCCGCCGCCCTCTTCGCCACGGGGCTGCTGGCCGGCATCCTCCGGCAGCTCCTCCAGGGTGACGTCGAGCTCGCGGCGCTCGCCGTCCCGCACCACCGTGAGGGTCACCGTCTCGCCCACCGGCATCCGCCCGACCATGGGTGGCAGCGAACCCGACATCGGCACCTCGCGGCCATTGAACTGGACGATCACGTCCCCCGCCTGCAGCCCGCTCCGGGCGGCCGGGCTCTCCGGCAGGACCTGGGCCACCAGCGCGCCCTCCGGGCGATCCATGCCGAAGGACTCCGCAAGCTCACGGGTCACGTCCTGGATCAGCACCCCGAGCCAGGCCCGCGTCACCCGGCCATCCGAGCGCAGCTGCTCGACGACGTCCATCGCCAGCTCGATGGGGATGGCGAACGAGACGCCCTGGAATCCCCCCGAGCGACTGTAGATGTGGGAATTCACGCCCACCACCTCGCCGTCGAGGTTGAACAGCGGACCACCGGAGTTGCCCGGGTTGATGGCGACGTCGGTCTGCAGGAACGGCACGTAGTTCTCGGTGGGGAGGCTCCGGCCCTTGGCGCTGACGATGCCGGCCGTCACCGAGTACTCGAAGCCGAACGGCGAGCCGATGGCCAGCACCCACTCGCCCACCTCCAGCGTCGACGACTGCCCGATGTCCACGGTGGGGAGGTTGTCGGCGTCCACCTTGAGCAGCGCCAGATCGCTGCGCTCATCCGCCCCCACGAGCTCCGCCACCATCTCGCGGCGATCACTCAGACGCACGACGATCTCGCTGGCACCCTCCACCACATGGTTGTTGGTGAGGATGTAGCCGTCCTCGGAGATGATGAAGCCTGAGCCGAGCGACCGCGAATCGAACTGAGGTGGCGGCTGCTCGCCGTCCTCCATGAAGCGGTCCAGAAAGTCCCGGAAGGGGTGATCCTCCGGCAGATCCGGCATGCCGGGCAGGCTGCGACCGGCCTGGACCTCCTGCGTGGTGCTGATGTTCACCACCGCCGGACTGCTGCCTTTCACCAGCTCGGTGAAATCCGGCAGCTGGGCGCTGGCGGCCAGCGGCAGCACCAGGCCGCAAAGCAATGCCAGCAGGCAGGCCCGGGCGGTGGCCGAAATCGCGGTCATAGACCCTCCCCTCATACCGGTTGCCGGCCGTCAGCTCCAGGCTGTGGCCGGGAAGTTCACTCGGTGCCGGCGCGATGCTCGAGCGAACGCGCCATGCGTTCGACCGTATGCGCCGGCACCTCACCCACCACCAGCGCCTGGTAGCCGTCGATGGTCCGGCCATAGGCATTCATGGCACCCATGCGGGAGAGCCCCTCGAGCAGACCCTCATGGACATGCCGGTCCACGTAGAGAGAAACCGTGGCGAGACCGTCCGAGTAGACATGATGGCGCACCATGCCCTCGCTACCCGGCAGCGAATGCATCTCGCTCATGCGCAGCTCGAAGCCCGGCGGCAGATCGGTGATGCGCCAGCTGTCATCCGGGGTCTCCGGTGGGCGCTGCTGCACGGAACGCCGTACCCAGCTGAAGCCCTCGCCGGAGAGATGGGGCTCAAGCGCGCTGTCCGGCAGCGAATCCACCACCTCGAGACTCACGAACAGTATCTGCTCGAGGATCTCGCCGGCGTCGTCGCGCAGATCCGAGCGCAGCAGCAGACCGGTGTCGCGGTCGACCCAGAGCTCGTAGCCGTAGCGGGCGTCGTCCCGCGGCTCGATCATCACGCGAACGGCGGCCCGACCGGCCACCCGCCCCTCGCCCCGGAGGCTGAAGCGATAGTGGGGCTGCAGGGCGGCGATGTCGGCAGGCAACAGCTCGCTGAGCGGGTTGCTGGCCTGGCGCCGGTCGACGACCACGGACTGGGCGTCCGGGAGGATGCAGGTGACGGTGTCGTCGTCGCGGAGGATCTCGCGGGCATCGCCATTGAGGGAGTGCAGCCGCTCACGCTCGCTGCCGCCCGGCAGCGCCTTGTGCCAGATGCGCAGGCTTTCGATGTTGCCGTCGTACCGATAGACGAACGTGCCGGTGTAATTCAGGTCACGCAGCGCGCTGTTGACGCGCTCGAGCCAGGCCTGGGCGGAGTGCTCGCCGGCGTGGGCAGCGCCCGCGATCAGCGCGAGCCCGAACAGCAGGCTGCAGGCGGCGGCCGCCAGGCGGGCCCTACTCGCTACGATCATGCCCGGCGATACGTGCGTACTTGAGCATACCGCCGAGGCGGCCCGTGGACGAGTGCTCGCTGTGGTTCACGAGATAGAAATTCAATCGCTCCTGCGCCGCCGGATCGAGTTGCTGCCACTGCCGCGAGGCCTCCGGGTCGGTCCCGTCCTGTCGCTGCTCGGCGCTGCCCACCGCGGCGACGGGGCTAAGCCCGGAACCGCTGCCGGACACCGGGGCACCCGCCTCCAGGCTGCCCGACGCCAGCTGCTCGAGTGTGGGCGCGCTCGTGGGGTTGGGCGATTCGCTCAAGCGGGGCCAAAGAGTGACCATCGCCAGCGCCACGGAGGCGGCGATGGCGACACCAGCCACCGGGCGGGCCACGCCCTCCACCAGGCGCCGCCGGCGGGTGCGTCCGGTCATATGCACCGGCTCGTCCTCCAGCGCGGCTCGCAGGCGCGCCGCGAGGTCGTCACCCGGCGGCCCGGCGTGGGGCCGCAGGGCCTCGCGCAGGGTCTCGCGCATCAGGAAGTAACGCTCCAGCTGTGCCGCCGCCTCCGGCTCCTCGCCGAGCCGGTGCGCCAGACTGCGCATCTCGTGCGAGCGGAGCTCCCCGTCCGCCATCGCAGAAAGTTTCTCGCGTACGTCGTCGCGCATAGTCCCGTCACCTGTCAGTGTTCGACAGCAGCGGCCGCAGCCGCCGGTCGATGGCATCCCGCGCCCGGAAGATTCGCGAGCGCACCGTACCGATGGGGCAATCCATGGCCTGTGCGATCTCCTCGTAGGTCAAACCTTCCAGCTCCCTCAGCCTGATCGCCGTGCGCAGATCCGGCGGTAGCGCCTCGATGGCCTCGAGCACGGTGCGCTCGATCTCGTCGCGCTGCGCCAGCGCCTCCGGCGAGTCCTGATCCTTGAGACGCGATTCGATGTCGTATCGTTCCGCATCCTGGGCATCGATATCGTTATCCGGGGGCCGCCGTCCCTGGGAGACCAGATGGTTCTTTGCCGTGTTGATGCCGATCCGGTACAGCCATGTGTAGAAGCTGCTGTCACCCCGAAAGTTCGGCAGCGCCCGGTAGGCCTTGATGAAGGCCTCCTGGGAGACGTCCAGCGCCTCGGCGTGATCATGCACGTAGCGGGAAATGAGCTTCACCAGCTTGTGCTGATACTTGAGCACAAGCTCGTTGAAGGCCTGCTTGTCACCGGCCTTCACCCGCTCGACCAGTTCCTTGTCGGCCGCGCCCGTGCTCACGGCGCCACCGTACCGGGCGGCGGCGCAAGCGGACACGTGACGCCGTAGACAGTGACGCTCATGGAGAAGTTCGTCGGGTAAGCCTGTGGTCCCCGTACTGCCAGCGCGGGTGCGCGGCGGGGGCGCGGTGGCATGCTTATGGTTCGCAGTGCAGCAATGCCGGAAGAGTACTCGATCGGCCGGAAGCGGTGCAACTTGGGGGCATAGCCCGCATACCAATCGCTGCGGGCGCGGATCTGGCGGGCAGGCTTCCGCGGCAGCGGCGTTTCATTGACTGGCTTGGCCGCCGTGCTCCCCGGCCCCGTGCTCCAGCAGCGCCGCCCGCAGCCGTCGATGCTGTTCGGGTGAGCAGGCATCCGCGGGCACCACCACCGTGCGCGCCCCCGGACCCCGCCCGAAACGCAGCACGCACAGCCCGGGATGGACGAGACGATCCCGGAGCTCACCCTGCCAGCGCCGGCCGGCGCCATCCTTCAGCCACCAGCTGCCGCTGCCGTCGCGGCCGATCAGCCCGGGGGCGCCACTGAATCCGGAGTGATGACGCCGAAGCGTGAGGACAAGCTCGGTCAGGACTGCCGCAAGCCAGAGAAGGCGCCAGCCCGGCCCCAGCGAGTGCAGCAGCAGTGCCGGCGCGGCCGCCGCCGCGTGTACCAGCAGAATGGCGACGAGCAAGGTGCGGCTCGGTTGCAGCTCAAAGCCCGGAAGCAGCGCGGATCTGTCGGGTGATCTCGGCGAGGGTCCCATCCCTGGGTACCTCCCCCTTCAGCAGCCAGTCGATGAGGTCGTCGTCCTCGCACTCGAGCAGCCGGTCGAAGGCGACCCGCCCCTGCTCATCCAGCGCCGCGTGGCCGCCCTCGAGGAAGCGGACCAGCAGGGCATCCAGCTCCTTGGTGCCGCGCCGGCAGCGCCAGCGCAGGCGGGCGGTCTCGCTCACGGGAGATCCGCCTACTGCCGCGCCACCATCAGCCGCTTGATCTCGGCGATGGCCTTCGCCGGGTTGAGGCCCTTCGGGCAGGCCTCGGCGCAGTTCATGATGGTGTGGCAGCGGTAGAGCTTGAATGGGTCTTCCAGCTCGTCCAGGCGCTCGCCGGTGGCCTCGTCCCGGCTGTCCGCGATCCAGCGGTACGCCTGCAGCAGGATCGCCGGGCCGAGGTAGCGATCGGGGTTCCACCAGTAGCTCGGGCACGACGTCTGGCAGCAGGCGCAGAGGATGCACTCGTAGAGTCCGTCGAGCTCTTCCCGGTCATCCTTGCTCTGCAGGCGCTCGCGGTCCGGCGGCGCCGGCGTCTGCGTGCGGATCCAGGGCTTGATCGACGCATACTGGGCGTAGAAATGCGTCATGTCCGGCACCAGGTCCTTGACCACGCGCATCGACGGCAACGGGTAGATGCGCACGTCACCGTCGACCTCGTCGATGGCCTTGGTGCAGGCGAGCGTATTGCGGCCGTCGATGTTCATCGCGCAGGAGCCGCAGATGCCCTCACGGCAGGAGCGCCGGAAGGTGAGCGTGGGGTCGATCTCGTTCTTGATCTTGATCAGCGCGTCGAGAACCATCGGCCCGCAGCTGTCCAGGTCCACCTGGTAGCTGTCGACGCGGGGATTCTCGCCGCTGTCCGGCTCCCAGCGGTAGACCTTGAAGGTGCGCACGTTCGCCGCGCCCTCGGGGGCGGGGTGCTCCTTGCCCGGCTTGATGCGGGAATTCGGGGGCAGGAAGAACTTCGCCATGTCGAAACCTCTCGCTGAACGCTGTGCGGAAGGGGGACCACCGCGGGGTCAGTAGACCCGTTGCTTCGGCGGGATGACCTCCATCTCGTCGGTCAGCGTGGTCATGTGCACCGGGCGATAATCAAGCCGCACCTGGCCCTTCTCGTCCATCCAGGACACGGTGTGCTTCATCCATTTGTCGTCGTCGCGGTCGGGGTAGTCCTCGTGGGCGTGGGCGCCACGGCTCTCGGTACGATTGAGCGCGGACTCCATGGACGTCACCGCGTTGCCAAGCAGATTCTCCAGCTCGAGGGTCTCCACCAGATCGGTGTTCCAGATCAGCGAGCGGTCGGAGACGTGCACGTCGGCGAAGCTGTCGAAGATCTCGTGGATCCGCTTCGTGCCCTCCTGCAGGGTCTCCGTGGTGCGGAACACCGCCGCATACTCCTGCATGGTGGCCTGCATGCGGTCACGGATGCGGGCGGTGGGCTCGCTGCCATTGGCGTTACGCAGGCGGTCGAGCCGCTCCAGGGCCGGGTCGGCGCTGTCCGCGCGCAGGGGGCGGTGCTCGCCCTGCTCGGCGACGATCTCCGCGGCGCGGATCGCCGCCGCGCGTCCGAAGACCACCAGGTCCAGCAGCGAGTTGGAGCCGAGGCGATTGGCGCCGTGCACCGAGATGCAGCCGGCCTCGCCGATGGCCATGAGACCGGGTACCACGGCGTCCGGGTCGCCGTCGCGGGGCGCGACCACCTCGGTGCGGTAGTTGGTGGGGACGCCGCCCATGTTGTAGTGGACCGTGGGCAGCACCGGAATCGGTTCCTTCGCCACATCCACGCCGGCGAAGATGCGCGCGGTCTCGGCGATGCCCGGCAGGCGCTCGTGGATGACCTCGGGGCCGAGATGCTCCAGGTGCAGGTGGATGTGGTCCTGCTTCGGCCCGACGCCGCGTCCCTCGCGGATCTCGATGGTCATCGATCGGCTCACCACGTCGCGGGAGGCGAGGTCCTTGGCGTTCGGGGCATAGCGCTCCATGAAGCGCTCGCCGTCCGAGTTCGTGAGGTAGCCGCCCTCGCCGCGCACGCCCTCGGTGATCAGGCAGCCGGCACCGTAGACGCCGGTGGGATGGAACTGGGTGAACTCCATGTCCTGCAGCGGCAGCCCCGCGCGCAGCACCATGCCGCCGCCGTCACCGGTGCAGGTGTGGGCGGAGGTGCAGGAGAAGTAGGCGCGCCCGTAGCCACCGGTGGCGAGCACCGTGACGTGGGCGCGGAAGCGGTGGATCCGGCCGGTGGCGAGCTCCAGCGCGATCACCCCGCGGCAGACCCCGTCCTCCATGATCAGATCCAGCGCGAAGAATTCGATGTAGAACTCCGCCTGGTGCTTCAGGGACTGCTGATACAGCGTGTGCAGTATGGCGTGGCCGGTGCGGTCCGCCGCGGCGCAGGTGCGCTGCGCGCGACCCTCGCCGAAGTGGGTGGTCATGCCGCCGAAGGGGCGCTGGTAGATCTTGCCCTCCTCCGTGCGGGAGAACGGCACGCCATAGTGCTCGAGCTCGATGATGGCCGGGATCGCTTCCCGGCACATGTACTCGATGGCGTCCTGGTCGCCCAGCCAGTCCGACCCCTTGATGGTGTCGTAGGCGTGCCAGCGCCAGTCGTCATCGCCCATGTTGCCAAGGGCAGCGCTGATGCCGCCCTGGGCGGCGACGGTGTGGCTGCGGGTCGGGAATACCTTGGTCAGGCAGGCGGTGGTGAGGCCCTTCTCGGCCATGCCGAACGTCGCCCGAAGGCCCGCGCCGCCGGCGCCCACCACGACGACGTCGTAGGAATGGTCGACGATCTCGTAGTCACCCGCCATGCCTCAGCCTCCGAACGCGGTCATGAGCACTGCGAAGATGGCCGTGACGGCCAGTAGCAGCGCAGCGAATTTCTCCAGGACGATGAGCACGAGGCGCAGCGCCTCGTTGCTGACGTAGTCCTCCAGGATCACCTGCAGCCCCAGGGACGCGTGATAGAACATCGCACCGAAGAACAGGATCAGCAGGACGGCATTCACCGGGTTGCCGACCCAGGCCGCCGCCGCCTCGTAGCCGCCCCCGGCGTTGCTCGCGATGCCGATAACGAGCCACAGCACCAGCGGTACCAGCGCCACCGCCGTGAGCCGCTGGGCCCACCAGTGGCCGGTACCGTGATGCGCAGCGCCGAGGCCGCGCGCCTGCTTGATGGGGGCGCGGTATTCCATGCGTAGCTCCTTCAGACCAGCGCGATGAGCCAGGCGAAGACGGTCAGCAGCGCCGCAGCGCCGATTGCGGCCTGCCCCGAGCGCTGCGCCGTGTCCAGCTCGAAACCGTAGCCGACGTCCCAGAACAGGTGCCGAATGCCATTGCAGAGGTGATAGAACAGACCGAACGACCACAGGAACATGAGCACCTGGACCGGCAGGCTGCCGAGGAAGCCCTGGGCCGTCGCGTAGGTGTCCGGCCCGGCGGACACGGCGACGACCCAGTAGACCAGCACCAGCGAACCGGCGGCATTCAGGGTCCCCGAGATGCGGTGGCTGATCGACGTCAGCGCCGTGAAAGGCAGGCGGTAGACCTGCAGGTGGGGGGACAGTGGCCGGTTGGCTATGCTCATCGTCTCAACCCTTTGCGTGTCAGCGCCCGTAAAAGCGGGGCTCAAAGTAAACGCTCGCCCGGGAGCGCGCAAGATCGCGGCAGTGCAACATGCGCGGGCGAGCGCTAGAAATCCGTGCAGCGGCCGTTATGCTCCCAGTCGCCGTAGCGGGTCGGCTCCGGGCCCCGGCTGCCGCCGATCTCACGAGGCCAGGTGGCGGGGCGCTGCCAGTCGACGGTGGTATCCTGCGCAGACCGGGAGGCGTCGTTGCGGGTGTCCTCGTCGCGGGGGTTGACGTCCTCTGCCATGGGCACGATCTCCTATGGGTCGTAACGCGACTTCGCCGCCAAGTATCGCACACCTTGTGACCATTCCAGAAAACGGCGGGTTCACTGCCGCTGGCCAGAGAGGGAGACTAAATGCGCGAGCCCTGGCGCAACCTGCTCGATCCCGACACCCAGGAAACCGGCTTCGGCTTCACCGGCAGCGCCGAGCTGGAGCGCGCCGCCGCCGATGGCGGTCTGGCCGCGCCGCTGCCACGCCTCGGCCTGCTGCACGTGGCGGGCGACGATGCGGCCACCTTTCTGCACAGCCAGTTGACCCAGTCCATCGCCGACCTGGACGAGCACACCTCCCGCCTGGCCGGATGGTGCTCGGCCAAGGGGCGGCTGCTGGCGCTGTTCCGGGTCCTGCACACGGATACCGGCCTGCTGCTCCTGGGGGACCGCGACGTTATCGAGGCCTCGCTACCGAGGCTGCGCATGTTCGTGCTCCGCGCCCGGGTGGCGCTTACCGACCTGAGCGCCGAGGAGGGCGTGCTGGGCCTCGCCGGGCCGGCCGCGGAGTCGCTGCTCGCGGAAGCCGCCGGCAGCCCGCCGGCGACCCCGGGCGGCGTCACCCGCGCCGGCGACCTGCATGTGATCCGTCTGCCCGGCGAGCCACCGGTGCGTTATCTGGTGAGCGCTCCCGCCGGCCAGCTCGGCGCGCTCTGGGAGCGCTTCAGCCAGGGGCTGACCCCGGCCGATGAGGGCTTCTGGGAGCTGCTGGACATCCGTGCGGGGCTGCCGGACGTTCGCCCGGAGACCCGCGAGCGGTTCGTGCCGCAGATGCTCAACCTCGAGCCCCTGGGGGGCATCAGCTACAGCAAGGGCTGCTACCCGGGGCAGGAGGTGGTGGCGCGGATGCACTATCTCGGTCGGCTCAAGCGCCGCATGGTGCGCCTCGAGAGCTCCGGGGAGCCCCCGGCACCGGGCACCGGCCTGCGCACCGCTGCCGGCCGTGACGCCGGCGAGGTGGTGAGCGCCGCCGCCCGCCCCACCGGCGGCTGCGAGCTACTGGCGGTGGTCCGCATCGAGGCCGAGCGGGAGGAGCTCCTCGTCGACGGCCTCCCGGCGACGCCACTACCGCTCCCCTACCCCCTCCCGGCAGGCGACGGCTCCGCGCCAGAGGGAGGTAGGGACTAACCGCGAAGACGCTAAGGACGCGAAGGGAGATGAGAATTCAACACCAAGACACAAAGAACACAAAGAACACAAAGAACACAAAGAACACAACTAAATGATTTTCTCGGTGAAACCTTTGTGCGCTTTGTGTCTTGGTGTTTATCTTCTTCTTGCTTTCCCCTTTGCGTCCTTGGCGTCTTCGCGGTCAGTCCCCTTCCCGGTTAGTTCCCTCCACGTTATTCACTCTGCGGCCGCATCGCCGGGAAGAGCAGGACGTCGCGGATGGAGGGGCTGTCGGTGAGGAGCATGACCAGGCGGTCGATGCCGATGCCCTCGCCCACGGTGGGGGGAAGGCCGTACTCCAGGGCGCGGATGAAGTCCGCGTCGTAATGCATGGCCTCGTCGTCGCCCGCGGCCTTCTCCTCTGCCTGGCGGCGGAAGCGCTCGGCCTGGTCCTCGGCATCGTTGAGCTCGGAAAAGCCGTTGGCGATCTCGCGGCCCCCGACGATGAGCTCGAAGCGCTCCGTGACCTCGGGGTCGTCGTCCTTCGGCCGGGCCAGCGGTGAGACCTCCTTCGGATAGTCGGTGACGAAGGTCGGCTCGCGCAGGCGATGCTCGGCGGTCTTCTCGAAGATCTCCAGCTGTAGCTTGCCGATCCCCCAGCCCGCCTTCGGCGCCAGCCCCAGGGCCTCGGCCCGGCTGGCCAGGGCCGCACGGTCATCCAGGCGCCCCTCGAGCTCGGGGTTTTCGGCGAGCAGCGCCTCCGCCACGGTGATCCGGCGGAACGGCCGCGAGAAGTCGAAGGTCTCGCCCTGGCAGGTCACCGTCTCGCTCCCCAGCACCTCGCGGGTGAGCCCCCGCAGCAGGACCTCGGTGAGGTCCATGGCGTCGCGGTAGTCCGCGTAGGCCTGGTAGAACTCGAGCATGGTGAACTCGGGGTTGTGCCGGGTAGAGACGCCCTCGTTGCGGAAGTTGCGGTTGATCTCGTAGACCTTCTCGAAGCCGCCCACCACCAGGCGCTTGAGATAGAGCTCCGGGGCGACGCGCAGGTAGAGGTCGGCGTCGAGCGCGTTGTGGTGGGTGACGAAGGGCCGGGCCGCCGCACCGCCGGGGATCGGCTGCATCATCGGCGTCTCCACCTCCAGGAACCCGCGCGCGTTGAAGGCCTCGCGGATGTAGCGCACGATCCGGCTGCGCAGCATGAAGACCCGGCGGCTGTCCTCGTTCATGATGAGGTCGAGGTAGCGCTGCCGATAGCGAGCCTCGGTGTCGGCGAGCCCGTGGTACTTCTCCGGCAGCGGCCGCAGGGACTTGGTGAGCAGTGCCAGGCGCTCGCAGCGCACCGAGAGCTCGCCGGTCTTCGTGCGCATGAGCACGCCCTCGGCGCCGACGATGTCGCCCACGTCCCAGCCCTTGAAGGCCTGATAGATGCCCTCCGGCAGATCGTCCCGCCGCAGGAACAGCTGGATGTCGCCGGACATGTCGCGGATGGCGGCGAAGCTCGCCTTGCCCATCACCCGCTTGGACATGAGCCGCCCGGCCACCTTCACGCGAACGCCATCGGCCTCCAGGCGCTCGTTGTCCGCCTCGGCATACTCGGCCTGGAGCTCCCCGGCGAGGGCGTCGCGCCGGAAGTCGTTCGGGAACGCCTGCCCGGTCTCCCGCCACTCCGCCAGCTTCCGCCGCCGCTCCGCAATCAGCCGATGCTCTTCCTGCTCTTCGGTCATTGTTCCCAAGTCCGTTGTCTTTCGGGATTAACCGCAAAGGCGCAAAGGGCGCGAAGCCACAGCGCACGCTGTTCGGATAAACACAACGACACAACGGGCACAACGATTCACAAAGTGGCGTTCTCCGTTGTTTAACGTGGTGTCCGTTGTGTCGTTGTGTTCTGCTGCCGACCCGCTAACGCCTTCGCGTCCTTTGGGCCTTTGCGGTTAATCCCTCCATTTCAGAACGTTACAGCCCCGCCTTGAGGCTCGCCTCGATGAAGGGGTCGAGGTGGCCGTCGAGGACGGACTGGGTGTTGCCGATCTCCACGCCGGTGCGCAGGTCCTTGATGCGGGACTGGTCCAGCACGTAATTGCGGATCTGGCTGCCCCAGCCGATATCCGACTTGGAGTCCTCCACCTGCTCCGCTTTCTCCCGCTGCTTCTGCAGCTCGAGCTCGTAGAGCTTGGCCCGGAGCTGCTTCATGGCCGTGTCGCGGTTGGCGTGCTGGGAGCGGCTGTTCTGGCACTGCACCACGATGCCCGTGGGCAGATGGGTGATGCGCACCGCCGACTCCGTGCGGTTGACGTGCTGGCCGCCGGCACCGCTGGCCCGGTAGACGTCCACCCGCAGGTCCGAGGGATCGATCTCGATCTCCACGTCCTCGTCGATCTCCGGGGAGACGAACACCGCCGCGAACGACGTGTGCCGGCGGTTGCCGGAGTCGAACGGCGACTTCCGGACCAGCCGGTGCACGCCGGTCTCGGTGCGCAGCCAGCCGAAGGCGTGGTCGCCCTCGACCTTGACGGTCGCGCTCTTGATGCCGGCCTGCTCGCCCTCGGAGAGCTCGATGATCTCGGTGCTGAAGCCCTTGCGCTCGAACCAGCGCAGGTACATGCGCAGCAGCATCTCCGCCCAGTCCTGGGCCTCGGTGCCACCGGAGCCAGCCTGGATGTCGACGAAGGCGTTCTTCTCGTCCATCTCGCCGGAGAACATGCGCCGGAACTCCAGCGCCGCCACCTCGCGCTCGTAGCGCTCGAGATCGTCGGCCACCGAGGCGAGGGTCTCCTCGTCCTCCTCCTCGCGGGCCATCTCCAGCAGCTCGCCGGCATCCTCCAGCCCGGAGCCGAGGCGCGTGAGCATCCCCACCACCTGATCCAGCGCCGAGCGCTCCTTGTTCAGCGCCTGCGCGCGCTCCGGCTCGTTCCAGACCTCCGGCTGCTCCAGCTCCCGGGTAACCTCTTCCAGCCGCTCCTGCTTGCCGGCGAGGTCAAAGATACCCCCTAAGGGACTCCACTCGTCCCTTGAGGTCTTCGAGCTGACTGACGAGGGCGTTGGTCTCGGGCACGGCGATGGCTCCCGTCTGCTGGGTTTGGAGGGCGCGTACTCTACTACAGGGACGGCCGCTTTGCGGCCGTCCCTGTAGTTCAAAGTGGCAAGTTCAAAGTTCAAAGTCCGCAACATCGCCGTTATGCAGGCATGGCGGCTCGGTAACGGTCTTTGAACGTTGAACTTTGAACCTTGAACTACGCGGCCAACGGCCGCGTCACCGGACGTCCTTCCACGCCGCGTCCAATCGCTTCTCCGACACCTTCTCCCTGGTCCCGAGCTCCTGGGCGAACAGCGAGATGCGGTATTCCTCCAGCAGCCAGCGCACGCGCTCCAGGGCGGGATCGTTGATGGCCTTGCGGCGCTGGCGCTCGCGGGCCTCGTTCAGGCGCTCCTGGTGGGGGCGGATCACGGCGAGACTGGCCTGGTCCCGTTGCGGGTCGCGGTCCAGGCGCTCGAGGCGGCGCTCCATGCCATTGAGGTAGCGGGGCAGCTCGACCAGACGCTCCGGCGGGGTGGCGAGCAGAAACCCGGGATAGATCAGGCCATCGAGCTGCTCCTGCAGGTCCCGGTAGCTGTCCACGAGTCCGAGGGGGATGCCCCCCTTCAGCCGCCGGCGCACGCTCTGCTGTCGCTGCAGGATCTCCTCCAGGCGCGCCTGCAGGCGCTCTGCGGCGGGCACGAGCTCAGGCCGGCCGCGCTCGCAGGCGCGCAGGAACGCGTCCCGATCCCGCGGCACCTCTTCTTCCGCCAGGAACACCTGGTCGAACACCGCGGCGACGAAATCCTCGCGCAGGCTGCGGCTGTCGCCGACGTCCCGGTAGAGCAGCGCCAGCCGGTCGAAGCCCGGCAGGCCCCGCCGCAGGTGCCGCGCCTGCTGGGCGAAGCGGGTCATGAGCAGGCGCCGCACCCCTTCCCGATGCGCCTCGGCAGCGCGCTCGGCACCGTCCAGCAGACGCAGGGCCACGCCGCCCTCCTCCGCCACCAGCGCCGGATAGCCGCGGAGCCGCACGCCTGCCTGGTCGAATTCGACGTGCTCCGGCAGCTCGCCCACGTCCCAGTCGGTGATGCCGGTGCGCTCGTAGGCGGCGCTCTCCCGGGTGCCGAAGCTCGCCTCGGCGCGCCCCTCGAGCTTGCGCTGCAGCGCCGGCAGATCCCGCCCCGCCGCGAGCTCCCGGCCGTCGCCATCCACCACCCGGAAGCGCATCCGCAGATGGTCCGGCAGGGCCAGCTCGTCCCAGATCCCGGGCGGGATGTCGACGCCGGTCATGCGCCGCAGCTCCCGGCGCACGCCCTCCTCCAGCGAGCCCTGGCGCTCCGGCAGCGCCTCCAGCACGGCGGTGGCGAAATCCGGCGCCGGCACGAAGTTCTTGCGGAGCTGCTTCGGCAGCGCCTTGATCAGGGTGATCACCTTCTCCGGCAGCAGCCCCGGCACCAGCCACTCGAACGGCTCCGGCGCGAGCGCGTTGAGCGCGGCCACCGGGATCACCACGGTCACGCCGTCCGCCGGATGCCCGGGCTCGAAGTGGTAGCTGAGCGGCAGGCGGACGCCGTTGACCTCGAGGTGGTCCGGATAGTCGTCGCGGGTGACTTCGCCGGCCTCCCGCGCCATCAGTGTCTCCACCGTCAGGCGCAGTGGCCGGTCGTCTCCACCCTGCTTGAGCCAGCGGGCCAGCGTCGGCCCGTCCACCACCTCCGGCGGCAGGCGCTCGTCGTAGAAGGCGGCGAGGCGCTCCGGGTCGAGCAGCACGTCGCGCCGGCGCGCCTTGGCCTCGAGGCGCTCCACCTCGGCGATCACTTCCAGATTGTGCCGCACGAAGGCGGGCGGCCGCGGCAGCGCCCCGGGCACGAGACCGTCGCGCAGGAATACCTTGCGGGCCTCGGCGGGAGCGATGCGGGCGTAGTTGACCTTGCGGCCCGAGACGATGGGCAGACCGTAGAGGGTGACGTCCTCGCGGCCGGCCACGCGGCCCTGTTTCGGCTCCCACCAGGGGTCGCGGTAATGGTGGGCGACAAGGTGGCCGGCCAGCGGCTCGATCCACTCCGGCCGCACCTCGCCCACCGTGCGCGCGAACACCCGGCTCGTCTCCACCAGCTCCGCGGCGACGATCCACTTCGGCTTGCGCTTCGCGAGCCCCGAGCCGGGATGAATGGCGAGCCGCAGGCCCCGCGGGCCGGTGTAGTCGCCATGCTCGTTGCGCAGGGCGATATTGGAGAGCAGCCCGGTGAGCAGCGCCCGGTGCAGGGGCATGGGCTCGGCGGCGCGCTCGTTCTCGCGCAGGCCCATGCCCTTCACCAGCTCCCGCAGCTGGCGGTGGACGTCCCGCCACTCGCGCATGCGCACGTGGGAGAGAAAGTGCTCGTGGCACCAGGCCAGCAGCTTGCGCCGGCCGAGCGCACGGGCCTGGCGCTGGAAGTCTGCCCAGAGCCTGAGCAGCGCCGCGAAATCCGAGCGCTCGTCGCGCCACTCGCCGTGGGCCTCGTCGGCCGCCCCGCGGGCATCCATGGGACGCTCCCGCGGGTCCTGGATGGACAGGGCCGCCGCAATCACCAGCACCTCGGCGAGCGCGCCCTCCGCCTCGCCGGCCAGCAGCATGCGGGCGATGCGCGGGTCCACCGGCAGACGGGCGAGGCGTCGGCCGGTATCGGTGAGGCGGTTCTCCGCGTCCACCGCGCCGAGCTCGTGCAGCAGCTTCAGGCCGTCGCGCACGAAGCGCGGATCCGGCGGCTCGACGAAGGGGAAGGCCTCGATCTCGCCGAGGCCGAGGTGCTTCATCTGCAGAATGACCGATGCGAGATTGGTGCGCAGGATCTCCGGATCGGTGAAGCGCGGCCGTGCCTGGTAGTCCTCCTCGCTGTAGAGGCGGATGCACACGCCCGGGGCCTCGCGCCCGCAGCGCCCGGCGCGCTGGTCCGCGCTGGCCTGGGCGATGGGCTCCACCGGCAGGCGCTGCACCTTGGTGCGATAGCTGTAGCGGCTGATGCGGGCGAGCCCGGTATCCACCACATAGCGGATACCGGGCACCGTGAGCGAGGTCTCGGCGACATTGGTGGCGAGCACGATGCGCCGCCGGCCGTGGGGCGCGAACACCCGCTGCTGCTCGGCCGTCGAGAGGCGGCCGTAGAGCGGCAGCACCTCGGTGTGCGGCGGGTGGTGCTTGCGCAGCGCCTCGGCGGACTCGCGGATCTCCCGCTCGCCGGGCAGGAACACCAGGACATCCCCTGGCCCCTCGCGGGCGAGCTCGTCGACGGCGTCGACGATGCCCTGCTGCAGGGTGCGGTCGCGCTCGTCCTCGTCCTCGGCGGCCAGTGGCCGGTAGCGCACCTCCACCGGATAGGTGCGCCCGGAGACCTCCAGGATGGGGGCGCCGTCGAAGTGCTCGGAGAAGCGCTCGGGATCGATGGTCGCCGAGGTGATGACGACCTTGAGGTCCGGCCGCCGCGGCAGGAGGCGCTTCAGGTAGCCGAGCAGGAAGTCGATATTGAGGCTGCGCTCGTGGGCCTCGTCGATGATGATGGTGTCGTAGTCGGCCAGGTCCGGGTCGCCCTGGGTCTCGGCGAGCAGCATGCCGTCGGTGACGAGCTTGACCCGGGTGTCCGGGCCCGTGTGGTCGCCAAAGCGAACCTTGTGCCCGACCCCGGCCCCGGCCTCGGCACCGCACTCCTCGGCCACGCGCGCAGCGAGGCTGCGCGCCGCGATGCGTCTGGGCTGGGTGTGGGCGATCATCCCGTCCAGTCCCCGCCCCATGTCGAGCAGAATCTTCGGCAGCTGAGTGCTCTTGCCGGAACCGGTTTCGCCGCAGATCACCACCACCTGGTGGCGCTGGATGGCCTCTGCGATGTCCTCGCGGCGCTCCAGAACGGGCAGATCGAGATCGAAGTTCGGCCGCAGGGTGACCGCGAGGCGGGCGTCCCGGCGGGCGCGGACCCGCTCCAGGTCCGCGGCCAGACGGCGTGCACCGCGATCGTAGGGCTGGCCGCGGGAGGCGCGGCGCTTCAGGCCGCGCAGACGCCGCCGGAACGATTCGCGCCATGGCCCGGGGCAGTCCTCCAGCGCCCGCGCAAGCGAGCGCAGGTCATCGGGATCGGCCTCGGAGCGCGTCACCGCCATCAGCGCCTACTCGTTCTCCGTGTCTCCGCCGTCGGGACCGTCCGCCTGGCGCCGGCGCCGCGTGCGGTAGCGGCGTGGCTCGAAGACAATCGGCTCCACGCGCCAGCCGTCAGCCGCGCAGTCGAGGATGAGGCAGCCGGGGCCGCCGTGCGTCCGCGTCCGACCGGCGGCCCCGGGATTGAGCAGCCAGGGCTCCTCGTCACGGTCCACCAGCTGGCGATGGCTGTGGCCGTAGACCACGGCCCGCGCCTCGGGAAAGCGGCGGCGGTAGCGCTGATGCCGCTCCGCCAGGCTGCCGCCGTCATCGCCATGAACCAGCACCAGATCCCCGCCCGGCAGCGCGAGGCGCGCCTCCCGGGGCAGGGTCTCGAGCAGATGATGCTCGCACTCGGCCCAGCGGTCCGGCGTGTCGTTGTTGCCGCGGATGGCCACTACCTCGTCCCGCGGCTGCAGGGCGAGCAGGACGTCCGCCCCGCCCACGTCACCGGCGTGGACCGCCACGTCACACTCGGCGACGCGGTCCGCGATGCGCGGGTCGAGGAACCCGTGGGTATCGGCCAGCACCGCCACGCGCAGCGGCCCCTGTCCGGTCATTCGCCGAAGCCGCGGCCGATGGCCGCCTCCAGCGCCGGATAGTCGGTGGTCACGGGATAGTCGGGAAAGGCCTCGACCACATTCTGCGGCGGCCGAAAGAAAACCCCGGCATCAGCCTCGGCCAGCATGCCGGTATCGTTGTAGGAATCCCCCGCGGCGACGGTGCGGAAGTTGAGGCCGCGGAAGGCACGCACGGCATGCCGCTTGTGATCGGCCAGGCGCAGGCGGTAGCCGCGGATGGTGCCATCATCCGCCACGTCCAGGGTATGGCAGAACAGCGTCGGCCGGTTGAGCTGGCGCATCAGGGGGCGAGCAAACTCGTAGAAGGTGTCGGACAGGATGACCACCTCATAGCGCTCCCGCAGGCCGTCCAGGAACCGGCGAGCCCCGGCCATGGGCTCGAGCCGTGCGATGACCCGCTCGATATCCGGCAGGCCGAGCCGATGCCGTCGCAGCTCGCTGAGCCGCATGGTCATCAGCTCGTCGTAATCGGGGATGTCCCGGGTGGTCGCGTGCAGGGCGTCGATGCCCGTGAGCTCGGCGAACTCGATCCAGATCTCGGGCACGAGGACGCCTTCCAGGTCGAGACAGACGATGTTCACGCGCAACCACCCGGCAGGGAAAAACGGCGCAGACGGTAAGCCTTTTCCCGGGGGGCTGCAAGGCGGCGGCGCGGGAACGCAAACCGCGCGGCGAGGTCTACTCGATCGACGTGGACACCAGCCTGGCCGGATGGCACATTGACCGGCAATTCAGAACTCTAGTCCCTTGGAGGGAGCGAACGATGGCCGACAATTTCCGTGTTGTACAGTCTGAGCGGGCCGCCAGCGCACGTACCGGCACCGGCGCGCGCGAGTCGGTACTCTCGACCAACAAGGTCCTGCGCAACACCTACGCACTGCTGGCGATGACGCTGATCTTCAGCGGCGTCACCGCTGGCGTGGCGATGGCCACCAACGCGCCGCCGCTGCACTGGATTCTGGTGCTGGGCGGCTATTTCGGGCTGCTCTTCCTGACCTCTGCCCTGCGCAACAGCGTCTGGGGCCTGCCGAGCGTGTTCGCCCTGACCGGCTTCATGGGCTACACGCTGGGGCCGTTGCTGAACATGTACATCGGCGCGTTCAGCAACGGTGCAGAGCTCGTGATGATGGCCCTCGGGGGCACCGGCGTGATGTTCATCGGGCTCTCGGCCTACGCCCTGACTACCCAGAAGGACTTCAGCTTCCTGCGCGGCTTCCTGTTCGCCGGCATCCTGGTGGCCTTCGTCGGCGCCCTGGTGGCGGTGATCTTCTCCATTCCGGCGCTGTCGATGGCCATGAGCGCCGCCTTCATCGTGCTGATGAGCGCGCTGATCCTCTACCAGACCAGCGAGATCATCCACGGCGGCGAGACCAACTACATCATGGCGACGATCACGCTGTACGTGTCGATCTACAACCTCTTCACCAGCCTGCTGCACCTTCTCGGCGTCTTCGCCGGCGAGGAGTAGCCGGCACGGGCGGGGACGCGCTAGCCCCGCCCGGCGTCCTTCCGGCCGCCGCACGCACCCGTCTGGTGCGTGCGGCTGACCCGGATCGCGGGCACTGCCGCCCACCCCTCGCCATCGGGCCCACCGCAGCCTGCCGATAACGCTCCGAAGCGCTTACGGCTCCGCGTGCCACCCCACACCCGGATTCCCGTTCAAGCCGTTGGGTCCCGGACGCGCGGATTTCCCTCTCCGACGCGCGGCCTCCGATATCCCCCCACCATGTGTACCTGCCTTGCCGCACCGCCCGTCGCTCGGGCCTAAGTTGTCAATTGACAACTTAATTCGGTCATCCTATAGGACCAGCACGGGCCACGGCCATCGCGCCGCCCCTAGCACCGTCCCAGGGAGACCTCCTGCCATGTTCCGGATACGCAGACACACCTTGGGTGCCACAGTTTCGATCACCGTGCTCGCCGTCGCGGCGGCGGTGGCGCTGGGCGGGCCGGAGCGCGTCGCCTACCCCGAGAACTACGCGGCCACCTTCGTGCGCTACATGACGGTGGACAAGCCCGAACGGGAACCGCCCATCGTCCGCTTCCTCTATGTCGCCCCGGACGCGCTGGCCATGGCGAGGCCCGGCGCACCGCTGCCCGATGGCACGGTCGTGGTCATGGAGGATCATCTCGCACGGCTCGGCGACGACGGCCAACCGCTCACCGACGCCAACGGCCGCTTTCTGCCGGGCACGGAGGTCACGAATGTCTTCGTCCAGGAGAAGCGTGCCGGCTGGGGCGAAATCTATCCGCCCGAGAAGCGCAACGGCGACTGGGAGTACGCGTGGTTCCGACCGGACGGCGCACGCCGCAGCGATCGCAGCATGGACGCCTGCTTCGAGTGCCACAGATCCGTCGCGGACCAGGACTACACCTTCACCACCGCCCCCTTCGTGGAACGCGTCAAGGGCGAGTGATCGCGTCCGGTGCGCGGAGCACCGGCATGCGCAGGATCTGTGGCGATTCCGGCGAGTGCAGGCTCTGCAGCACCTGGGGCGCGCCGCCGAGAAAGGTGCGCACCTGCAGCAACACGTGCTCCGCGCAGTCGTCAGGTAGCGGCGTCCCATAGATGTGCTTGCGAATGGCGAGGAAGACGATCCCGCCGTGCAGCACCATGGCAAGCTCCCGCTCGCCGTTAAGCAGCGGCTCGCGCGCGAGTTCCGGCAGACCGGCATCCTGCCGGAGCGCGTCCACTACCGGACGCAGGATCCGCTCGTCGAGAGCGCGGGTGTAGCGCTCGGGAAATGCCTGCCCGTCCAGCGCACCGCGCATGAACAGCCGCATGGACACGGCGGTACGGCTGGCCAGGAACGACTCGTAGAAGCGGGTAAGGCGGTTCTCCAGGGGTTCCTTGTGCTCACCGAGACGCTCGCTCCACTCGGGGCGCCAGCGGTCCACGAAGACCGCCTCGAACACCGCCTCCACCAGCGCCTCCTTCGAGGGGAAGTAGCGGTAGAGCAGAGCCTGCGTCACGCCCATGCCTCGGGCGAGCTCCCGGGTGGAGAGTCCGAATCCCTGCGCGGCGAAACGCTCCGCCGCGGCCTCCACGATGAGCGCACGCCGCCTTTCCCCGGGCAGGCGGCGCCGCTGGCCGGCCGGGTCACGCTCCTGGACGCTGCGCTGGGTATCACTCACCGGCTGCCTGCCTCGAAGCCGCGGTTATCGTGACTCGCGCCATCTGGCGCCTGCCCCATGCTCTCACACTCGTGGGCAGCGGGCCTGCCAAGGGGGCTTCAACGCCGCCCGCACCCGGCCCAAGGCACCGTCAACGCTGAAGTTCGCGTGTAGCGTCGCACACGGCCACGCCGTGCATGGCCTACCTGGCAGCGCTATGGGCCTCCATCTCCGCGGCGCCCCCGGTCTGCACCCGCCACTGGGCGGCATAGAGACCGTTCCGGGCCAGCAGCGACGCGTGGTCCCCGCGCTCGGCAATCCGCCCCGCCTCCAGCACCACAATCTCGTCCGCACCCACGATGGTGGAGAGACGATGGGCAATCACGATCACGGTACGGTCATGGGAGAGATGGGCCAGCGAGCGCTGAATGGCTGCTTCGGTCTCGTTGTCCACCGCGCTGGTCGCCTCATCCAGCACGAGGATGGGCGGGTCCTTGAGCAGCGCACGGGCGAGCGAGAGCCGCTGGCGCTGGCCACCGGAGAGGCGCACGCCGCGCTCGCCGACGGCGGTGTCCAGTCCGTGGGGTAGGCGCTCGATGAACTCCCACGCCTCGGCCTGGCGGGCTGCGCGCTCGATGTCGGCGTCGTCGGCATCCGGGCGGCCGTAGGCGATGTTGTCCCGAATGCTGCCCTCGAACAGGAACACGTCCTGGCTGACCAGGCCGATGGCGCCACGCAGCGAGTCGAGGGTCAGCGTCTCCACCGGCACGCCGTCGATGAGGATGCGCCCCGCATCCGGAACCTGGAAGCGGAGCAGCAACTTGACCAGGGTCGACTTGCCGGAGCCCGTGGCACCCACCAGCGCCAGGGTGCGCCCCGCGGGGAGATGCAGGCTAACGCCTGCCACCCCGGCGCCACTCTCCGGGTAGCGGAACGTGACGGTCTCGAAGCTCACCTCGCCCCGCACCGGCTCGGGCAGGCGGCGATCGCCGCCGGCGGCCGCCCCCACCGGTATCGCCATCAGATCGAGGATGCGCCGCGTGCTCGCCATCGCCCGCTCGAACAGGTCGATGGTCTGGGCGAGCCCGGTCAACGGCCAGAGCAGGCGCTGGGTGAGGAACACCAGCACCCCGTACGCCCCGACGTTGAGCTGCCCGTTCAGCACCTGGAAGCCACCCACGGTGAAGGTGAGCAGGAACCCGGAGAGGATGGCCATGCGGATTACCGGGATGAACGCCGAGCTCACCGCGATGGCCTGCCGGTTGGCTGCCACGTAGGCCTCGCTCTCGGCGCGCAGGCGCTCGGCCTCGCGGCCCTCGGCGGTGAAGCTCTTGATGGTGGCCATGCCCCCGATGTTGTTGGCGAGCCGGTTGGCGAGCGCGCCGACCTGGGCGCGCACGGCGTTGTAGCGCGGCGCCGCCCGGCGCTGGAAAAAGAACGCACCCCAGACGATCAGGGGCACCGGCGTGAAGGCCAGCAGCGCGATCAGCGGCGAGAGCAGGAAGAACACCCCGCCCACGGCGAGCACCGTGACCAGAACCTGCACCAGATCGTTGGCGCCACCGTCGAGAAAACGCTCGAGCTGGTTGACGTCGTCGTTGAGCACGGCCACCAGATCGCCGGTGCTGCGACGCTCGAAGAAGGCCATCTCCTGGCGCTGCAGATGCTCGTAGGCGTCCTGGCGCAGGTCCGCCTGCAGGCGCTGGGCGAGGTTGCGCCAGAGCAGCATGTAGGCGTACTCGAACAGCGACTCCCCGGCCCAGATGAAGAAGGTGAGCACGGCGAGCGCGGCGATCTGCTGGCCCGGCTCGGTGAGCCCGAGGGAGGCGACGAAGCTGTCCTCGCGGTTCACCACCACGTCGATGGCAATGCCGATGAGGATCTCCGGGGCAATGTCGAAGAGCTTGTTGACGGTCGAGCAGGCCACCGCCGCGGCGATCCGCCGCCGGTAGCCGCGGGCGTAGCGCAGCAGCCGCAGCAACGCCTGCCAGCTGCTCTGAGCGTTATCCATGGAAGCCTGCACCGTGAACTCCTGCCCCGGCATTTACTCGGGCCGCAGAGCATACCGGCTTGCGCGATGCGCGCCCATGCGCTCGCCGATCAGGTGACATCTCCGCGGTCTGTCGGGACGGCTGCACGGCACGCCCGGGCGCCGGCGGGACCGCGCGCGGCGCCGACGGCCGGAACCCGCCGCCGGCGCCGGACGTGCGAGCACCATCCGGCGCGGTCATGCTGGTCATCTCAAGCCGCCAGGGAGGCCAGCCGGACCTGGCACTGCTTCACCCGCGCCCGGACTTCTACCGCGCTTCCCATCCCCAGCCGGGAGAAGTTTTTCTGGTCATCGAGGTCGCCGGCAGTTCGCTGACATATGACTGCGACGCAAAGCTTCCCCTCCATGCCCGCTTTGGCATCCCGGAGGCGTGGCTGGTGGACCCCGAGCAGCGCCGGCTGGAGCGATACGCCGAGCCCGCAGCGGCTGGGTACCTGACCCAGGAGGCCGTCCACGATCTGGCCAACGTGCCCCTTCCGACGCCAGCCGGTAGTCCGCTGGACCTGCGGTCGCTCTTCCCGCCAGTCTGAACGCAGCCCGCTGCCATCAGGCGTAGCGGCCGCGGTGGGGCTGTCGCGGCCGGGAAACGTCCTGCGACTGAGGCGCCCGCCTGTCGGCAACCATGAACACGGCCGGCCCCGCCGGCGCCCACGGCGCGGCGGGCATGAACGCCCCCGGGGAGCGCTTCTCCGCGCACGCCCCTGATCGCTTGCCGTCGCGACAGGACCGCGCCATCGTCAGTTGCTACCCTCGGCCGCTCCGGCTGGCGCTGGATATGGGGGCTATGCGGTGAGCGGTGACCAGAGGGCGCGTCATGACGATGCCGGCACCCCGGGCGAGGTGTTCCGCGCCTTTCTCAAGCTCGGGCTGACGTCCTTCGGCGGCCCCATCGCGCATCTGGGGTATTTCCGCGACGAGCTCGTGCAGCGCCGGCGCTGGGTGTCGGAGACGAGCTATGCCGACCTGGTCGCCCTCTGCCAGTTCCTGCCCGGGCCGGCGAGCAGCCAGGTGGGCTTCGCGCTCGGGCTGCTGCGCGCGGGGCTGCCCGGGGCGCTGCTCGCCTGGGCGGCCTTCACCCTGCCCTCGGCGCTGCTGCTCTTCGCGTTCGCCCTCGGCGCGGATGCCTTCGGCGGGCCGCTGGGGCAGAGCGTCATCCACGGGCTCAAGCTTGTCGCCGTAGCCGTGGTGGCGCACGCCGTCTGGGGCATGGCGCGCAGCCTCTGCCCGGACCGGGAGCGGGCCGGCATTGCCGTGGCGGCGGTGCTGATCGTCGTGTTCCTGCCCGGCGCGTTCGCGCAGATCGCCGCCATCCTGGCCGGCGCGCTGGCGGGCCGCTGGCTGTGCCGGGACGTCGCGGCCACCGACGGCAGCCATCTCGGCGTCGCGCTCTCGCCACGCGCGGGCTCGGCCCTGCTCGCCGTCTTCGCGGCGCTGCTGCTCGGACTGCCCCTGCTGCTGCTCGCCTGGCCCACGCCGCTGCTCGCGCTGTTCGAGATCTTCTACCGGGCCGGGGCCCTGGTCTTCGGCGGCGGGCACGTGGTGCTGCCGCTGCTGGAGTCGCGGGTGGTGGCCACCGGCCTGGTCGGTGCGGACGCGTTCCTCGCCGGCTATGGCGCCGCCCAGGCCATTCCCGGGCCGCTGTTCACCTTCTCCGCCTACCTCGGCGCCGTGATGAGCCCGACCGGGGGTTCCCTGCTCGGCGCGGCGCTGGCCCTCGGTGGCATCTTTCTGCCGGGCATGCTGCTGCTCCTCGGCGTGCTGCCGTTCTGGGACCGGCTGCGCGCGCTGCAGCCCGCACGGGCGGTGATGGCCGGCACCAACGCCGCGGTGGTGGGCATCCTCGGCGCCGCGCTCTACCAGCCGGTCTGGACCAGTGCGGTGCGCGGGCCCGAGGACTTCGCCCTGGCGCTCACGGCCTTCGCGCTGCTTGCGGTGTGGCGCCTGCCGCCCTGGCTGATCGTCGCTCTGACCGTGGCGGGCGCGGTGCTGGTGGACCTGATCTGAGGGGGATGACCCCTGCCCACCGATTCACGGCGGCGGGCGCGGATTGCGGCGACTGCGGATAGCCAGTCGCGCGCCAGGCGCTACGCTGTCGCATGGCCAGCGCATACCCTGGATCGAGGGGAGGCAGGTGGTGAGGCGCATTCTGCTGCACGAGAGCCATGCCGCCGAGATCACGCTCATGCTGCTCGCCATGGGCCCGGCGATGATCTCGCTCGCTGCCAGCATGGCCACCGGCGACGGTGAGTGGTTCCAGCGCTCCGGTTCGCTGATGGTACTGTTCTCGGCGGCGGTGGAGTACCGGCGGCGCCATCTGCGGGAGACCGGCCGTACGGACGGCAGCTGGCTGTTCTGGCGACAGATCCCCTACGTCTGCTACTCGGCCATCCTGCTCGGCACGCTGATCTGGGGCTACGGGGACCTGCTCTTCGCGTGATGCCCGGGCCCGGCGGCGCCGGGCGCCTCAGCGGCCGGTCTGCACCTCCACCACCGGCACCCGGGCAATACGGGTCTCCTCGCCGATGCGCAGCGAGAGCCGCAGGGACTCCGCCGACTCCGCCTCGTTCCGCCCCGGGAAGAACAGAAAGCCATAGGCGAGCTCGCCGTCCTCGATGAGCCGGTCCGCGAGGGACTGCTCGCGCAGGTCTTCCTGGATGTCGCGCCCGATGCCCGCATAGGCGGAGGCGCCCCCGGCGATGCCGCCGATCGCGGCCCCGGCGGCGGCGCCGCGCGCGGCGCCCTCGCCCGCGCTCTCGCCGGTGACGATGCCGATCGCCGCCCCGGCCACGGCGCCGGCCAGGCCCGTCAGCAGGGAGCTGCGCGCCCCCTGCTGGATGCTCTCGCCCGCGGCCACGCTCTCCCGGACGCGCTCGGCCGCCCGCCGGGACTCGAGAACCGGCCAGGCGTTGCCCTCCCGGTCGGCGAGCAGGGTGCGCTCTCCCTCCACGGAGATATCCGCCCCACTGCGGTTGTCGACCACGAACTGCACCGGCAGCAGACCGGCGCCGCGGATATCGAACCCGAAGGCCTCCTCGGCGGCCTGGGGGTCGACAAAGGCCCGGGCACTGACCAGCGCCCCGCCGATGTCCACCGCGCCGGCCTCCTCGGTGGGCATGCGCACCGGCGCAACACGGTCGTCATAGGTGGCGCAGCCGGCGAGCAGCAACAGCGCCAGCAACAGGCCCACCATGACCCCGTATCGACCCGGGGCCCTGCAGTCGGCGTTCGAAACGCCGTCGATGCGGATCATTTCACCGATACCCTCTTGCCGCTCCCAGGCAGGCCCACCCGAACCACGAACGTCGAGCGCAGCCCGACCGCTCTGCCTTCGACCCCGGCGTGGCCGGCGGGTTTCGCAAGCGACCACACGAAAACTACACGGCTTTCTGGTTGTCCACCTCGTAGAGCACCACGCCTTCATGCTCGGGCATGGGCGCCTCCCAGGGACGGTCGGCCAGCATCAGCTCGGCGTCGAGACGCCCGCAGCGGCGGTGATCGGCCAGGGTCTGGGGCAGGAAGGTGAAATCCTTGGCCCAGGAGCGGTAGGCCTGGCCGCGGTAGATCAGATGGACGAGGCACATGCGCGTGGTGCAGCCGAGGCGCGCCAGCGCGGCGAGCGCCGGGTCCTCCCGGCGCTCCGGGGGTAGCGCGCGGTAGAGCTCGCCGACGGCGCGTCGCAGGGCATGCAGCTGCTGGTGATGGGCCACCTGTGCGCGCGAGCGGCTGGCGTAGATGATGTCCTTGCGCCGGTCCTCGAGCTGGTCGAGATCCTCGGGCGTGCGCCCGGCGGGATCGAACAGGTCCACCAGGAAGCAGAGCGTGTCCCGCCGCGGGTCGGCGTCCAGGATGGCGTCGAGGGGCGTGTTGGACATCAGCCCCCCGTCCCAGTAGCTGTAGCCGTCGATCTCGACGGCCGGGAAGGCCGGCGGCAGGGCGCCGCTCGCCATTACGTGGCGCAGGTCGAGGCGCCGCTCGCGGTTGTCGAAGTAGACCTGCCGGCCCGTTTCCACCTCCACGGCGCCGAGGCTCAGACGGATCGGGCCGTCGTTCAGGCGGTCGAAGTCGATCAGGTCAGTGAGCGTCGCCTCGAGCCCCGCCAGGTCATAGTGCCCCACCTCGCCGGCCAGCAGCGGGCTCCACCAGGCCCCGCCGGGGCGGGGCGTGAAGAAGCCCGGCTGGCCGAAGAGCATGGTGCCCATGGCGCTCGCCAGGTTCACCGGCTTGCGCCACGGATGCTCCGGTGGCGGGGCCGGCAGCGGTTGGGGCCACGTAATGCGGTCCCAGAACGCCTCCAGCGCCTCGACCCGATGCTCGGGCGGATTGCCGGCGAGGATCGCCGCCTGGATGGCGCCGATGCTGGTGCCGGCGAGCCAGTCGAACTCGAAGCCAGCCTCGGCGAGCCGCTCGAAGACGCCCTGGTGAAAGGCACCGAGCGCACCCCCGCCCTGCAGCACCAGCGCCGTGCGCTCGAACCTCTCCGGTGTCCCTGCTGTGCCTGCCATGGTCTCTCCCGGGTTCATCGCGGCGCGGGTCCCGCCGCCATCCATGGGCGAAAGGGCACTCACCGTGCCGCTACGTTCCTGGTGAGCCTCGCCACTCCGAGTTGGACGCTCCGGAGGCGCTCCTGCCTGCACGGCGAGCCAGCCTTCACGATACGCCGTCATCCCCGCTTGCGCATGCTGGCAGCGCCAGCGGATTCCCCCGCATTAGTTGATGCCCGTACGCGGAGACACCTAACCCGCGTATCCCACCGAGTCGCGGCTGCGGGCGCGGATCGGTGAGACACGCGGGTTAAGGGCAAGTACCGATTGGCGTCCCGGGCGCGGCGCGGGATGCTCGGAGTCAGGCAATGACCGCGGACGCGGCAGGAGAACGCCATGAGGATGCGAGCCGAGGACACACGCGACTGGCCGGGCGCGCGCCGAGCCCCGGAGCCGGCACGGGAGCTGATCTCGCGGGCGTGGCGCGCGCAGGACGACGAGGAGATGGCCTGGGCCGAGCTGGAGGACCGGGTGAATGCCGCCCGCCTGCTGCAGGACGAGACGCAGCCCCGGCAGCCGTGGTGGCGGGGCTGTCGTTGAGCTCGCCCGCCCCGCGACCGGCCGCGCCGCCAATTGTGCCGGCCTCAGCGGGGTGGAGACACCGGCGCAGGCGCCCGCTTCGACGGCGACCAGGGCGCCATCAGCGAGTCGAGCCACGCCTGGGGCAGGGTCAGCGCATCGGGCAGCTGCTCGGGGCGCTCGGCCAGCACCGTCGGCTCGCCGCCGCGGATGGCCCGCAGCGGTGCCCTGCCCCAGGCCGCGGCAATACCCATCACGCCGCGGCGGCGCGCCTGCACCAGCTCCGCCGGCATGTCCGTGAGCCAGGCCACGCGGTGGCTCTCGCTGCTCTCGCGGATGAGCTGGATGACCAGCTTCTGCCGGCACTCGGGGCAGCAGCCGCGCTCCGGGCAGACGACGCTGTCGAAGACGTCGTCCAGGCCCTGGTCCACGGCCTGTCGCCAGGCGGTGTCCATGTCGTGGGCGCTCACCAGCACGATCTCGGCCTCCGCCTCGTGACGCAGGCGCCGCAGCGCCTCGGCGATACCCGGGTAGGCCGGCAGGCCGCGCCAGGACTGGCTGCGGTAGTAGTGCTGCAGATGCCCGAGAAACGCGGCCCGGCATTGCCCGTCGTGGCCCACCAGGGTCGCCAGGGTGGTGCCGAGCGGGACGCTGGCCACCCAGTCGAGATCCTGCCCCAGCGGCGCCGGCCGGCCCACCCGCAGCAGGGCCCGGCGCAGCGCCGCCACCACCGCCGGTAGCGGATCGAAGACCACGCCTTCGACGTCCATCAGCAGACGCCAGGGTCGGGACTCGGTCATGGGGCCTCCTGCGAGTTTGCCTCGCAGGAAGTTAGTGCAAATACGAATCCCTCGCAAGCGCAAATCGATGACTGGCGCTGTTGGCCGGCCAGGCCCCGATGCCCGGCGCCCACGGCGCCCCGAGCGGAAGGCAAACGCGGGCTACAGGGCAACCTCCCGGGCCATGCCCTGCGCCTCGGCACGACGCAGCGCGAGCGCCGCCACGGCGAGATCCTGCAGCCCGACCCCGGTACCGTCGAACAGCGTCAGCTCCGCACCCTCTCCCCGGCCGCGATGGCGCCCGCGGATCACCTCGCCGATGGGGGTGATCGCCGCGGTCTCGAGCCGGCCGGCGGCGACCGCATGCTGGCACTCGCCGAGGGCCGCGGCCTGCTCCGGCTCGTCGGTAAAGCACGCCGCCCGCGCCACCAGCGCCGGATCCAGCTCCTGCTTGCCACGGGTATCCGTGCCCATGGCCGCGATATGCGTCGGGCCCTGGACGTGCTCCGCCCGCAGCAGCGGCTCGAAGCTGGAGGTGATGGTGATGATCACGTTGGCGTCGCGGCCAAGGCGCTCCAGACCGGCGGACTCGAAGGGCAGGCCGCCCTCCGCGGCCACCGCCGCCAGGCCCTCCAGGCGCTCCGGGTGGCGGTTCCAGCCGAGCACCCGGCGAAAGGGCCGCTCGCGCAGGGCGGCGCGCAGCTGGAAGGCCGCCTGGTGGCCGGCCCCGACGATGCCGAGCACCGCGGCGTCCGGCGGTGCCAGGTGGCGGATGGAGACCGCCGCGGCCGCCGCGGTGCGCAGCGCCGTCAGCCGGTTGCCCGCCACCAGCGCCCGGCACTGGCCTGTGTCGGGGTCGAACAGACACACCGTGGACTGGTGGTTGGTGAGGTCGCGGGCCGCGTTCCCGGGCCAGTAGCCGCCCGCCTTCACACCCAGCACCCCGCCCTCGCGGTCGAAGCCGGACTTGAAGCCGTACAGGGCATCGGCATGGCCGAGGGCCTCGCGCACCACGGGGAAGTTGCGCGCCGTGCCGTCCGCCATGCCGGCGAACACGGCCTCCACCGCCGCCAGCGCGTCGTCCGGGCCCACCAGCTCCGCCACCGCGGCCTCGGAAACGATCAGCATGGCCCGCTCCCGCCTCAGTAGGCCTTGCCGCGGGCCGATACCGGCCAGACACACTCCACCCGGTCGCCGCGCACGCCGACGTACCAGTCGTGGACGTTACAGGTCGGGTCGCAGTGGCCGGGCACCAGGCGCAGCTTCTCGTTGATCCGCAGCACGCCCTGCGGGTCGGCGATGACGCCGTGCTCGTCGGAGCACTTCACGTACTCCACGTCGTCCCGGCCGTAGATCACCGGCAGGCCGCTGTCCACGGACTGGGCCTTCAGCCCGGCGTCGCAGATGGCCTTGTCCGGCTTGGCGTGGGACATCACCGAGGTGAGGATGAACAGCGCGTTCTCCCACTCCGCCTCGTCGATGCGCCGGCCCTCGCGGTCGCGGATGCGGCCGTAGTCGGCATCCATGAACGCGTAGGAGCCGCACTGCAGCTCGTTGTAGACACCCGAGGTGGCCTCGAAATAGTAGGAGCCTGTGCCCCCGCCGCCGACGATGTCGCAGTCCAGGCCCTCGGCGCGCAGGGCATCCACCGCCTCGCGCACCTGGGCGACGGCGGCGTCGATCTTGGCCTTGCGCTCCTCCCAGGACTCCAGATGCTGCATGGCGCCCTGATAGGCCTGCAGGCCGGCGAAGCGCAGGCCCTCGGCGGCGTCGATGGCGCGGGCGATGGCCACCACCTCGGGCGTGGTGGTCACGCCGCAGCGCCCCGCGCCGCAGTCGATCTCCACCAGGCACTCGATGGTGGTGCCGTGGCGCACGGCGGCGGCGGAGAGCTCGTCCACGTTGGCGGCGTCGTCCACGCAGCAGATCGTGCGCGCCCCGAGCTCCGGCAGGCGCGCCAGGCGGTCGATCTTCGCCGGGTCGCGCACCTGGTTGCTCACGAGGACGTCCCTGATGCCGCCGCGGGCGAACACCTCCGCCTCGCTCACCTTCTGGCAGCACACCCCCACGGCCCCGCCGAGGCGCTGCTGCAGGTGGGCGACGTCCACGGACTTGTGCATCTTGCCGTGCAGACGATGGCGCACGCCCATCTCGCGGGCGTATTCGCCCATCTTGCGGATGTTGCGCTCCAGCGCATCCAGATCGAGGATCAGACACGGCGTCTGGATGTCGGCTGCGTCCATGCCCGGGCGGGCCGGCACGTCGTAGCCCACCTCGAGCTCGTTGAGGTTCACGGGTGCGTTCATGGCTTGGCGCTCCTCTACTGTGTCCAGGGCAGCCGGTCGAGGTCGACGTTGCCGCCGGTGATGATCACGCCGACCCGCTTGCCGGCGAAGACCTCCGGGTGCTTGAGGATCACCGCCAGGGGCACCGCGCAGGAGGGCTCGATGACGATCTTCATGCGCGCCCAGGTGAGGCGCATGGCGTCGATGATCTCCTGCTCGGAGGCGGTGAGGATGTCGGTGACGTGGCGGCTGACGAAGTGCCAGGTGAGCTCCTTGAGCGGCACCTTGAGCCCGTCGGCCACGGTCTGCGGCGCATCGTCGGCGATGATGTGGCCGGCGTGCAGGCTGCGCGCCGCATCGTCCGCCTGCTCCGGCTCGGCGGCGTAGATCGCCACCTCCGGCGCGGTGGCAGCGAGATTCAGGCAGGTGCCCGAGATCATGCCGCCGCCGCCGATGGGCGCGATAACGATGTCGAGGCCCTCGGTCTGGCTCATGAGCTCGCGGGAGCAGGTGGCCTGGCCGGCGATCACCCGCGGGTCGTTGTAGGGGTGGACGAAGTCGGCCCCGGTCTCGGCCTGGACCTCGGCGAACATTGCCTCCCGGGCGCTGGTGGAGGGCTCGCACTCGCGGATGATCCCGCCATAGGCGCGCACGGCGTCCTTCTTCGCCTGCGGGGCGGTGTGCGGCATCACCACGTGGCAGGGGATGCCCCGGCGCCCGGCGGCGTAGCTGAGGCTGAGCGCATGGTTGCCGGAGCTGTGGGTCGCCACGCCCTTCTCGAGCAGGTGATCCGGCAGCGAGAACACGGCGTTGGTCGCCCCGCGCACCTTGAAGGCCCCCGCCTTCTGGAAGTTCTCGCACTTGAAGAAGAGCCTCGCCCCGCTGCGCTGGTCGAGCCAGGACGAGGTCAGCACCGGCGTGCGGTGGATGTGCGGCGCGATCCGCTCGTGGGCGGCGATCACGTCGTCGATGGTCGGGATCTCCATCAGCGGACCTCCATGGCAGCAACCGCTTCCGCGGGCTCCGGCGTGCCCCTGGCCCGGACCTGGTAGGCGTGCTGGGCGGCGGCCACACCGCTGCCGAGCACCACCGGATAGCCCAGGTCGCGCATGGCCATCTCGGCGGTGGCGATGCCGGCGAGGGCCATCGCCTCGGTGAGATGGCCGAGGTGGCCGATGCGGAACACCCGCTCCGCCACCGCCCCCAGACCGATACCGTAGCTCACGCCGTAGGCCTCGCTCGCATGGTTGACCAGGGCCCGGGCGTCGAAATCCCGCGGCACCACGATGGCGGTCACCGTATCCGAGTAGAGCGCCGGGCGGCGCGCGCAGAGCTCAAGTCCCCAGGCCGCGACGGCCCGCCGCACGCCATTCGCAATGTGGCGGTGACGGGCGTGCACCTGCTCCAGCCCCTCGGCGAGCAGCATGTGCACGCTCTCCCGCAGCCCGTCCAGCAGCGGCACGGCAGGCGTGTACGGGTAGCTGCCGTCCCGGCCCGCCGCCAGCATGCTGCGCAGATCGAAGTAGCAGCGCGGCAGCCGTGCCGTCTCCATCGCCGCCCGGGCGCGCGGGCTCACGGCGACGATGGCGAGCCCGGTGCTCAGCATGAAGCCCTTCTGCGAGCCGGCGACGGCAACGTCCACCCCCCAGGCGTCCATGTGGAAGGGCAGCGCGCCGATGGAGCTGACGCCGTCGACGAACAGCAGCGCCGGGTGGTCGGCCGCGTCCAGCGCCGCGCGCACGGCGCCGATGTCGCTGGTCACGCCCGTCGCCGTCTCGTTGTGCACGGCGAGCACGGCGCGAATGCGCCGCTCACGGTCGGCGGCCAGCGCCTCCCGGAAGGCCTCCGCCGGCACGCCCTCGCCCCAGGGCGCGTCGATCACCTGGACCTCCAGACCCAGGCGCTCGCAGAGATCGATCCAGCGCTGGGAGAACATGCCGTGGCGGGCGGCGAGCACCCGGTCTCCTGGCGAGAGGGTGTTGGTGATCGCCGTCTCCCAGCCGCCGGTGCCGCTCGCCGTGAACACGGCCACCTCCCCCGCCTCGGTGCCGAACACCGGCTTGATGTCCGCCAGCAGCTGCACAAGGCTGCGCGCGAAGGCCGGCGAGCGGTGATCCCGGCTCGGCCCGCTCATGGCCTGACGCAGGCGCTCGGGGATGTTCGTCGGCCCCGGCAGAAACACCGGATTCTGGTCGTGCATGCCCTCTCCTCCTGATCGCTGCTATCCTCAGGATACCGGCGCAGAAAACTTTTCCAATTTTTTCGGTAAAGTTTTTCGTCTCGGGCCGGAAAGCCCGCGGACGCTGTCCTGGCGGGCGTTCCGGTTATTTCGCACAGCGACCACTTTGCGGCGATGAAAAATTCGACGGACCATGAGTGAAGACCAGCACCCGCGCCGCAAGCGCGGCCGTCCTCGCAGCGAGGCGCCGGAGCGCCAGAGCGGCACCGTGCAGGCCCTCGATCGTGGCCTGCGGCTGCTGCGCCTGCTCGCGGAGGAACACGAGGCCACCCTCACGGAGATCGCCGTCGATCTCGACATGGCGCCGAGCAGCGCCTACCGGCTGCTCATCACCCTGCAGCAGCGCGGCATGGTCACCTTCCAGGAGGACAGCCAGACCTGGGCCATCGGCGTGGAGAGCTTCCGCATCGGCAGCGCCTTCCTGCGCCGGACCAACACCGTGGAGGCCGCGCGGCCGGTCATGCGCGCGCTGGTGGAGGCCACCGGCGAGACCTCCAACCTCGGTATCGAGGACCGGGGCGAGGTGGTGTTCGTCTCCCAGGTGGAGACCCACCAGCCCATCCGCGCCTTCTTCCGCCCGGGCACCCGCGGCCATATGCACGCCTCGGGCATCGGCAAGGCCCTGCTCGCCGAGCGCAGCACGGCAAGCCTGCGCGCCATCGCCGCCGAGCGGGGCCTGTCGCGCTTTACGGACACCACGCTAACCACTCTCGCCGCGCTCGAGGCCGATCTCCAGCACACACGCCAGCGCGGCTGGGCGCTGGACAACGAGGAGAGCACCACGGGCATGCGCTGCCTCGCCGCGGCCATTTTCAACGAGTACGGCGAGGCCGTTGCCGGCATCTCCATCTCGGGCCTCGCCGCGCGCCTCCCCGACGCTGCCCTGCCCGACATCGGCGAGCGGGTGCGCTCCGCCGCGCGTGAGGTTACCGAGGCCATCGGCGGCCGCCCCCCTCGCTAAGGCATCCGATTCACGGCACCATCGGGGGCAATGGCACTCTGGACACGGACCACGGGGCGATCGCTGTACCAGTTGCAGATCGCGCTGGCCGCGCTGCTGGCCCTTGGCACGGGCGCAGTGCTCGCCCAGTCGGACAGCAGTGGCGATGCCACCCAGCGCCGCGGCGCGCTGGTGGACCAGGTGGTGTTCACCGAGGACGCCAACCCCGGCAAGGTGGTGGGCCAGATCGAGACCGGCGCCCGCCATGTGCTCGCCCAGGGGATCACCAGCCCGGTCCTCCTGCGCCAGATCCGCAACGCCCCGCGCGTGGACTACGCGCTGTCCTACGGCTCCTCGGCCGAGCTCACCCTCAACCCGGCAGGCCCCGAGCTCGAGACCGGAGAGCTCAACCCTTTCGCCGTCCCCGCCATCCGCGAGGCGCTGAACTGGCTGGTGGACCGCGAGTACATCGCCAGCGAGCTCTATGGCGGCCTCGCCGAGCCGCGGACCCTGCCCCTCAGCACGGCCTTCCCGGACTACGCCCGCCTCGCGCCCCGGGCTCGGGCTCTGGAGCTCGCGTACGCCTACCAGCCGGAGCGTGCCGAGCGGGTGATCCGCCGCGAGATGGAGGACCTCGGCGCCGCCCGTCGGGACGGCGCCTGGCACTACCAGGGCGAGCCGGTGGTGCTGAAGCTCCTCATCCGCACCGAGGATACCCGGCGCGAAGTGGGCGACTACGTGGCCAACCAGCTCGAGGGCGTGGGCTTCGCGGTGGACAGGCTCTACCGCACCGCCGACCAGGCGGCACCGCTGTGGCTCGGCGCCGACCCCGCCGCCGGGCAGTGGCATATCTATACCGGCGGCTGGGTGTCCACGGTCATCAACCGCGACCAGGCCCAGAACTTCGCCGACTTCTACACCCCCCAGGGCCGCCCGGCGCCACTGTGGCAGGCCTATGACCCGCCGCCGGCGCTGGATCGGCTGGCGCGCCGGCTGGAGCGCCGGGACTACGCCTCGCCGGGCGAGCGCAACGAGCTCATGGCCCAGGCCCTGGGGCTTGCCATGGAGAGCTCCGTGCGCATCTGGCTGGTGGATCAGCTGAGCGTGTGGCCCTTCGCTGCCGACGTCCAGCTCGCCGCCGACCTGGCCGGGGGACTCGCCGGCTCCCGTCTCTGGCCGTATACCCTGCGCTTCGAGGACCGCCTCGGCGGCGAGGTGGTCATCGCCACGCCCTCGCTGCTCACCGACCCGTGGAATCCCGTGGCCGGCACCACCTGGCTGTATGACCGCATGATCATCAGCGCTACCCAGGATCCACCCGCGCTTCCGGATCCGTTCACCGGCCTGTTCCGGCCCCAGCGCATTCAGCACGCGGAGGTGACCGTCGCGGAGGGCGCCCCCGTCCAGCGCAGCCTCGACTGGGTGTCGCTGGCCACCGCGCCCGAAATCACCGTGCCACCGGAGGCCTGGATCGGCTTCGATGCCGAGGACGGGACGCTCGTCACCGTGGGCGAGCGGCACCCGGACGGGCTCGACGCCCGCACCCGCACCCGGATCACCTTCGAGGACGGCTACCTGGACCGCGCCTGGCACGACGGCGCCCCCATGTCGGTGGCCGACCTGATGCTGCCGTGGTTGCTGCAGTTCGCCCGTGCCGACGAGGCGAGTCCGCTGTTCGACCGCAGCGCCGTGCCGGCGCAGGAGGCCTATCTGGAGCATTTCCGCGGCTGGCGGATCGTCGCTCGCGAGCCGCTGACCGTGGAGGTCTACAGCGACCAGATCTACCCCGACGCGGAGACCATCGCCGCCATACGCACCCCGGCGCTACTGCCCTGGCACGTGCTCGGCCTCGGCATCCGTGCCGAGACCGCCGGCGAGCTCGCCTTCTCCTCGGACAAGGCCGATCGCCGCCGCATACCCTGGCTGAGCCTGGTCTCCGGGCCCTCGCTGCCCATTCTCGACCGGCATCGCCACGCCGCCCGCAATGCCGGCTACGTGCCCTTCGCCGGGGTCCTGGCGGGGTTCACGCTGGAGGATGGCCCCGCCCGCCGCTATGAGGCCCTGGACGCCTGGCGGGACACACGGGGGCATTACTGGGTGGGCGACGGGCCGTTCTTCCTGGAGTCGGTGCACGCGGTGGCCGGCTCGCTGGTGCTCGCGCGCGACGAGGACTTCCCCGACCCCGCGGACAAGTGGCTGCGCGTCGCCGAGGTGGCCATCCCCGAGCCGGCCCTGGATGGCCCCATCACCGTTGACCTCGACCAGGCCGCGAGCTTCCGGCTGGAGATCACCGCCGGCGGCGAGCCGTATCCGGTTACCGCCATTCGGGAGGTCAGCTGGCTGCTCTTCGACGGCACCGGCGCGCTCGCGCATCAGGGCGGCGCGGAGCCCCGGCCGGGCAGCTGGCGCATCCGCGTACCGGCGGCGGTGATCGCCGAGCTCGGCGCGGGCGCCAACCGGCTGGAGGTGATCGTGCGCTCTCACCGCGTGGCGCTGCCGCGCTTCGCGAGCCATGTCTTCGCGACGGTCCCCGCCGAGGCCGAGGGGCAGCAATGAGCGCCGGGCGACGTCGGCGAAGCCCGGGCGGGCGGCTGCGCGACCTGCGGCGCCTCGCCGTGTTCGTGGTCAAGCGCACGCTCGCGCTGCTGCTGACGGTGCTGGTGGGTGTCTATCTCACCATCGTCATCGCCAACATGGGCGGGCGCGTGGACGAGATCCGCCGGCTGCAGATCGAGTCCGCCGTGGCCGAGGCCGTGCGGGCCAATCCGCAGTTCGCGGACATGAGCGCGAGCGAGCGCAACGCGCTCATCGCCGAGCGCGTGCAGCTCGAGGTGGAGCGGCTGAACCTGGACGAGCCCTTCATCTGGCGCAGCTTCGATTACCTCGAGCAGGCCATGCGGCTCAATCTCGGCCGCGCCGAGCAGATGACCTCGGACCGGGGCTCGCGCGAGGTGGGCGACATCATCACCGAGCGCCTGCCGGCCACGCTGCTGCTGTTCGGCACGGCCAACCTGCTGGTGTTCTTCACCTCGGTGGCGATCGCCCTGCGGCTCTCGCGGCGTTACGGCAGTGCCCTGGACCGCACGGTCATCGGCCTCGCCCCGAGCTCGGCGGCCCCCGGCTGGTTCTACGGCATCTTCCTGATCCTTATCTTCGCCTTCGTCTGGCCGATGCTCCCCGCGGGCGGCATGGTGGCGGTGCCGCCGCCCGAGGGCACCCTCGCCTACGCCTGGAGCGTGGCGCGGCACATGGCGCTGCCGGTGGCGGCCATGTTCCTCTCGCAGATCTTCATCTCCATCTACTCCTGGCGGACATTCTTCCTCATCCACTCCAGCGAGGACTACGTAGAGATGGCCCGGGCCAAGGGCCTGCCCGAGCGCCTCATCCAGCGCCGCTATGTCCTGCGCCCGACGCTTGCCCCCATCGTCACCAGCTTCCTGCTCATGCTCATCGGGCTGTGGAGCGGCGCCATCATCCTCGAGCAGGTGTTCAACTGGCCGGGCCTCGGCACGCTGCTCTTCCAGGCCATCGGCCACCGGGACACGCCGGTGATCATCGGCGGCGTGGTGATCTTCGCCTATCTGCTGGCGGCGACCGTGTTCCTGCTGGACATCCTCTACGCGATCCTCGATCCGCGGGTCAGGGTGGGGCCGGAATGAGCCGCTGGCGCGCGGGGCTGCGGCAGGTTGCCCGCTACCCGTCCGCGGTGGCGGGCGCGGCGATCGTGGTGCTGCTGGTGGCGCTGGCGGTCTACACCGTGATCGCCATCCCCTACGGCGAGGCGCTGGAGCGCTGGCGCGGCGGCGAGGTATGGCAGCGCTATCCGGTGAATGCCGGCCCCGTCTGGGCCGACCGCCTGCTCGGCGGCGACCGGCCGGCCACCTTCACCGTCTCCGCGGCGGAGGCCCAACGCAGCGTGGAGGCCTTCCCCGGCGGCCGGCGCATCAGCATCCCGCTGGATTTCCGCTTCGAGGCCGGCGACTTTCCGAGCGAGGTGAGCGTGTTCATCGAGGCCGAGTACGAGCGGCGCGCACCGTTCGTGCGCCTCGCCTGGGAGACGCCGGACGGCCGGCGCATCCCCCTTGGCAGCTACCAGTCCGGGCGCGAGGAGCGCATCGCCCTGTCCCAGGACTGGGCACTGCAGCGGCGCCTGGGCGCCCCGGCCCACGTCGGGCTGTTCGCCGCACCCAACGGCAACGGCCCGCCCGTGGTCGAGACCGGCGACTACCGGCTCATCGCCGATGCCATCGTCTTCGAGGAAGACGCCGACATCAGCGCCGACCTCGTGGTCTACGGCCAGGTGCACGGCCTCGCCGGCACGGACCACCAGCGCCGCAGCCTGCTGCTCGCGCTGCTCTGGGGCACGCCGGTGGCGCTCGCCTTCGGCCTGATCGCCACGGTGGGCACCACCGTCACCACGCTCATCGTCGCCGCCGTCGGCGTCTGGTACCGGGGCTGGGTGGACGGGCTGATCCAGCGGCTCACCGAGGTGAACATGATCCTGCCCATCCTGCCCGTGCTGGTGATGGTCGGGACCCTCTACTCCACCAGCATCTGGGTGATCCTCGGCGTGGTGATCGCGCTCGGCATCTTCTCGGCAAGCGTGAAGATGTACCGCGCAATGCTCCTGCCCATCCGCGAGGCGCCCTACATCGAGGCGGCGCAGGCCTACGGGGCGAGCAATGCACGCATCATCTTCCGCTACATGATCCCGCGCATACTGCCGGTGCTCATCCCGACATTCGTCACGCTCATCCCGACCTTCGTCTTCCTCGAGGCGTCGCTCGCGGTGCTCGGCCTGGGCGATCCCGCGCTGCCCACCTGGGGCAAGCTGCTCAACGACGCCCAGAACCAGAGCGCCCTCTATCACGGCTATTTCTACTGGGTGCTGGAGCCCGCGGCGCTGCTCATGCTCACCGGGCTCGGCTTCGCCATGCTCGGGTTCGCGCTGGACCGCGTGTTCAACCCGCGGCTGAGGAGCCTGTGATGGCCGCGGCGCCGCTGCTCGCCGTCGAGGGGCTGACCCTGCACTACCGCAGCCAGGGCGGCATCGTGCGCGCCGTGGACAGCATCGATCTCACCGTCCACCGCGGCGAGGCGCTGGTGGTGCTGGGGGAATCCGGCTGCGGCAAGAGCTCGCTCGCCCGCGCGCTGCTGCGCGTGCTGCCGCGCAACGTCGCCCGCCTCGCCGGCCGGGTGGCCATCGACGGCACGGACACCATGCCGCTCTCCGATGAGCGCTTCCGCCGCGAGGTGCGCTGGCAGCGCATCGCCTTCGTCATGCAGGCGGCGATGAACGCGCTGAACCCGGTGGTCCGCGTCGGCGAGCAGGTGGCCGAGCCGCTGCGGGTGCATCGTGGCGCAAGCGCCGAGCGGGCCGCCGCCCGGGCGCGGGAGGTCTTCGAGCTGGTGGGGGTGTCCACCGACTTCCTCGCCCGCTATCCCTTCGAGCTCTCCGGCGGCATGCGCCAGCGCGTGGTGCTGGCGATGGCGCTCATCACCGAGCCGGATCTGGTCATCATGGACGAGCCCACCTCGGCGCTGGACGTGCTCACCCAGGCCAGCATCATGAACCGGCTGAAGGCCATCAAGCGGGAGCGGGGGACGAGCTTCATCCTCATCACCCACGACGTCGCCACCTCCAGCGAGATCGCCGACCGCGTGGCGCTGATGTACGCCGGGCAGATCGTCGAGCACTCGGGCGCGGCGGCCTTCTTCACGGCGCCCGCACACCCGTATGCGCGCCTGCTGATGGCGAGCGTGCCGCGCCTGCAGCAGCGGGAGCGGCCGCAGGCCATCCCGGGCGAGCCGCCGAGCCTCGCCGCGCCGCCCGCGGGCTGCCGCTTCGCCGAGCGCTGTCCGCAGCGCTTCGCGCGCTGCGCCGAGGACCCGCCCGCATTCCGCGTGGCCGACGGCCACGACGCCCGCTGCTGGCTGTTCGCGGGGCACGGCGACGGATGAGCATGCGGCCCGACACACCGACGACGGGCGGCGTGCGCCTCGCCGTGCAGGAACTGCGCACGCACTTCGAGCTGCGCCGCTGGGGCTTCCTGCGCGCCGGCAGCGTGCAGGCCGTGGACGGCGTGAGCTTCGAGCTCGCCGCCGGCGAAGCCGTCGCCTTCGTCGGCGAGAGTGGCTGCGGCAAGTCGACCCTCGCCCGCACCCTGCTCGGCCTGCACCGACCGAGCGCGGGCCAGGTGGTGTGCGACGGCGAGGCGCTCGGCTCGCTCAGTGGCGCCGCCCTCAAGCGCTATCGCGCCCGGGTGGGTTACGTGCAGCAGGACCCCTACGGCGCCCTGCCCCCGTTCATGGACGTGCGCCGCATCCTCGAGGAGCCGCTCAAGGTCCACGGCGTCCCCAGGGCCGAGCGGGCGGAGCGCATTGCCGCCGCCCTCGCCGAGGTGCGCCTCGCCCCCGCCGCCGACTACCTCGGCAAGTTCCCGCACATGCTGAGCGGCGGCCAGCAGCAGCGCGTGGTCATCGCCCGCGCCCTGGTGCTCGCGCCGAGCCTGCTCATCGCCGACGAGCCGGTCTCCATGCTGGACGCCTCGGTGCGCGTGGAGATCCTGGAGCTGCTGCACCGCATCCAGCGCGAGCGCGAGCTCACACTGGCTTTCATCACCCACGACCTCTCCACCGTGCGCCACTACGCGAGCCGCGTGTTCGTCATGTACGCCGGGCGCATCGTCGAGGAGGCCCCGGTGGACGAGCTCATCGACCGTCCACAGCACCCCTATACCCAGGCCCTGCTCGCCGCCCTGGCCGACCCCGACCCGGAGAATGCCCGCCGGGAGCGGCCGATTCCGGCCGGTGAGCCGCCGAGCCTCATCGCCCCGCCCGTGGCCTGCCGCTTCCATCCCCGCTGCCCGCATCACATGCCGGGGCTATGTGACGTGGACACGCCGCCGGACTTCGAGCCCCGCCCCGGGCACCACAGCGCCTGCTGGCTGCATCGCTAGCCCGCCTGTCTCACCGATACACGAAGCGAGGGCGCACGCTACCCGCCCGCCGCGCAGAGCCGGTCACGGGCTTCCTCGCGGCTGACCGCGGCACCCACCGTGGTCGGCCGGCGGCCGGCCTCCAGCCAGGCGACGATGTCCCGCAGGGGCGCCTCACGTTGCAGGTCGCGCAGCAGGTAATGATGCCCGTCCGGGTAGAGCGCGACGCGCGGGCCGGCCGGCGGCGCCGGCAGGCGTGCGAGCAGGTTGCAGAAGGCGGTGCGCGGCACCAGGTCGTCCCGGCCGCCGTAGAGCACGAGTGTGCGGGCGGGCAACCCGCCCGCGACGGCAAGCGCCCGGTCCATGAGCGTCACCACGCCATGGATCATGTCCACCCGGATGGCGCGCAGATAGTCTGGGTCGCCAGCCTGCACCAGCTGCACCCAGGGATCGTCGGTGACGCGGATATCGGCGAGGCGCTGCCCCCAGCGCTGCTGCGGCCGCCAGCCGGGGAACAGGGCATTGCCCACCTGCAGAGCCCAGCGCTGCAGCAGCGGCAGCGACTCCCAGCCGTGCACGGCGGGCGCAACCAGGATGGTGCTCGCCGGGGTGACGGCGGCCTCGCCCGTCACCGCCAGCATGGCCACCGCCCCCCCCATGCTGTGCCCGAGCAGATGCACCGGCCGACCCGGGTAGCGATCCCGCAGATGCGCCAGGACCGTGCGCGCGTCGGCGACGAGCTGCGCCCTGCCCGGCCAGTACCCGCGCCGGGCCGTCTGCCCAAAGCCGCGCTGATCGTAGGCGTACACCGCGTAGCCGGCCTCGGCGAGGCGCGGGCCCAGCGTGTAGAAGCCGCCGCGGTACTCGGCAAAGCCGTGCAGCGCCAGCACCACGCCCCGGGGTGGGCCCGCCGGCAGCCAGCGGCTCGCCGGCAGGCGCTCGCCGTCCGCCGCCGGCAAGGTCATCTCAGGGACCGGCCTCGCGGGGGTATCCACGGGCCTGACCGACGGCGTCCCGCCGGTGCAGGCAGTCAGAGAAACGATGGCGAGAACTGCCAGCGTCAGCCCGCGGCGCCGCCACGACCGCCGGGCCGGCCCACCGACCCGGTCAGGCGTCCCCGGCATTGGGGCAAGCCTGCGCTTCGCTGCCAAGGGGCCGGCCTCGCCGCCAGCGGGGTGTGGGGCACGGTCCGGCCGTCGCCGTTGACGCTCACCACGGGCCACGCCCGGGAGTTTACGCGCGCACCGGGGGTGGCGGCGGCCAAATGGTTGCAGGGGTAACCGGAGCGGCCGAAGGTTAAGGCTCACCGCAGACCCCGCGGGATCTTCTCCTTCCGGATGCGGGTGTCCACCCGCTCGCGGCCCTCCCAGGCGTCCAGCGTGGCGTGCACAAGGAGCACCACTTGCCCGCCATCAGCCCCACCGAGAGCGGCGACTGCAGGCTGAGCGGCCCCTCGGGCTTGCCCGCGGCCCGCGTCGGCGGCACCAGCCGGCGCTGGCCGTCGAGCTGCCAGGTCACGGGCGCCACCTGGGGCGAGGGCCACGCCGGTTCCGCCACCCAGCGCCCCAGCCGGTGCGCGTGCCCGAGCGGGCGCGGCATCGCTCCTGGGCTCCAGCGACCGCCTCATCCGCGTCACCTCCCTTGCATCCAAACGGGTCGAGGATCACCGGTAACGATCAGATAGGGCCACGGCGCGGCGCCGGCAAGGGCAGCGGCGCGGGGGTGTCTCCAGGTCGGTCGCTTGCCGCACGGGCCCGGGCGTTGCCAGACTCCCGCAATGAGCAAGGAAGCGGCATGGCTCGTTGTCGCCGGCATCGCCGTGGTGATGGCCGGCTTCCTGCTGTGGAAGCTCGGCCGGCTGGCGGCTGCCGCCGCCCGGGCCCTGCGCGGGCGGAGCCTGTCGCGGGAGCACAGGCGCCTGGCGGTGAGCCTGCTGCTTGCCGGCCCCGTCACCGCCCTGGGCGGCGGGTTCGCCCTGGCGTCCGGCGTGCCGGGGGGCTGGCAGGCGATCGCGCTCGGCCTGTGCTGGTTGCTGGGCGGTCTCTGCCTGCCGGCGACCCAGGCGCGTTCCGGCCTGGCCACCGGCGCCAACCGTGGCGGGGTCGCGTGGCTCTGCGTCCTGGCGACCATGGCCATGCTCGCCGGCATCGTCCTGGCATGGCTCGGACCGCAGACGCCGCTGTTCGGTACCGCGAGCCTCGCCGATCTGGTCGGCTACGGGGGCCTGGCCCTGTATCTCGGCGCGCTCTGGTCGCTGATGGCGGGGCCGGGCGGGATTGCCATCGGCGATGGCGGTGGCGGCGGCTGCTGACGCCGCCGCCCGGTCCTTAAGTCCTCGGGCACCACGCGCTGCGCCACATCGAAGCCCTCGAAGCGGGACCCCTCCAGCAGGCTCGCCAGCGATTGCACCACACGCCGCCCCGCGGCTGCCCTGTCGCCACCGGAGATGCTGAAACGGGGGGATCAGACAGAAGCCACTGGCGCCAGGCGCAGCCACTACTCGATGAACGGAACCCCGGCCAGGCTATCGACGGCGATGCGGCCGAGGCAGTCGCCCCGCTCCCCGGTCTGGTCGACGCAGTCGAGGACGCCGTTCAGCAGCACCCGGCCGATCTCCCCGCAGGGCAGGTCGCTGATGCCGAACACCTTGACGCTGGTCTTGCCGGCGGGCAGCGGTGCCGTCTCTACGGCAAGGCGCCGGGCGATGATGCCGTCGTTGTCGAACATCACGAGATCCAGGCTCAGGCTCTCGAAGTCGCTGTCGCTGCCGTTTTCCATCAGCAGGTAGGCGCGGCAGGCATCCCCGTCCGGCTCGAGCTTGTTGAGCTGAATGGACACGGGCCCGCCCTGTGCCTGGGCCACCGCCGGCAGCGCGAGCAGAAGACCGACCAGCAGTGCGGGAAGATGGCTGACGAATCGCATGGGAGCTCCTCGTTATTCTGACTAGCGCAGTGAGAACTGGACCGGGACCACCAGCTCCAGACGTTCCCGGTTCATGTCATCGGGCATGGCCGGCAGCGGCGAGGCGCGCTGGATCATGGCCTCCACCTCGCGGTCGAGGGCCGAGTGGCCAGAGCTCTGCTCCAGCGCGTACTCGATCACCTCCCCTCTCCGATTCAGCACGAAACGCAGCGTGGCCACCCCCTCCTGGCGGCGCAAGCGCGCTCGCCGCGGGTACTCCTTGTGCCGCTCGAGCCAGGCGCGCAGCCGGGCGATATAGTCGGCCTGCGCCCCGGCGGCGCCGCCGGCCGCGCTGTCATCGCCGCTGCCCTGATCGCGGCTGTCGCGGGTACCGCCCTCGCCGCCGCTGCCGGCCTCGCTGGCGGCCACCTGCTCGCGCTCAGGCACTGCCTCGGCGGCTTCCGCAGCCTCCGTTGGGGTCTCCTCGGCGGGCTCCGGCTCGGCCACCTCTGTCGTCTCCGGTTCCGGCTCGGGTTCCGGCTCCACGGCCTCGACGGGTTCCGGATCGGGTTCGGGTTCTGGCTCTGGCTCGGGTTCCGGCTCGGGCTCCATGGCCTCCACCGTCTCCGGCTCGGGCTCGGGCTCCGGTTCCACCGGCTCGGCCTCGGCGGTCTCCGGCTCGCTGGGCTTCGCCCGCTCGGGCTCGGGCTCCGGCGGCTCCTCGGCGAGGGCCAGCACCTCCTCGGGCCGCGGCGCCTCGCTCCTCTCCGCGACATCCGGCGTCTCGGCGGCGGCGCGCTCCGGCTGGGCCTCGGGCGGCGCCTGGGGCTCAACCTCGGCGGGTTCCGCCTCGGGCGGCGCGGCCGTCTCCGCCTCCGCCGCCTCCGGCGGTACCTCCGCGGGACTCTCGGCGGCCGGCTCGGTCTCTGCCGTCTCCGGCGCCTCTACCGCGACGCTGCCCGGCGCCCCGCCGGCCGGCCCCAGGGAGACCTCCAGCCCCCCGGCCCCCGCGCTCTCGGCCCCGCTGCGCGGCGTCTGCCAAAGCACCGTTGCCAGGGCCACCACATGCAGCAGCAGGGCGACCAGCAGGGCGAGCAGCCAGTGCCAGCGGGACGGCCCCATCAGCGCTCCGGGACCGTCAGCAGCTGCAGGCGCTCGACGCCCGCGCTGCGTAGCTGCTCCATGATGGCCACCACCTCGGTGGCCGCGGCGCGCGCATCGGCCTTGAGCCGGACGCGGACCGCGTCCTGCCCCTCGAGCCGCTCGCGCAGGTTGCCCACCAGCGCCTCGGGCGCGATCTCCTCGTCGTCCACGGCAAGCCGGCCGTCGGCGCCGACCAGCACGAGGATGTCCTCGCGCTCCGGGCGGCCCTCGCTGCGCGACTCCGCCGGCTCCACGCGGAAGGCGTCCGTGGCGCTGAGCTGACCGGCAATCATGAAGAAGATCAGCAGCAGGAAAACGACATTGATCAGGGGCAATATGCGCTCGTCGTCGTTGCGCGGGCGCGCCTGCTGCTCAAAGGGCCGTGGCTCGCCGATCATCTTGCCCCCGCCCGGATCAGCGAGAGATCCGTCACCCCTGCGGCGCTCAGGCGGTCCAGCACGTCCACCGCCCGCTGCAGCTCGACGCCCTCCGCAGGACGCACCAGCACGCGGGTGTCGGGCGCCTCGTCCAGGCGGCCACGGACCGCCTGGGCGACGGCGCCGAGCGAGATGGCCTCGCCGCCCAGGCGCAGGTCGTCCGCGCGCACCTCGATCAGCAGGGCACCCTCCAGGGTGCCCGCCACGCTCGCCTCGGCGGGGGCATTCAGCTCGATGGCGCGCCAGTCGAGAAAGCTCGAGGCGAGCATGAAGAACACCAGCAGGATGAAGACGACATCGATCAGCGGCGTGAGGCCGACCAGCGGCCGGCGGCGGCGCTGGTCAGCGGCGAGCGACGCCGGCTGCGCGGAAGCGGGCAGGTTCATCCTCGGCCTCGTCCTCGTTGGGGGCGCTTGCGGTCTCGCTCAGATCCACCGTGAACACCTGGGTGACGCAGTCGTCCATGCGATGCGCCAGGCGCTCGATGCGCCGCTCCAGCCAGTTGAGCAGGGCCACCACGGGGATGGCCACCGCGAGCCCGACCGCGGTGGTGAGCAGCGCCTCCCAGATGCCGCCGGAGAGCACGGAGGGGTCCACCCGGTTGCCGGCAGCCTCGAGCTGGCGGAAGGCCTCGATCATGCCGAGCACGGTGCCGAAAAGCCCGAGCAGAGGGGCCAGCGAGCCGATCACCTCCAGCGGCCGCAGCCCGGTGCGCAGGGACTCGAGGGCGCCGCGGCCATAGCGGGTTACCTCCTCGCGCACCTTCGCCTCCGGCAGCCCGCGCTCGACCCCGCGCAGGGCGCGCGCGACGGCCTGCGCGGCGGGGTTGCGGGAGCGCTCGGCGCGGGCGACGGCCGCGGCGGACTGGCCGGCGCGATGCAGCTGCAGCGCCTCGCCGGCGCTGCGCAGGTCGCTCACCCGCGCGCTGCGGAACTGCCAGAGCTTGACCAGCACGATGGTCAGCGCCATGACCGACATCACGGCCAGGATGGCAACCACCGGCCCGCCGGCGCCGAAGAAACCCACCAGCCGTTCCCAGGCAAACATCTCGGTTGTGTCCATGAAGACTACCCTGCAGTGGCGAACGAGCCAGCGGCAGTCAGCGCCGGCGCAAGCTCGTAAGTATACGAGGGAATAAGAACCATTTCCAAAGATCGGTGGGCCGCGGAGTCACCGGCGGCGGGCCGAGTCCCTCACGGCCAGGGAAGCGCTGACCACGCCCTCCGCAGCCGGGGCAAGCCCCACGGCATTACTCCCCGCCAGATAATCCATCATAGCGGAGCCTCAACCCGGAAACAGGCTGCTAGGGAAGCGCCAAACACGCTACCCGACATGCCGGCAGGCGGACCCAGGCACGAAATGTGCCGCATGGCCGGCGTGCCGGGCTGGGGCCGCTATGTGCGGTTAGGTATGAATCCCCACGTAGGTCGTGCACGGCAAGGCCGTGTGCGACATCCCGGCCGGTAAGGGGATGTCGCACACGGCTTCGCCGTGCACGACCTACGGCGGCAGACGGGGCAGCGTGGTAGGTCGGGAAGCGCCGCAGGCGCTACCCGACACGCCGGCAGGCGAAATCATGGCCAGAGGTCTCGCGAATGGCTGGCATCGGAATAGTCCGCGGCTGCTTTCATCCAGGACGGCCGCGCTGGGCGCGGCTGTCGGCGAGCGCTGCGCGCTTGCCGACCTACGGATCTACGGGATCGGAAAATCGCGCGGCGGAGCGCCGTGGGGCTCAGGCGGGCGCGGCGGCGGCTTTGGGCTGGCGGGCCTCGAACCACGCGAGGCGCTCGCGCAGGCGGACCACCTCGCCGACGATGACCAGGGCCGGGGGCTGCAGGCCGGCGGCGTGGACGCGGTCGGCCAGGGTGGCGAGGGTTCCGGTGACCACGCGCTGCCCGCGGGTGGTGCCCTGCTCCACCGCGGCGGCGGGAGTCTCCCCGGCGAGGCCGTGGTCGGCGAGCCCGGCCGCGAGCTCCGGCAGGCCACCGAGGCCCATGTAGATCACCACCGTCTGACCGGGCCTCGCCAGGGCCTCGAAGTCCACGGCGAGGCCGCCGTCGGCGCGGCGGTGGCCGGTGACGAAGACGCAGGCCTGGGCATGGTCGCGGTGGGTGAGCGGGATGCCGGCGTAGGCCGAGCAGCCGCTGGCGGCGGTGACGCCCGGCACCACCTGGAAGGGGATGCCCTCGCTCATGAGGGTGTCGATCTCCTCGCCGCCGCGGCCGAAGATGAACGGATCCCCGCCCTTCAGCCGCGCCACGCGCCGCCCGGCCCGGGCGTGCTCGGCGAGCAGGCGGTTGATCTCGGCCTGGGGGACGGCATGGCGGTCGCGCTGCTTGCCGACGAACAGGCGCTCGGCGTCACCGCGGGTGCGGGCGATGAGCTCCGGCGCGACCAGCCGGTCGTAGAGCACCACGTCCGCGGCCTGCAGCAGGCGCAGGCCGCGGACGGTGATAAGGTCCGGATCGCCGGGGCCGGCGCCGATCAGGTAGACCTCGCCGCGCCCATCGCCGCCCCGTTCGGCAGCACCGGTGCCCCCGGCCGGGCTCGGCGGCATCGAACCGGGGCGGCCGGGCGCGGAACGGCGCAGAGCCTTGCGGGTGTGGCGGTCGGTGGCAGTCGGCTGAGGCATGGCGTAAACCCCACGGAGGGGCGGGCAGCAGGGTTAAGCCGGTAAATTAACGGGGCCGCATTATTTGCAAAAGGAATGTATCCTTTTACTTATAGACGATCCCGTTATTTGAGGCCGGCATGAAGCTCAACCAGCTCCGCTACATCGTCGAGGTGGCCCGCCGCGGGCTCAACGTCTCCGCCGCAGCGGAGGCGCTGTACACCTCACAGCCCGGGGTGAGCAAGCAGATCCGCCTGCTGGAGGACGAGCTCGGGGTGCAGATCTTCGGGCGCAGCGGCAAGCACCTGACCCACGTCACCCCCGCGGGCAAGGAGATCCTGGCGGTGGCCGAGCGCATCCTCGGCGAGGCGCACAACATCACGGCCATCGCCCAGGAGCACGTGGACGAGTCCCGCGGCAGCCTGTCCATCGCCACCACGCACACCCAGGCCCGGCATGCGCTGCCGCAGACCGTGGCGGCGTTTCGCCACCGCTACCCGAACGTGAGCCTGCACATCCATCAAGGGACGCCGATGCAGATCGCCGAGATGGCGGCCCGCGGCTCGGTGGACTTCGCCATCGCCACCGAGGCCATCGAGCTGTTCGAGGATCTGGTGATGCTGCCCTGCTATCGCTGGAACCGCAGCATCATCGTGCCCGCGGACCATCCGCTGCGGGAGGCGGAGCCGCTGACCCTCGAGGCCATCGCGAGCTATCCCATCGTGACCTACGTCTTCGGCTTCACCGGCCGCTCCAAGCTGGACAAGGCCTTCGCCGCCCGCGGGCTGCACCCGGAGGTGGTATTCACCGCCACCGACTCGGAGGTGATCAAGACCTACGTCCAGCTCGGGCTCGGCGTCGGCATCATGGCCTCCATGGCCTTCGACCCGCGGCACGACGAGGGCCTGGTCGCCCTCGACGCGAGCCACCTGTTCGAGCCGAGCGTCACCAACATCGGCTTCCGCCGCGGCACCTACCTGCGCGGCTATATGCTGGAGTTCATCGAGACCTTCGCCCCCCACCTCACGGCCGAGGTCGTCCAGCGCGGCATTGCCGCGCGGGCGAAGGAGGATCGGGCGGCGCTCTTCGAGGAACTCGAGCCCTATCTGGCCGCGCGTTGACGCGCGGCCAGATAGGGCTCGAGTTAGTTCAAAGTCCTCAGTTCAGAGTTCAAAGACCGAGAACCCGCCGCCTGGTCCGAGTTCTTCCTTTGAACTTTGCACTGAGAACTTTGAACTGCGTGCCCAGCGCGCGCCCACCTTCACACGCCACGCCCCGATCAGCACACTGCACGTCTACCCGCACCGAACCCCGAGGCACGCCCGATGGACCCCGAACTCTTCGAGATCCGCCAGCACATGGGGCGGTTTCCACCGTTCGACCGGATCTCCGACGAGCTGCTGGACGAGGTCGCCGGCAGCATCGAGGTGGCGTACTTCCGGGCTGGCACGGCCATCCTCGAGGACGGCCAGGCCATCGGGCACCTCTGTTACGTGCGCAGCGGTGCCGTGGAGGTCTACCGGCGCACGGGCGCTCTCTACGACCGGCTCGGCGAGGGCGACATCTTCGGCCACTACAGCCTCATGCGCGGCAATCGGGTGCGCTTCCCGGCGGTGGCCATCGAGGACACGCTGATCTACTTCATCCCTGAAGAGGTGTTCCAGAAGCTCTGCGAGGGCGAGGACCACTTCGCCGACTTCGTCGAGCTCGGCCGTCCCCGCCTGCAGGCAGCGGTGGAGGATCAGCGCAAGAACAACGACATGATGATCACCCGGGTGCGCAAGCTCATCGCGCGGCCGCCGTTGATCGTGGAGATGACAGACAGCATCCAGGACGCCGCCCGGCGGATGAACGCTCAGGATGCCGAGGCGGCGCTCATCGTCGATGCCGCCGGCGACAACCCGCGCTACACCTACGCCGACAGCGAGGGCCGGCTCTGGCAGGTGCGCGGCATCATTACCGACTATGACTTCCGCGCCCGGGTGGTCGCCGCCGGCCTGGCGCCGGAGACGGCCCTCAGCGAGCTGGTGCGGGAGCGGCTGGTTGCCATCCAGTCAGACGAATCGGTGTACGAGGCCATGCTCTGCATGCTGCGCAACAACGTGCACCACCTGCCGGTGGTCCACCGGCGCCGGCCCATCGGCATCGTCACGCTGGCGGACATCATCCGCTACGAGACCCGCAGCAGCCTCTATCTCGTCGACAACATCTTCAGCCAGAAGAGCGCCGCCGGGCTTGCGGAGCTGCTGCCGGACGTGCGCGCGGCCTTCACCCGCATGGTGCGCGACGGCGCCGACTCGCAGATGGTGGGCAGTGCGCTCTCCACCATCGGCCGCAGCTTCACCCGCCGCCTGCTGGAGCTCGCCGAGGAGGAGCTGGGCCCGCCCCCGGTGCCCTACTGCTTCATGGCGCTCGGCTCGATGGCGCGTAACGAGCAGACCCTGGTCACCGACCAGGACAACGCCCTGGTGCTCTCGGACGATTTCAACCCCAAGCAGCACGACGAGTACTTCTACCTGCTTGGCAAGCGCGTGAGTGACGGGCTCGCCGCCTGCGGCTACAGCTACTGCAAGGGCGGCGTGATGGCCACCAACGCCCGCTGGCGCCAGCCGCTGGACAAGTGGAAGCGCTATTTCACGAGCTGGATCGAGCAGCCCACGCCGGAACGGCTGCTGCACGCGAACATCTTCTTCGACCTGGATACCTGCCATGGCGACAACCGGCTGGTGGAGGCGCTGCAGGATCTGGTGGCGGAAAAGGCGCCACAGCACGAGCGGTTTCTCGCCGCCATGGCGCGCAATGCCCTCAACCGCACGCCGCCGCTCGGCTTCTTCCGGGATTTCGTGATGGAGCAGGATGGCAAGCACAACAACTCCATCAACATCAAGCGCCGGGGCACGGCGCCGCTCACGGACCTGATCCGCGTGCATGCGCTCGCCTGCGGCTCACGCGCCCAGAACTCGTTCCGGCGCCTGGACGAAATCGACCGCACCCAGCTGCTCGGCCCAGGGGTGAGCGACCGGCTGCGCTACGCGCTGGAGTTCCTGAGCATCACGCGCATCCGCCACCAGGTGTTCGACATCGAGCACGATCGTGAGCCCGACAACAACGTGATCCCGGAGAACGTTTCGGACAGCGACCGGCGCAACCTCAAGGAGGCCTTCCAGGTGCTGAGCAACGCCCAGAAGTTCCTGCGCTTCCGATATCCGCTGCCGGCGCGGGCCAGCTGAGGGCCTATCCTCTTACGTATGTCTTCCCTGCATCGCGGCCGCCCCGAAACAACGCACCAGTGGCCGGATTACTTCCGACGCCGGGCGGAGAACACCCGCAGCGACGTGCTGCGCGCGTATTACGCGACACCCCTGCCCGCCCCGGAGACGCCCATCGCCGAGGCACCCATGGTGGCGATGGACATGGAGACCACCGGCCTCGACCCGGACCAGCACGCCATCGTCAGCATCGGGCTGGTGCCGTTCACGCTGGATCGCATCCGGCTCGCCGAGCGCCGGCACTGGGTGGTGCATCCGCCGCGAGCGCTGGAAGACCTCTCGGTGACCTTCCACCACATTACCCACAGCGACATCGAGAATGCTCCGGATCTCGGCGAAATCCTGCCGGAGCTGCTCGCCACCATGGCCGGCCGCGTCCCCGTGGTGCACTACCACCGCATCGAGCGGCGTTTCCTGAATGCGGCGGTCGTCGCGCGGCTCGGCGAGGATCTGTTCTTCCCGCTGATCGACACCATGGTGCTGGAGGCGAAACGCCATCGCCTCTCCTGGCGTGCACGGCTGCGCCAGCGTCTCGGCCACGATCCTCTCTCGATACGCCTCGGGGACAGCCGCGAGCGCTACCATCTCCCCGCCTACCAGGCCCATAGCGCGCTGGTGGACGCCATCGCAACCGCCGAGCTCCTGCAGGCCCAGATCCGGCATCGGCTCGGCCCGGAGACGCCCCTCGGCGAGCTCTGGTGCTGAGTCGCCTGCGAGCCTCCGGGTTGCCGCTGCCTGCGGGACCGGAGCCCTTCCTGCGGGCCCTCTGCCGGAGTCCGGATTCGCAGCTCGGGCGCCGCTCCTGCAGTCGACATCCGTCGCGAAGCCAGCGGCTTCCGATTTCCAGGGACACCACCGCCATGCCCCCAAAAAAAGGCGGCCCGCAGGCCGCCTTTTTCTTGATGCGATCGTGGGATCGCCGTCAGACCGCCCGAGGCTCGTCCATCAGGCCCTTGACGATGGCGTAGCAGGCAACTAGCAGCACCACCGTGAACGGCAGGCCAGTGGAGATAACCGCCGCCTGCAGGGCGGTGAGCCCGCCACCAAGTAGCAGGGCGATGGCGATCGCGCCCTCTATCAGCGCCCAGAACACCCGCTGGGGCTTGGGTGCGTCCACCTTGCCGCCGGCCGTGATGGCGTCGATCACCAGCGACCCGGAGTCGGACGAGGTGATGAAGAACACCATCACCAGCACGATGCCGACGAACGAGGTGATCGCGGCCAGCGGGAGCTGCCCGAGCATCTCGAAGAGCTGCAGCTCGAGGCTTGCATTGCGCACGCCCTCGAAGCCCTCGGCCACGTACTGGTTGATCGCGGTCTCGCCGAACGCCGTCATCCAGAGCACCGAGATCACGGAAGGCACCAGCAGCACGGCGATCAGGAACTCCCGCACGGTCCGCCCGCGGCTGACCCGTGCGATGAACATGCCGACGAAGGGTGACCAGGAGATCCACCACGCCCAGTAGAAGGCCGTCCAGCCGCCCATGAAGTTCTGGTCCTCACGGCCGAATGGATTGGACAGCGCTGGAAGGTTGACAGCGTAGGACCCGAGATTCTGGAAGAAGCCGGCCGCGATGAGCAGCGTGGGCCCGACCAGGATCACGAACACCATGAGCAGCGCTGCGAGCCCCATATTGATCTGCGACAGCCGCTGCACGCCCTTGGCCACCCCGAGCAGGATGGAGCCGAGAGCCACCAGAGTGATGCCCATGATCAGGAACACCATGGTGACGTTATTGGCGGGTATGTCGAACAGGTATTCCAGCCCAGCGGCGGCCTGGGTGGCGCCGATGCCGAGGGAGGTCGCAAGGCCGAAGAGCGTCGCGAACACCGCCAGAATATCGATCACGTGCCCGGGCCAGCCCCACACGCGCTCCCCGAGGACCGGGTAGAAGATCGAGCGCATGGTCAGCGGTAGTCCCTTGTTGTAGGAGAACAGGGCCAGGGCCAGCGCCACGACGGCATAGATGCCCCAGGGGTGCAGGCCCCAATGGAAGATCGTCGCTGCCATACCGAGCGACTTGGCGGCCTGCTCGTCGCCCTCGGCCGCCCCCAGCGGCGCCCAGGCCCCACCATCGAGAGACGTACCAAAGTGGGTGATGGGCTCGGAAACGGCGTAGAACATCAGCCCGATGCCCATGCCCGCCGCGAACAGCATCGCGAACCAGCCCGCGTAGCTGAAGTCCGGTTTGGCGTGAGCCCCGCCGATCCTCACTCTGGCCAAGGGCGTGAAGATCAGCACGATAGCAAGGACGACGAAAATGTTGGCTGAGAAGAGAAAGAACCAGGCAAAGTTATCGAGGACCCACTGGCGTGTCCCCTCGAATACCGCACCCGCCTGATCCTGCAGCGCCAGCGTGATGATCACGAAGAACAGGATCAGCAGCGACGAGATGGTGAAAACCTTGCCGTGCAGGTCGACGTCGACGCCGAGTGCCTTGGTGGCGATGTTGTCCTGGCCGATGACGTAATCGGTGTCGATGAGGTTGGCCGGGCCCTCCGGGGCCGGCACCCCCTCGGATCCGGCCGAGGCGTGGGCATTTTCGGTATCGGTATGCGTACTCACGATAGGGCTCCCTTGATGAGGCTGTCGTGTAGTTCTTCTGCGCCTGCGTCCGCCTACGCCTGGCCGGCCGGCGGGCGAACGAGGAACACGGACACGTCCGTATGGGTGGCGATCTTGCCGCCGTGGGCGGGCATGACCGCATCCAGATGCCGCGGCAGATGGGTCGCCATGACCACCAGATCCGCGCCCACCTCATCGATGGCGTGGATCAGGGTGTCATCCAGGTCCGCCACCGGATCCGGCGAGGTGATGCAGTGGGAGGACACGGCCTGTCCATGCTCACTCTTCTGATCCTCGGCAAAGGCCTGCAGCTTGTGGGCGTACTCCTCCGGCGTGCGCGCCACGCTGCCCGGCGTGGTGGCCGTGACCCCTACGTAGCAGACCTCGGCCCCGTAGTGGCGCGCGAGGTCCGCGGCGGCGGTCAGCGCCGGCGTGATGGCCTCGGTATGCGCCAGATCCACCGGCACCATGATTTTTCTGAACATGATCGGTCTCCCTTGCGTCCTGTGTTGCAGGGTACTGCCGGCAAGCGCCCGGACTTCAGCTGCGCTGGCACCACCCGCTGCCCGGAACGGACATCCCCACGCAGAGCCCGAGGCGCAGCCATCGCCGCCCCAAGCGACTGCCATACCCCATAAAAGTAGTTTATGGGCCCGCCTCGTGCGGCCCTCGGGAGGGACAGGCAGCGCCGCTGCCCGGCTAACCGTGATGGAGTCGGGTGGTGCGGGTCAAGCCCTTGACTTGCCGGCAAACGCCGTCCCGTGTCCCGTTTGGCCCATGCCGGAGAGCCAGCCCGCAGCCGCGGGTCGGTGAGATAGACGGACAAACGCTAGCGGTACTCGCGACGCCCCGCAAAGGCGTGGGAGAGCGTGCCGCTGTCGACGTATTCGAGGTCACCGCCCACCGGCACGCCGTGGGCGATGCGGCTCACCACGATGCCGCGGGCGCGGGCCATTTCGGCCACGTACTGGGCCGTGGCCTCCCCCTCCACCGTGGGGTTGGTGGCCAGGATGATCTCGCGCACCTCGCCGCCGGCGAAGCGGGACTCGAGTGCGTCCAGCCCGAGCTCGGCGGGACCGATGCCGTCCAGCGGCGAGAGCCGGCCCTTGAGCACGAAATACAGGCCGCCGTAGTCCGTGGCCTCCTCGACGGCGCTCACGTCTGCCGGGTTCTCGACGATGCAGAGCAACGAGCGCTCGCGCCGGGGGCTCGCGCAGATCGCGCAAACCGGCTCCTCGGTGAGGGTGCGGCACTCCCGGCACTCGCCCACGCCGTCGGCAGCGGCCGCGAGTGCCTCGGCGAGCCGCCGGGCGCCGCCGCGGTCACGCTGGAGGAGCTGGAAGGTCATTCGCTGTGCCGACTTCGGGCCCACGCCGGGCAGACAGCGAAGCGCCTCCATGAGCTCGCGAACGAGAGGAGAGAACGCCATCGGCGCCTCAGAAGGGCAGCTTCATGCCCGGGGGCAGGCCCATGCCCTCGGTGAGACCCGACATCTTCTCCTTGGTGACGTGCTCGAGCTTCTGCACGGCATCGTTGCAGGCCGCCGCCACCAGGTCCTCGACCATCTCGCGGTCGTCGTAGACGCTCTCGTCGATGCTCACGCGGCGCACCTCGTGGCGTCCGGTCATGACGACGGACACCATGCCGCCGCCGGCCTGCCCGGTGACCTCCATCTCCGCCAGCTCCTCCTGAGCCTTCTGCATCTCCTCCTGCATCTTCTGGGCCTGCTTCATCAGGTTGCCGATTCCGCCTCGCATGGCTGGTTCTCCGTGTGGGAATCCTTGGGTATGGCCCGCCCGGCGTCAGTCCGCCGGACGAATGGAATCCGGGATGACCTCGGCGCCGAAGGTCTCGCGCAGCGCAAGCACGTTCGGGTCGCGCTCGATGGCCTCGCGCGCGGCCTCGGCGCGCGCCGCCGAGCTCCGGCTTTGTGCCTCCGCCGGTGTCTCCGCGCTTACCTCGCCGACATCGATACTGAGCTGCAGTTCGGCCTGGAAGTGCCGCGCGAGCGCGGCGCGCAGGCGCTCCTGCATGGAGGGGTTGAGCAGATGCGCATGCCCCGCATCGATGCGCAGGCGGACGCGGTCGCCCTCGCGGCCGGCCCAGTCGCAATGGCTTGCCAGCGCATGCGCCATGCCGCCGAGGCGCAGGCGCGCCACCAGGCCGTGCCAGTCGACGCCTTCCCCGTCCTCGCCGCCGGCGGGGCCGCGCTCCGCGACCGGCGGCCCCGACGGCGGCAAGTCCCTGGCCGCGGCGGGTGGCGGCTCGTCGGCAGCGGCCGAGGATGGGGCCGGCGCTGGCTCGGCTGGCGAGGCCGCCGCTGGGTCCGGCGCCCCCTGGCGCTCCGCCACGGCTGTTGCCGTCCCGCCCGCTGCCGACGCGCTGGCAGCGCCGTGTGCGGTGGCGCGGCGGGCCCCGCTGGCCGGCGTGGAGGCCGGGGCCGCGGGCGCCTGCTGCGGGGTCTGTGGCGACCTCGCCCGGGTCCCGCCGTCATGCTCAACCGGCGGCTCCACGGCCGCCGGCTCGAAGGCCAGCATGCGCAGCAGCGTCATCTCGAAGCCGGTGCGCGGATCCGGCGCCAGCGGCAGATCGCGCCGACCCGTGAGCGCGATCTGGTAGAAGAGCTGCACCGCCTCTGGCGCCAGGCGCTCGGCAAGGGCGAGCAGCCGCTCCCGGCCGGGCAGGTCCTCCGCCACCGCCTCGGGCACATGCTGCGCCAGGCTCATCTGGTGGAGCAGGGCCAGCAGCTCCGCCAGGGCATCACCGAAATCCGGCGCCCGCTCGGCCATGCGCTCCACCACGGCCAGCAGCGCCGGGCCGTCCTGATCCGCCAGCGCCTCCAGCAGCTCCAGCACGAACTCCTGCTCCAGGGTGCCGAGCATCTCGCGCACCTCGTCCTCGCCGAGGGCGCCGCCGCCGAAGGCGATAGCCTGGTCCATGAGGCTCAGGGCGTCGCGCATGCTGCCGTCCGCGGCCCGGGCGAGCCGGCGCAGGGCCTCGGGCTCGGCGCTGATTCCCTCCGCCTCGGCGATGCGCGCGAGCTGCTCGCGAATGACCGTCGCCGGCAGGTGCTTCAGGTTGAACTGCAGGCAGCGCGAGAGGATGGTCACCGGCAGCTTCTGCGGGTCCGTCGTCGCCAGCAGGAACTTCACATGGGGCGGCGGCTCCTCCAGCGTCTTCAGCAACGCGTTGAAGCTGTGTGCCGAGAGCATGTGGACCTCGTCCACCAGATAGATCTTGAAGCGGCCCCGCGTCGGCGCGTACTGGACGTTGTCCAGCAGATCGCGGGTGTCCTCGACCTTGGTGCGCGAGGCGGCGTCCACCTCGATCAGGTCGACGAACCGGCCCTGGTCGATCTCGCGGCAGGCATCGCAGGTGCCGCAGGGCTCGGCGGTGACGCCGTCGCGCTCGCAGTTCAGGCACTTGGCGAGGATGCGCGCCACGGTGGTCTTGCCGACGCCGCGGGTACCGGTGAACAGATACGCATGGTGCAGCCGCCCGTTGGCAAGGCCGTTGCCCAGCGCCCGCAGGACGTGGGACTGCCCGACCATCTCCGCAAAGCTGCGGGGGCGCCATTTCCGAGCGAGGACCTGGTAGGTCATGCGGTGCCTGAGCTGGAACGCTGCCGGGGCGAGGATTGTAGCATCGCCCGGTGGGACTTCAGGCGGGTAATGGAGGCGTCGGCGCCAGCCACACCCCGGCGCCCGAATCCACTGCTACCGCTGCTCCCTTCCGGGCCTGACGGGGTTCGCAGCTTATCGTCGCGGGGGGACCGGCGCCTCCGCCATGGGTCGTCGCGCCGTGACGCGACCAGGGGAGACTAACAGCTCACCGCGCCTCAGGGAATCCGCCACGCCGCCGCCGCGGGCGGGATTGCCAACCGGGCAGGAACCGGCCGCAGGGTTGCGCAGTCCGGTGAAGTAGGCAACGCTAGTTATTCGTATTCCTGGCCGCATCGAGGAGCCTGCATGGGTGCCGCTTCCAATCCGTGTACCGGGGTGTGCAAGTTCAACGACGGGCTTTGCCTGTCCTGCGGCCGGCTGCGCACGGAGAAGAAACGCTGGAAGCGGATGGACAAGGCCGAGAGGCGCCACGTTGTGACCCAGGCCGCCGCCCGGGTGACCGCCCTCGGCGATCAGGCCATCCCCAGCAAGAAGGCCCGGCGCAAGGCGAAGAAGCAGGCCGGCGCGCTCGCCGCGCGTCACGCGCCGGCCAGCCCCGTGCGCGTGGCGGCCAACAGCCTCGATCTCGGTACCCCTGCCCTCACAGCGGACGCGCCACTGCCGGTGGTGGACCATGACGCCGCAAAGGCCGCCCGCAGGGCCTGGAAGAAGGCCCGCAAGCACGCCCGCAAGGCCAAGAAAGCGGCCCGCAAGGCGCGCGAGGCCGAGGCCCTGGCGCGGGGGCTGCCACCCCATGAGCACGCGACGGCCATGCGCCCGGACCGCGCTCGCCAGCGTCCGGCCGCGGGCGAGGTCAGCCAGCAGCCGGCGCGTCGTCGAGCTGCCGGCAACTGACGCCCCGCGCCCCGGACCAGGCCAGCAGCTCGCTCACCGCTGCCGCCGGCAGAGTGACCCTCGCAGTGACTCCCTCGCCGTATTCCAGCTGCTGCAATTCGGCGCCGTCCTGGCACGCTAGCCAGTGCCTTAGCGGCTGCTCATCGGCGAAACCGAGCGCGAGCTCCAGGCGTGCCATGGGCACCGCCGTCACCACCGGCAGGTCGGCGAGCACTGCCTCCGCCGCGCCGGCATAGGCGCGCACCAGTCCGCCGGCGCCGAGTTTCACCCCGCCGAAATAGCGGCTCACCACGACCACCACATCACTGATGCCCTTGTGGCCGATGACGCCCAGGATGGGCCGCCCCGCGGTACCGCCGGGCTCGCCGTCGTCGCTGGAGGCCGCACTGCCCTGCCCCTGCCAGGCCCAGCAGTGGTGCGTGGCGCCCGGATGCCGGTCCTGCGCACTCGCCACCACGCCCCGCGCCGCGCTCCGGTCGGCTGCCGGCGCCGCCACGGCGACGAACCGGCTGCGCCTCACCGTGATCTCCGCGTGGCATTCGGCGGCGGGTACCCTGGGGGCTTCCGTAGGCGCGCTCCCGCTCACGGTCAGCCTCCGCCAGCGAGGCGCTCGCGCTCGGCCTCCAGCCGCTCCCAACGCTCGTAGGCCTGCTCGAGCTCGGTCTGCACCCTTTCGAGCTCCGCGGTGGCGGCCTCGACGGCGGCACGGCCACGCTCGTACAGGTTCGGGTCATTGACTGCGGCCGTGGCCCGCTCCAGTGCCGCCTCCAGCGTCTCGATCCGCTCCGGCAGGGCCTCCAGCTCCAGCGCATCCTTGTAGCTCAGCTTGCCGCCGCGCCCGCGCGGGCGCTGGGGCTCCCGGCTGCCCGCCGTGGCCCGAGCCGGCGTCGCCGCCGGGGCGGGCCGCTGGCGCAGCCAGTCGCTGTAGCCGCCGACGTACTCGCCGACCCGGCCCCCGCCCTCCAGCACCAGGGTGCTGGTGACCACGTTGTCGAGGAACGCCCGGTCATGGGAGACCAGCAGCAGCGTCCCTGGGTAGTCCATCAGCCGCTCCTCCAGCAGCTCCAGGGTCTCCACGTCGAGATCGTTGGTGGGCTCGTCCAGCACCAGCAGATTGGAGGGGCGCGCGAACAGCCGCGCCAGGAGCAGGCGGTTGCGCTCGCCGCCGGAGAGCGCACTGATGGGGGCGTGCGCCCGCTCCGGGGTGAACAGGAAGTCCTGCAGGTAGCCCATGACGTGGCGCCGGCGGCCGTCGCCGAGGTCCAGGAACTCCTCGCCGCCGGCGACGTTGTCGCGCGCGCTGAGGGACTCGTCCAGCACGGCGCGGTGCTGGTCGAAGTAGGCCACCTCCAGCCGCGTGCCGAGCCGCACATGGCCACGATCCGGCGTGATCTCGCCGAGCAGCAGGCGTAGCAGCGTGGTCTTGCCGGAGCCGTTGGGGCCGATGATGCCGATCCGGTCACCGCGCAGGATGCGCGTGCTGAAGTCCCGCACCAGGGGCCTGCCGTCGATGCGGTAGTCCACATGCTCCGCCTCGGCCACCAGGCGCCCGGAGCGCTCCGCCTCGGCCACCGTAAGCCGCGCCTGGCCGGGACCGCTGCGCCGCTCCGCGGCCTCCCGGCGCAGCGCCTGGAGCGCGCGCACACGACCCTCGTTGCGGGTGCGTCGGGCCTTGATGCCCTGGCGGATCCAGGCCTCCTCCTGAGCGAGTCGGCGGTCCAGCCGCTCGTTCTCCTGAGCCTCGGCATGGGCGCGCTCGGCCTTGCGGCGGAGGTAGTCGTCGTAGTCCCCGGGCCAGCTGGTGAGCCGGCCGCGGTCGATCTCGACGATGCGGGTCGCCAGCGCGCGCAGGAACGCGCGGTCATGGGTGACGAACACAAGGCTGCCGCCGAACTCCCGCAGGAAGTCCTCCAGCCAGGCGATGGCATCGATGTCCAGGTGGTTGGTGGGCTCGTCGAGCAGCAGCACGTCTGGCCGGGAGACCAGCGCCCGCGCGAGCAGCACGCGCCGACTGAGCCCGCCGGACAGGCTCTCGAACGGCGCCTCCGCCGGCAGCCCCAGCCGGCTCAGCACCGCCTCGACGCGCTGGTCGAGCTGCCAGCCGTCATGGGCATCCAGCTCGGCATGCACGGCGGCGAGCTCCGGCGCCTCGCCGCCCTCGGCGAGGCGCCGGCTCAGCTCGTGGTGTCGGGCCACCAGCGCGCCAAGCCGGCCCACGCCCTCGGCGACGACGTCGAACACACTGCCGGTGACCCCTTTCGGGATCGCCTGCTCCAGGCGCGCCACGTTGATCCCCTCGCGCCGGCGCACGCGCCCGGCGTCCGGGGTCAGGCTGCCCTCGAGCAGGCGCAGCAGCGTGGACTTGCCGGCGCCGTTGCGCCCCACCACGCAGATCCGCTCGCCGGGTTCGACGTTGAGGCTGGCGTGCTCCAGCAGGGGCGGACCGCCGACGGCGATCTCCACGTCCTCGAGGCTGATCAGGCTCATCTTCGCTACGGGCTCCCTCATCGGCCGGTGGCGGCCACGCCCGGGCATCTCACCGATTCGCGGCTGCGGTCGCGGATCGGTGAGATATTCGGGCCAGGCCAGCCGGCCAGTATGCCTGATCAGGCTCCGTCCGCCGGCACCAGGCGCACGAGCGGCGCGTCGGCGGCGTCCACCAGGAGGTAGATCATGCCGTCCGGCCCGGCGCGTACATCCCGGATGCGCCAGTTGCGGTCCTCCAGCAGGCGCTCCTCGCCCACTACCCGCTCGCCATCGAGCTCGAGCCGGGCCAGGTGAGTCAGCGCGAGGGCGCCGACGAACAGATCACCCCGCCAGTCGGGGAAGGCATCGCCCTGGTACCAGGCCATCCCCGAGGGTGCGATGGACGGGGTCCACTGGTGTATGGGGTCGACCACGTCGGGGCGGGTATCGGGCCCGATCTCGGGGCCATAGTATTCTCGGCCGTAGGTGACCTCCGGCCAGCCGTAGTTGCCCCCCGGCTCGACAATGTTCACCTCGTCCCCGCCCCGGGGGCCGTGCTCATTGACCCAGATGCGGCCGCTCGGCGGGTGGACGATCATGCCCTGGGGGTTGCGGTGGCCGTAGCTGTAGATGCCGGGCTGGACGCCCTGCTGGCCGACGTAGGGATTGCCGTCGGGGATGCTGCCATCCGGCAGCAGGCGGATCACCTTGCCGTGGTACTTGTCCATGGCCTGGGCGTGCTCGCGCCGGCCACGCTCGCCACTGGTGACGAACAGGTAGCCGTCGCCGTCGAACGCGAGGCGCGAGCCGAAGTGCTTGCTGCTGTCCACCGGCGGCGTCGCACGGAAGATCACCTCGAAGTCTGTCAGTGCGCCATTGCGCAGGGCACCGCGGCCGACGGCGGTGACGCTGCCGCCGCGGCGCGGCTCCGAATAGCTCAGGTAGACCAGGCGGTTATCCGCGAAGTCCGGGTGCAGCGCCACGTCCAGCAGACCGCCCTGATTGCGCGCCATGACCTCGGGCACGCCCCCGATCACCTCGCTGCTGCCATTCGGCGCCACCCGCAGCAGACGGCCCGGGCGCTCGGTAACCAGCATGTCGCCGTCCGGCAGGAAGGCGAGCGCCCACGGGTGCTCCAGGCCTTCGGCGACGATCTCGACCTCGAAGTCCACCTCCTCGCTGCGCTCCACTGCGGCGGCAGGCAGCGCGAGCACCAGAAGGGCTAATGTGGTCGGCAGGCAGCGCATGGGATCCTCCTGGTCAGCGTCCGCTGACGGCATAGGCGAGAACACGGCGCTTCAGCGGACCTGCGGCATTGGCAGCGCGCAGGCCGAGACCGCGCAGCCGCCGCAGCGGCCCGAGACCGCTGGTGAATCCATAGTGCAGGGCGCTCATGGTCTGCTGCATGAGCAGGTTGTCACGTCGGCGCTCACGCTCGTAGGCGAGCAGGGTCGGTGGATGGTCCGGCGGCAGGCCGCGCGCCGCGGCCTCCGCCAGTCGGCGCGCCAGCGCCTCCGCGTCCCGCAGGCCGAGATTCGCGCCCTGGCCCGCCAGTGGATGGATGACGTGGGCAGAGTCGCCGACAAGCACCGTCCCCGCCGCCCAGTAGCGATTCGCGTGCAGGCGGGTGATCGGGAAGCTGCCGGTCGCGAGCACCTCGGTGATGCGCCCGAGGGCCGGGGGAAAGGCAGCCTCCACCGTGCGCGCCAGGGACTCGGGCTGCCGGCCCGTGAGCTCCCGTGCATGGGGCGGATCCACGTACCACACCAGCGATGCCAGCCCGCCCGCCAGCGGCAGCAGCGCCTGCGGACCCTCGGGCGTGAACCGCTGCCAGGTCACCGTGCCGGCCGGGGGATCGAGGCGTACCGTGGCCACCACGGCGTGCTGGCGGTAATCGCCGCGGCTGACGCCGATGCCGGCGGCCTCACGCACCCGGGAGCGCGCGCCATCGGCGGCCACCAGCAGGGTCGGCTGCACGGCGCCGCGGCCGGCAATGGACAGCCGTGGGCCGTTTTCATCGGCCGTGAGGGTGAGCTCCGGGGCGGGGGCCTCGACGGTGACGCCGGGAGTATCCTCCAGACTTGCCAGCAGGGCTGCCTGCAGGTGGTCGTTCTCCAGAAAGCAGCCGAAGGCATCCAGGCCGATCTCGCCGGCGTCGAAGACGAGACGCCCACCCCCCGCGGCATCCCAGGTCTCGACGCGATCGAAGGATGCCAGTCGGCGCGGGTCGAGGCGATCGCGCACGCCCAGGGACTCCAGGTAGTCCAGCGAGCGCCGATTGAGCGCGGAGACCCGAAGGCGCGGCGGCTCGCCGGCGGCGACAGGCGCCGGCGGCTGCGCCTCCAGCACCCGTACCGCAAGCCCGCGCTGGCCGAGATCCCGGGCCAGGGCGGCCCCCACCATGCCGCCGCCGACGATGACAATGGGCTCCATGTCCATGGCTGCTCTCCTGCTCATTGCGCGGTGGATGGTGCCACAGCGACGCCGCGTTCCGGTCCGCCGCCGTAAGCCGCCCGCAGCCAGCCGCGCACGTCGTCCAGACGGCCATTGGGCGCCTCCGGCGGGAGAACGCCTGCCATGAAGCCGAACTCGCGAAGCGGCGCCAGCAGGGAAGGGTCGGCGCTGACAACATGCACCGGCACGGCGCGAGAGGTCTCTTCGCCGGTGATCAACGGCGCCGGCTGGTGATCGCCCAGCAGGATCAGCAGCGCCTCCTCGCCAAGGTAGCGCCCGCTCCAGGCCCCCGCCGTGCGCAGCGCGTAGGCCACGGCCTGGGCATAATGGGCGCGCACCCGTTCCGCATTACGCCAGAGCTCTCCCGGGCTCGGTCCGGCGTCGGCCCAGGGCCCGAACACCTCGCCGCGGCCGATACGGGACCAGTCGGGGAGCACCGGGAGGATCGGCGTCCAGGGCGCGTGGCTGCTGATGAGCGCCAGCTCGGCGAATACGGGCTCCGACGCCGGCTCCCGCACGGCCCGCTGGAAGTAGTGCCAGGTGTACTGGTCCGGCATGGTGACCCAGTTAAGCGGCGGGCCGGCATAGTCGATGGCTGCATAATCGTGCACCTCGTCGTAGCCCCAGAGCCGGCCCTGGGGCCAGGCTGCGGTCAGCGCCGGCATCACCGCCACGCTGTGATGACCGGCGGCCTCGAGGTCGTCGATGAGGGAGGAACGCGGGCTCGCCAGGAAGAGGTCGTAGCGCAGCTGGTTGTCCAGCCAGAGCCCGCTGAGAAGCGAGCCGTGGGCGAGCCAGGACTGCCCGCCCTGCACCGGCGAGCGCAGCAGGCCCGTGACCACGGACAGCCCGGCCGCGTCCAGATCCGCCGCCAGCTGCTCCAGGGCGCCCTGCACCACCGGCGCGTAGCGTGGATCGCGCACCGCGCTCTCGCCGTAGGACTCGATGAACGCCAGCACCACGTCCCGTCCCTGCAGCCGCTGCAACGACGCCGGCCCCGCCGGCGCCGAGGGCGTGGCCAGTGCGCGGGCGAAGCTTTCCCGCTCGCGGGCGGTGGCCAGCACGCGCTCGCCCTGGGCAGCCACCCGGTCCACGGCCGGGGCCGCAAAGTGCAGGCCCACGGGCCACTCGTTGCGCATGGCGTATACACCGACCGCCGCCGCCACCAGCAGGGCGCCCAGCAGCCGCCGTCGCGGGCCGACGTGGTGGCGCATCAACGCGCGCATGGCGAGCCCCGCACCGGCCGCCAGGCCAAGCAGAAGAACGCCCCCGGCAAGCAGCAGGGCCCAGCCGCCGACCCGCCCGAGGGCGCCGGTGAGCAGGTGCTCCACCGAGGCGAGCAGAGGCAGATCCAGATAGAGGTTTACCGGGCGTCCGAGTGACCAGTAGGCGGCCAGGTCCGACAGCGCGAGGGCCACCACCAGCACCAGGCCGCCGCCGAGCAGCGGCGGCAGCCAGCCCGCCTCGCGACGGGTGAGCCCGAGCAGCAGGCCCATCACCAGGAGCGCTTCGGCCGCTATCGCGGGCTGCAGCCAGCTGCCCCCCGGCAACCACCATTCCGGCGCCAGCAGCAGCAGTTGCAGGGCCAGAAAGGCGAGTAGCGGTGGCCAGAGGCTGTCGCCGACGGGTGACGGTGGTTTCGGATTCGGCATGCTCTCTCCGACCGCCGCGTCATGCCGGGCGTTCCGGCAGAGCAACTTCAGCCGGCCGACGGTGTCCATCGGCCAGAAAGCCCGTCCCGCTGGCCCAACTGCCAGCGCCCCACTAATCTAGAGGGGCCGTCCGTGGGGGCGGGGCGCCCGAAGAAGGCAGCAACGGAGTCGCCATGCGTCCACGCCACGGCCTGTGGGCGGTGCTGTTATTCGCCGTCGTTAGCCTGGCGCACGGCCAGCCGACGGCGCCCGTCCCGCTCTACATGGAGGCGGCGCCCGCCCTCACCCCCGACAACGAGCTCGTGTTCGAGGCGGTGATCGCCGAGGCGCAGACCCTCGCCACCCGGCCCTATCAGGGCGATCCGCCCGCCCTGCCCGAGCCCCTGCGTGAGCTCGAGCGCGACGCCTACGAGGATATTCGCTCGCGCCCGGAGCGGGGGCTCTGGCATGGCGAGCGGCTTTTCGAGGCGCGCTTCCACCATCGCGGTTTTGTCTACCGCGATCGGGTGCGTATCCATGAGGTGGTGGATGGGGCCATCCGCGAGGTGCCCTTCAGCCCGGATCGCTTCCATTACGACGGAGAGGCCTCGGCGCTGGCGGAGCGCGTGCCCGAGGATCTCGGCTTTGCGGGGCTTACCCTGCACTACCCGCTCAACCGCCCCGGGCACAAGGACCCCGTGGTCGGCTTCCTCGGCGCCTCGTATTTCCGGATACTCGCCCGCGGTCAGGTGACCGGGCTCTCGGCTCGGGGGCTGGCGGTGGACACCGGCACGGCAACCGGCGAGGAGTTCCCCCGCTTCACGGATTTCTGGCTGTTGCGCCCGGCGCCGGACGCCACACGCATCACCCTGCTCGCGCTGCTGGACAGCCCCTCCATCACCGGTGCCTACCGGTTCGATGTCGTTCCGGGTGCCCGCACCCGCGTGCTGGTGGATGCGCGACTGTTCGCACGCGAGGGTATCGACAAGCTCGGTGTCGCTCCCCTCACCGGCACCTTCCTGCACGGCGAGCACACGAACCGGGCCGTGGATGACGTCCGCCCCGAGGTCCACGATGCCGACGGCCTCATGCTGCTCACCAATGCCCACGAACGCGTGTGGCGCCCGCTGGTCAACCCGCCACGCCTGCGGGTCAGCGCCCTGCAGGCGGGCGCGCTGCAGGGCTTCGGCCTGCTCCAGCGCGACCGCGACCCCGCGCATTACCTGGATCAGGAGGCCGCCTTCGAGCGGCGGCCGAGCTACTGGATCGAGCCGCTGGGAGAGCCCTGGGGGGAAGGCAGCGTGGAGCTGCTGGAAATCCCCTCCCTGAGTGAGATCAACGACAACATCACCGCCTACTGGCGCACCGACGACCCGCCCGCCGCGGGGGAGAGCCGGCGCTATCGCTACCGGTTGACCGCCTTCGCCGGGGAGCGGGGCACCCCGCTGGGGCGGGTCCTGCGCACGCGGGTCGGCTGGGCCGGCAACGGGAGCAGCGCCGATCCGCCCCGTGCCCATAGACGCTTCCTGGTGGACTTCGCCGGCGGCGACCTGGAGGGGCTGGATCCGCGCCAGCCCGTGCGCGCGGTGGTCACCAGCAGCAGCGGCGAGGTGCGTGACGTGCAGGCCGCGCCGGTGCCGGAGCAGTCCCTCTGGCGTGTGGGCTTGCGTCTCGTCCCGGAGGGCGGCGAGGCCGCCGACCTGCGACTGCACCTGACGCTGCGCGGCGAGCGAGTAAGCGAGACCTGGAACTATGTCTGGTATCCCGAAGAGCAGCCCTGACGGCAGCGCCTGGCGGCTGCCGATCCCGGCGCTTGGCCTGCGCCGGGCGCTGATGCTCGTGCTGGTGGCCGGCACGGCCGCGGCTGGCCTGCGGCTGATGCTGGACATCCTTCGCACCAACGGCATGCGCCCGCTGGAGGCCGCTGTGCTGGTGCTGTTCGCCATCACCTTCACGTGGCTCGCGGTGGCCTTCTGGACCGCGGTTATCGGCTTCCTGCTGGAGCTGCTCGGGCGCCATGCGCTGACCCTGCGCCGACGTGGCGAGCCACCCGGGCCACCGCCGGAGCTGGCCCGGACGGCGCTGGTCATGCCCATCTGCAACGAGGACGTCCCCACCGTGCTTGCCGGCCTCGAGGCGACCTGGCGCTCCCTCGCCGCCACCGGCCACGGTGCCTGGTTCGACTGCTATCTGCTCAGCGACAGCACCGACCCGCAGCGCCAGCGCGAGGAAGCCGCAGGCCTGGCGACGCTGCGTCGGCGCCTCGGCGAGCCGCCGGGTCTCTACTACCGCCATCGCGAGGACAACCGCGGCCGCAAGCCGGGCAATCTCGCCGAGTTCTGCCAGCGCTGGGGCGCTCTCTACGAGTACATGGTCGTGCTCGATGCGGATAGCGTCATGGCGGGCGAGACACTGGTAACCCTGGTGCGGCGCATGCAGGCCAACCCCGACACGGGGTTGATCCAGACCGTGCCGCTGCCGGTCGGCCAGCAGACGGGGTTCGCCCGGTTGCTGCAGCTTGCCGCCAGCCTCTACAGCCCGATGCTCGCGCACGGCCTCGCCTTCTGGCAGGGCGATACCGCCAACTACTGGGGCCATAACGCCATCCTGCGGATACGGCCCTTCACCGAGCACTGCGGCCTCGCACCGCTGCCAGGGCGGCCGCCGCTCGGCGGGGAGATCCTCAGCCACGACTTCGTCGAGGCCGCATTGCTGCGCCGTGCCGGCTGGCGCGTGCTGCTGCTGCCGGAGCTCGGCGGCAGCTTCGAGGGGCTGCCGGGCAATCTGCTGGACTACCTGCGTCGCGACCGGCGCTGGTGCCAGGGTAATCTGCAGCATCTGCGCCTGCTTGCCGTCCGCGGCCTGCACCCCATCAGCCGTTTGCATTTCGCCCTCGGCGCCCTTGCCTTCATCGCCTCGCTGCTATGGCTGCTGATGCTCGCCGCCAGCACCGCGGATGCCGTGATCAACGCCGTCTCCACCGCCCAGTTCTTCGGCACCGGCTACCAGCTCTTTCCCGACTGGCCCGTGAGCCGGCCGGATCTGATCCGCTCGCTGCTGGCGGTGACCATCGGCCTGCTCGCAGTCCCCAAGGTACTCGGTCTCCTCCTAGCGCTGCTGCGGCGGCGGCAGGCCTACGGCGGGGGCGTCCGGCTCACCCTCGCCGCCGCCGGCGAGGCCGCGTTCGCGGTGATCATCGCGCCGCTCACCATGGCCTTCCATGCGGCCTTCGTCGTGACCATCGCCGCAGGTCGGGCCGTGAGCTGGGATCCGCAGGACCGCGACGCCCGCGCCCTGCCCTGGGGCGAGGTGTGGCGCCGGGTCGGGCCGGTTACCGTGCTTGCCCTGGCCTGGGGCGCGCTGGCCGCCGTGCTGGCGCCGGCCTTTCTGCCCTGGCTCGCGCCGGTGCTGTTCGGGCCGCTGGTCGCGGCGCCGCTTGTGCGGTGGAGCAGCACGCCCTGGCCGGGCCCGACGCTGCTTGCCACGGCGGAGGAGCGTCAGGCGCCGGTGCTCGCCGAGTATCGGCGCTGCCTGCGGCGACACGCCCACAGGCCGCTACCCGCCCCGGCTCTGCCGCCGCTGCCGCCGGAGCGGGGCCGGCCGATGCCGGTGCGACCTCTGGCCGCACCGCTTGTCTGAGCCGGCTACCGAGACGCCGCCCCCCGTATTCGGGTACCGTCGGCTATCCGGACCCTGCGATGGGGCAGCGCAACAAGGAGAGCGCCAATGACGCAGACGACGTGGCTGATGCTCGCCATCGCCGTGGTGGCCGTGGTGATCGGCTTTCTCGTCGGCCGGCTGACGGCACCGCGCGAACGCCAGTATCAGGAGACGCGCTCGGAGCTGGAGCGGACGCAGAAGGAGCGCGACGAGCTGCGCTCGCAGGTAGAGGATCACTTCCAGCACACGGCGGCGCTGTTCGGCAATCTCTCCCGGGACTACCGCGCCCTTTATCTCCACTTCGCCGAGGGCGCCCGCAGTCTCGGCCTCGGCGAGGAGCCGGCCCGCCGCCTGATCGAGGAGGCCCGCGCACCGGCGGACGTGCCACAGCCGGACACCCCCGGCGAACCGCCCATCGATGCCGCCGCCGATACCGGGGCACGGCGCCCGGAGACGGCCCCCGGCGCGGATGGCGAGGCGCCCGCCGAGCATCCGTCCGAGGCCGCCGCGACGGACGAGCCCGCCCCGCGCACCGAAGCCGCCGAGCCCGACGCCACGGCGGAGACTGCAGACACGGAGCGGGCTGCCGGGGCCGGCCAAGCTGACCAGGGCAGTCGAGCCGGCGCAGACGATGATACCGAGGTTGAACGGGAGCGGGCGCCGGAGCCGGAGAGACCGGCAGCAGATGCGCCGGCCGCCGAGGAGCGCCCCCAGGAACAGCGCCGCGCCGGGGAGTGAAGGGCAATACGGCGTCGCCGCTCAGCTACCGGCTGTGCCTGTGGCTGGAGCGGCCGGTCCGCCTCTGCGTATCGGCGCGCTGGGCGAGCATCACCTCGCCCCCGGTCGCTACGTCTACACCGGCAGTGCCCGGCGCCACCCCCGCGCCCGGCTCGAGCGCCATCTGGGTTTGCGCCCGCGCCGGCTGCGCTGGCACGTGGACTATCTGCTCACGCACCCGGACTGCCAGGTGGTGGACGTCTGTCTGGTGGCAATCGAAGAGTGCGCCCTGAACGCGCGCCAGGGTGGCCGCATTGCGATCCCCGGCTTCGGCGCCTCCGACTGCCAAGCAGGCTGCGGCGCGCATCTGCGCTATCTGGGCGCCGGGGTGGCTCCGCTGGCGGGCGGCTGAAGGCGGCGGCAGATTACTTGGTCCCGAACATCCGGTCGCCGGCGTCTCCGAGCCCGGGCAGGATATACGCCTTCTCGTTGAGCTCGCGGTCCACGGCGGCGGTGTAGACCGGCACGTCGGGATGGCGGGAATGGAAGGCGCGCAGGCCTTCGGGCGCGGCCAGCAGCGCCAGGAAACGGATATCCCTGGCGCCGGCCTGCTTCAGGCGATCCACCGCCCCCGCCGCCGAATGCCCCGTGGCCAGCATCGGGTCCACCACGATGACGATGCGCTCGTCCAGCGATGCGGGCACCTTGAAGTAGTACTCCACCGGCTCCAGCGTCTCCGGATCGCGGTACATGCCCACATGCCCCACCCGGGCCGTGGGCACCAGATCCAGCATTCCCTCCAGCAGACCGTTACCGGCGCGCAACACGGACACGAAGCAGAGCTTCTTGCCCTCCAGGACCGGCGCATCCATCGGCTCCAGCGGCGTCTCGATGCGACGGCTGGTCAGCGGCAGGTCGCGGGTGACCTCGTAGGCGAGCAGCAGCGAGAGCTCCCGCAGCACCCCACGAAACTTCGACGTGGAGGTCTCGCGGTCCCGCAGCACGGTAAGCTTGTGCTGCACCAGCGGATGATCGATCACGACGGTGGCGGACTGCATGCTCGCTTCTCCCTGGCTGCCGGCGGCAGAGAATAGCAGACCGCTCGACGTCTACCGCACGATGGCGAAGCCGATGCGCACCTGGGGGCCCGTCTCCCGGTTGTAGGTCGCAAGGCTTTCGCCGTAGCCGTCGAAGACCTGCAGGTAGAGGTAGCCACCGGTGCGGGCGAAGATCGGGCGGCGGATGGGGTAGGACAGGTCCAGCTGCAGGGTCTGGCGGTCCGCGGCGGCGCCCTGGCGCAGCATGATCTGGCCGAGCAGGCCGTCCTCGCTGCCGTAGCGCACGATGATGTCCGCATAGCCACGGAAGTCCGCGATGTCACGGTTCTGCTCGTCCCGGTCGATGTAGCCGTAGAGCTTGGGTGCGAACGTGAGCGGGCGGTCGAACACCTGCCAGACCCAGCCCGGCTGGACGAACAGCGTATCCAGGCTGCGCGACTCGACCCCGGCCTGGCCGTTGGACTCGTGCTCGTAGCCGAAGCGGGCGATATCCGGGACGATGCCGCCGAGCTCCGGAGTCATGTCCCAGAAGAAGCCGGGGCGATAGCTGGTGTCCTCGAAGGGCTCACTGTCCTCGCTGAGATTCCAGAGCGCGGTCTGGGTATAGCCGAAGTGGAGGTCTTCCAGCCACGGCACCCAGTCAACGACGAGCCCGTCCTCGGCGAAGATCCGGTACTTGAGGCTGAACTGGAACCGGGCGCGGGTATCGCCGCGCCCGCCGACCACGAAATACATCGGCTCGTTGACGGTCAGCGCCGCCCCTGGCTCCCCCGGCGTCGGTACCGGTCGTGCCTCGCGCACCGGCTCCCCGAGGCGCGGCTGGATACCCTCGCCCTCCGCCTCCGAGTCAAGCGGCGTGCGCCCCTCACCGATGGGCGCGTCCGCCGCGTCGTCCACCTGTGCAGCAGCCAGCGAAGGCAGCAGACCTGCCAGGACCAGCATCGCCACGGGCCCGCGTTTTCGACCGCTCGCCGGCTGCGTACCCGGGTCCAGCGAGCGTCCCTGCGTTGCGCATCGGTCATCAAGGCGGGCCGGCATCCACTTCGGCATGGGTTTCCCTTTCATCCGTCAGCGTCGGGTCGGCCGGTTGACGTTGGCCGTGAGTACCACGCGCAGGGCATCCTCCACCGGGATGTCCACGGGGCGCAGGCGATGCTTGGGCAGGTAAAGGGTATAGCCGCCGATCTGGTAGCCCATGGGCATGTATACGGCAACCCGTTCCTCGTCGCACACCTCGGCGATCTCGGGCATGCCCTCCGCGGGCGCGCGATCGGTGATGAAACCGATCACGTGCACATCGGACGCGATCTCCACCAGTACGACACGCTGCAGCCGCTCCTGCTGCCGGCTCGACTCGGAGACGAAGCGGGTGAGGTCGCGCAGCCCGGCGTAGACGGTTTTCACCACCGGGATCCGCGTCAGCAGCCGCTCGCCGAGACCGACGAGGCTGCTGAACACCCAGGCCTTCATGAACATGCCGACCAGCAGGATGAAGCCGATGGCAGCGAATATGCCGAGGCCGGGCAGGTACCAGGATTCCGGCAGGATCACGCGGACGATGCCACCGAACACCTGCTCGGCCTGCACCCCGATCCAGACCAGCACGTACAGCGTGATGGCCGCGGGCAGTACCACGCCCAGCCCGGAGACGAAGGTGCGCCACAATCGCTGCCAGACACCGGTCTGCTCGGTCATCGCCGCTTCTCCCTGTCGCCCGCCCCAGCGGCGGAACGCGCACAGCATACGCGGCCGTGCTACTCGAGCGGCACCCGGCGGCAGCGGCGCGCGCACAGCAAGCCGCCCCGTCGCCGGGCGGCGACGGGGCGGTAGCGGCGGGTGCGGGCCAGTCAGCGGCCCTGGGCGACGTCCGGTCCGCGCCGCGTCATCCCCACCTCGAGGGCCACGCGGCGATCCAGCGCCAGGCCCTCCAGGTCCTCCACCGGCGCGCTGGCCGCCTGCTCGCCACGGGCCCGCAGGCGCAGACGCTCGGCAGCGATGCCCTGTTCCAGCAGCACCCGGCGCACGGCCTCCGCCCGCTCGCGGGACAGTGTCTCGTTGCGCTCCGCGGAGCCGCGCCGGTCGGCGTGGCCGGTGAGCGTCAGCTGCAGCTCCGGGTACCGCTCCAGCACCCGGGCCACGCGGGCGATCCGCTCCTCGGCCCGGGCGTCCAGTGCCGCGGAGCCGGTGTCGAACAGCACATCCAGCGCGAGCGCGCCGTCGAGACCCTCCAGCGGCGTGGCCGCGCCGCTCTCCGCAAGGGCCTGCCGGGCCTCCCCGAGCTCCGCGGCCAGACGCTCCGCGCGCCGGTCCGCGGCCTCGAGGCGCTGTGCCGCGTCGCGGCGGTCCTGCTCGGCGTCCATGGCGTTGCCGGTGAGTGCGCCGACAATGCCGCCGGCAAGCAGCCCCACGGGCCCGCCCAGGGCGGCGCCGGCAAGACCGCCGGCGGCGAAGCCCCAGCCGGTCTCGGGGCTGTCCCCGCCGGTGTCGGCCGCGGCGGCGAGGGGGGCACCGGCAAGGCCGGCGGCAAGGGCGATAGCGTAAAGGCGACGTCGGTTCATGGTGCAACTCCTCTGCGGATTGACTGGCTTGCGACGGGGCCATCACACCGCAGCGGGAGGACGCTGCCCGGGCGGCGCCGTGGCAGTCCGCTGATGATTTGTGGCGAAAAGGTGACCGCCGTGGCCGGCCGACCGGGCCTGTGGCAGGGTTAGTCATCGTTTCACCGGTCCGGGAGGGCCCATGCCCCGCGAGATCGCCATCGTCGAGGACGAGGCCAGCATTCGCGCCAACTACGCCGAGGCCCTGGCGCGCCAGGGCTACCGCGTCCGTGGCTACCCGGGCCGCAGCGAGGCCCTGGCCGCGTTCCGCGATGCCCTGCCGGATCTGGTGATTATCGACGTCGGCCTCGGCGACGAGCACGAGGGCGGTTTCGACCTCTGCCGGGAGCTGCGCGCCCGCTCCACCGCGCTGCCGATCATCTTCCTCACCGCCCGCGACAGCGATCTGGATGCGGTTTCGGGCCTGCGGCTGGGCGCCGACGACTACCTCGGCAAGGACATCAGCCTGGTACAGCTCAGCGCCCGCATCGCCGCCCTGTTTCGCCGGCTCGACGCCCTGCGCGGCGCCGCCGTGGAGGAGCATGCCCTCGAGCGCGGCGCACTCTGGCTGGACCCGGAGCGCCTGGAGCTGCGCTGGCAGGGCGAGCCGGTGGCGCTGACGGTCACGGAGTTCTGGATGGTGCACGCCCTCGCCCGCCGCCCCGGCCACGTGCGCACGCGGGATCAGCTCATGGACGAGGCGCGGATCGTCGTCGACGACCACACCATCACCTCTCACATCAAGCGCATCCGGCGGAAGTTCCAGGCCGTGGACCCGGCCTTCGACGCCATCGGCACCGTGCACGGCCTCGGCTATCGCTGGCAGGCATGAGCCTGCGACGCAAGCTCGCGCTGATCAGCCTGGTGCTGCTGGTGCTGCCCTGGGCGGCCTGGCGCTTCGTGGGCACCACGGAAGGGCTGCTGCGCGCCGGGGAGGAAGAGGCCCTGCTCGCCACCACCGGTGCCCTGGCGCGCAGCCTGGCAAGCCTGGGCAGCCTGCCCGCCGACCGCGACCGGGACAGCCTCCTGGTCTGGCCGAGTGACCGCCCCCTGAGCGTCGACGGCTACGGCGACGAATGGCGGGACTGGCCGGACCTCCCGCGCCCCCTGCCCCATCTCGACGGCCGCAGCGGCGAGCCGCCACGCCTGGCCCTCGCCGAGCGCGGCGACGCCCTGGTCGCGCTGATCGAGGCCCGCGACCACAGCCGCCGCTACCGCCCGGCCCCAAGTGCCGCGGCGGCCGCCGGCGATCACCTGCGCCTGCGCCTGCGCCGCGCCGGGACGGCGCTGCACTACCGGATCGCACCGCTCGCCCCGGGCGCCTTCCAGGCCCTGCCGGTCGAGGGCAATGCCCCGCGCCATCGCATCTCCGGCGTGTGGCAGGAGACGCCGCAGGGCTACTCGGTGGAGCTGCGCATCCCCCGCGGCGCGGAGGTGACGGCCCTGGGGGCGAGCGTACATGATCGGGACGCCCGGGGGCCCGGCGCGGTGCATGGCACCGGCCCCCGCGCCCGGCCTGCGGCGACGCGCACCCTGCGCCGGCCGGCGGCGGCGCTGGCCAGGCAGGTCGACGAGCTGCTGCCGCGACACACCCGGGCCTGGGTACTGGACGGCAGCGGCTGGGTGATCGCAGCCGCCGGCAGCCTGGACCTCACCGGCCCCGGCCGGCCCTGGCTGCGCAACCTGATCTACCGCTATCTGCTGGCCTCGCCCCTGGCGCCGCCGGCCGAACGCAGCGGGCCCCGGGCACGCATAGCCGGCCCGGAGGTCGCGCAGGCGCTCGCTGGCGAGGCCGGCACCCGCTGGCGGAGCGTCGGCGGTGCCGGCGGTGTGCTCATCAGCGCCGCGCAGCCGCTGGCCGGAGGGGGCGCCCTGGTTGTGGAGCAGGCCAGCGACGGCGTGCTGCTGCTCACCGAGCGGGCACTGGGCGAGGTCCTGCTGGCGGTGCTGCTGGCGGTTGCCCTCGCCCTTGGCGCGCTGCTCGCCTTCGCCGGGCGGCTGTCGCGGCGCATCCGCGGGCTGCGCGATGCGGCCGCGAGCGCCGTCGGCAGCCGCGGCGAGGTGGACCCGGAGCTGCCCGAGCGCAGTGCCGGCGACGAGCTCGGCGATCTCTCCCGCAGCCTCGGGCAGACGCTGGAGTCCCTGCGCCGCTACACGGCTTACCTCCGCAGCCTCACCGGCCGCCTCGCCCACGAGCTCCGCACGCCGCTCGCCATCGTCACCTCCTCCCTGGACAACCTGGACCGGACCCGCCTCACGGCGGAGGACACCCGCTATCTCGACCGTGCCCAGGCCGGCGCCGAGCGGCTCGGCACCCTGCTCCGTGCCATGAGCGAGGCGACCCGCATCGAGCAGAGCCTGGCGGACACGGCGGCGGAGCGCTTCGACCTTGCCGCCCTGCTACGGGACTACGGCGAGGCCTACCAGCAGCTCTACCCCGGCCGCCGCATCCAGCTCGACCTGCCGGCGACGCCCTGTCCGCTGCACGGTGCACCCGAGCTGGTCGGCCAGCTGCTGGACAAGCTCGTGGACAACGCCGCCAGCTTCAGCCCGGACGGCGGCTGGATACGCCTTGCCGTTGCGCCCTCGGGGAGCGGCTATGTGCTGAGCGTCACCAACCAGGGGCCGCCGCTTCCGGATTTCGGCGACAGCGACCCGTTCGACGCCCTGGTCAGTCAGCGGCAGGGGGACCCCGGCGACGGGCGGGCGCATCTCGGGCTCGGGCTCACCATCGTGCGCCTGGTGGCCGAGCGGCACGGGGGCAACGTCCGCGCCGCCAGCCTCGACGATGGCGGCGGCGCTGTCTTCCGGGTATTGCTGCGGGATATGCCCGACTGAGCCCACCTGTCTCACCGATTCGCCGCTGCGGGCGCGGATCGGTGAGACAGGCGGGCTGGCGCTTGCTGCTTTGCGCCAGTTCGCGGTCGTGGCAGCCTCGGCGTGCTCGACTAGGCAAGGTCGGGGTTGCCGATCTTCCGATCACCTGGAGCTGACCATGACCCGCCTCCCGATACCCGCCGACGGCCGTCACGCCCGCCGCCTCAACGCCACCTGGAGCGGAGTCGACGGGCCGGTGCTCATCCTCGGCCACGGCTTCGGCACCGATCAGACCTCCTGGCGCTATCTGCGCCCGGGGCTGGACGCGCGCTTCCGCGTCCTCGGCTACGACCTCGCCTGCATCGCCGATCCGGATTTCGAGCCGGCCGACTACACCCACGTCGGTGACTACGCCGACGACCTCCTGGCCCTGCTCGCGGAGCAGGAGATCACCGACGCCTATTACCTCGGGCACTCGGTGGGCGGCATGATCGGGCTCATGGCGAGCCTCGAGCAGCACTGGCGTTTCCGCCGGCTGATCATGCTCAACCCCTCGCCGCGCTACCTGAACGCCCCCGGCTACTACGGCGGCTTCGACCAGGAGGATCTGGACGGGCTCTACCGCGCCATGGGCACCACCTATCAGGACTGGGTCGCGGGCTTCGCCCCCGCAGTGATCCATGCCGACGCGCCGGAAGCGGTACGCATCTTCAGCGACGGCCTGCGCGCGATGCGCCCGGACATCGCCGTGGGCGTGGCACGCACCATCTTCCAGTCGGACGTGCGCGACCTGCTGCCGGCGGTGACGGTACCCGTGGATCTGATTCACAGCTCCCAGGACATGGCCGTCCCGGCCGCGGTGGCCGACTATCTGCGCAACAGCCTCCAGCACGCCACGCTGCACCGGATCGAGGCGTCCGGGCATCTGCCCCACCTCTCCGCGCCGGACGAGGTGTGGTCGACGCTGCGCACGATCCTCCCCGTGAACACGCCAGCACGCAGCGGAGCTGCCCCATGATCGACGCCGGCGCCGTGCCCGGCCGGCTGGACGACGCCCTGGCCATAGCGGCGCAGGCGGCCGGCGCCGGCACCGCGCTGCTGCTGGACGCCACCGGGAGCGAGCGCGCCATGGTGGTGGCGCAATGGCCCACGGCAAGGCTCGCCACCGGGGTCACCGTACCCACGGCGCCACTGGCGCCCTTCGCCGCGCCGGTGCCGCAGACCACCCGGGAGGCGCAACTCCCCGCCGTGCTCCTCAGCGCCTGTGGCGGCCGGCCGCAGGCATTGTGGTTCGGCCCGCCCGTCGGCGCGGTGGAGTCTCGCTGCCGGCTGCTGTTCGCCTGGGCGGATGCGGTTCCCGACGCACCTCCGCTGGAGCCCGCCTGCCGCACCCTGGATATGCTGCTGAGCCAGGCCGCCCGCCCCCCCGGGGCGCTCTCGCCGGCGGCGCTGCTGCTCGGCGTGCTGGAAGCGCTGCCCCATGGCGTCGCCTTTGTCGAGGATGGCGCCCGTTGGGTGGTGATGAGCCCGGCCGCCGCGCTCCTGCTGGGAGCGCCGACGCATAGCGTGACCCCGGCCGAGTTCTCGCGCCTCATGCGTGGATTCATCGGCAGCGCCGACAACGCGGCGGAGGCCGGCGAACGGCTGGCGCTGGATGGCAGCCCGGACGACCCCCGCAGCGCCGATCTGCGCCGCGGCGAGCGGGTGCTGTTCGTGCAGCACCGTCCGCTGGAGCTGGCGCAGGCGAGCGGGCGCGTCTGGATCCTCGCCGACGTCACCCACGAGCGCCGGCGCGAGCGCCAGCTGCTGGAGGCGAGCCGCATGGAGCTCGTCACCCGCATCACCGGCGGCGTCGCCCATGAATTCAACAACCTGCTCATGCGCATCACCGCCTCCGCCGACCTGTTGCTGGACGATGCCCTGCTCGACGAGCGCAGCCGCGGCTACCTGGAGTCGATCCTGCGCGCCTCCGAGCATGGCGCCGACCTGGTGCGCCGCCTGCTCACCTATTCGCGGCGCCGGGTGATGGTCGCCCAGCAGATCGACCCGCTGGCAACGGTGCAGGACACGGCAGCGCTGATCCGTTCCAACCTGCCGCGGCACGTGGTGCTGGAAGCCGATCTCCCCGCCAGCGTTCCCAAGGTGATCGCAGACCCCGCCCTGCTCGAGACCTCGCTGCTGGCGCTGGCGCTCAATGCCATCGAGGCCATGGAGGAGTCCGGCACGATCACCCTCACCGTCGGCACGACGGCCGACGGCGAGGTCGTCATCACCCTCCGGGACACCGGCGTCGGCATGTCGCCGGAGGTGCTCGCCCGCGCCCGGGAGCCCTTTTTCAGCCACCGCCGCCACGGCTTCGGCACCGGCCTGGGCCTGAGCATGGCCGACGGCTTCGCCCGCGAGAGCGGCGGCCGCCTCACCCTCGACAGCACGCCCGGCGAAGGCACCACCGCAACCCTCATCCTGCCCCCGGCCTGAGCGCCGCCCCGTGGCGAATTCCCGGCAGCCGAACGCCCCGCGGCACCGCCTGGCGTGATAGCTTCTCGGACCCACGCCCCGGAAGAGGACGTCCGCCGTCATGCCCGAGACCGTGAAGACCGTGCTCGCCGAGTCGCAGCTGCCGCGGCACTGGTACAACATCAACGCCGACCTGCCGGAGCCGCTGGCGCCGGTGCTCAATCCACAGACCCACGAGCCGGTCACACCCGATGATCTCGCGCCGATCTTCCCGCGCGCGGTGATCGAGCAGGAGATGAGCACCGAGCGGGAGATCGGGATCCCCGGGCCGGTGCGTGACGCCTATCGCCAGTGGCGGCCGACGCCGCTCTATCGCGCCCGGCGCCTCGAGCACGCGCTGCAGACCCCGGCGCGGATCTACTACAAGTACGAGGGCGTGAGTCCGGCCGGCAGCCACAAGCCGAATACGGCCATCCCGCAGGCCTTCTACAACCACGCCGAGGGCGTGCGCCGCATTACCACCGAGACCGGCGCAGGCCAGTGGGGCTCGTCGCTGGCCCTCGCCGGCGCCATGTTCGAGCTCGAGATCGCGGTGTACATGGTGCGGGTCAGCTACGAGCAGAAGCCCTATCGCCGGGCCTTCATGGAGAGCTTCGGCGCCCACTGCATCGCGAGCCCGAGCGACACCACGGCCGCCGGCCGCGCCGTGCTCGCGGAACACCCGGACAGCACGGGCAGCCTCGGTATCGCCATCAGCGAGGCGGTGGAGCTTGCCGCCGAGCGCGAGGACACCAAGTATGCCCTCGGCAGCGTGCTCAACCATGTGCTCCTGCACCAGACCGTCGCCGGCCTGGAGGCACAGGTGCAGCTCGAGATGGTGGACGACTACCCGGACATGGTCATCGGCTGCACCGGCGGTGGCAGCAACTTCGCCGGCCTCGCCTTTCCCTTCCTCGGCGAGCAGCTGCGTGGCGGGCGCAAGGTGGACTTCGTCGCGGTGGAGCCGGCGGCCTGCCCGACGCTGACCCGCGGGCGGTTCGCCTACGACTGGGGCGATACCGGGCATCTCACGCCGCTGACCAAGATGCACACCCTCGGTTCGGGCTTCGTGCCGCCGGGCTTCCACGCCGGCGGCCTGCGCTATCACGGCATGGCGCCGCAGGTGAGCCATCTCACCGCGCTCGGTTACATCCGGCCCCGCGCCTACGGCCAGCTGGAATGCTTCGCCGCGGGCCTGGAGTTCGCCCGGGCCGAGGGCATCATCCCGGCGCCGGAGGCGAACCACGCGGTCAAGGCCACCATTGACGAGGCCATCCGCTGCCGCGAGGCCGGGGAGTCAAAGGCGCTGCTGTTCAACCTCTGCGGCCACGGCCACTTCGACATGCAGGCCTACACGGACTATCTCGCCGGCAGGCTGAGCGACGAGCACACCAGCGACGCCGAGCAGGCCATGGCGCTGTCCGGGCTGCCGCAGGTGTAGGTCGGGAAGCGCCGCAGGCGCTACCCGACACGCCGGCAGGCGAATCCGTGGGCCGCGCTCTGCGCGGCTGTCGGCGAGCGCTGCGCGCTTGCCGACCTACTTCCTACCCGACACGCCGGCAGGCGAATCTGCGGGCCGCGCTCCGCGCGGCTGTCGGCGAGCGCTGCGCGCTTGCCGACCTACTGACTACTGCCATTCCTTCGGCGCTGCGCCGGTCACGCCGGCTCCGGCTCGGGCGCCGGCTGCAGGGCCGCCTCGACGGCGTCGTCGACGCGGTCGATCCAGCGGAATTCCAGCTTCTCCCGGGCGTGCTCGGGGATGTCCTCCCAGTCCTTGCGGTTGCGGGCGGGGAGCAGGACCGTCGTGATGCCGGCACGCTGGGCGGCGAGCACCTTCTCCTTGATCCCGCCCACGGGCAGCACCAGCCCGCGCAGGGTGATCTCGCCGGTCATGGCCACGCTCTCGCGCACGCAGCGCCCGGTGAGCAGGGACACCAGGGCAGTGTACATGGCCACCCCGGCGCTGGGCCCGTCCTTGGGGATGGCGCCGGCGGGCACGTGCACGTGGATGTCGGCCTTCTGCAGGGCCTCGGCGTCCACCGCCAGCTCGTCCGCCCGGGCCTTGATCAGGCTGAGCGCGGTCTGGGCGCTCTCCTTCATGACGTCGCCGAGCTGGCCGGTGAGGATCAGCCGGCCGCTGCCCGCGGAGCGGCTCGCCTCGATGAACAGGATATCGCCGCCCACCGGCGTCCAGGCCAGGCCGGTGGCCACGCCGGGCACGCTGGTGCGCATGGCCACCTCGTTCTCGTACTTCGGCGCGCCCAGGGCATCGTGGAGGTCGTCGGCGTCGATGCGCTCCCCCTCGCTGCGGCCCTCGGCGATGCGCACCGCCACGTGCCGGGCCACCGCGCCGAGCTGGCGCTCCAGCTGGCGGCAGCCGGCCTCGCGGGTGTACTCGGCGACGATGCGGTGCAGGGCGGCGTCGGTGACCTCGAGCTGCTCCTCGCGGAGCCCCGCCGCCTCGCGCTGGCGCGGCAGCAGGTAACGCCGGGCGATCTCCACCTTCTCGTCCTCGGTGTAGCCCGGCAGCTCGATGAGCTCCATGCGGTCCCGCAGCGGCCCGGGGATCTGGTCCGGGACGTTGGCGGTGCCGATGAACATCACCGGCGAGAGGTCGAAGGTCACGCCCAGGTAGTTGTCCTGGAAAGTGCTGTTCTGCGCCGGATCCAGCACCTCCAGCAGCGCCGCCGAGGGATCGCCCTGGATGCCGGCGCCGAGCTTGTCCATCTCGTCGAGCATGAACACCGGGTTGTTGGCGCCGGCCTTGCGGATGCCCTGGATCACCTTGCCGGGCAGGGCACCGATATAGGTGCGCCGATGACCGCGGATCTCGGACTCGTCGTGGACGCCGCCGAGGCTCGCGCGCACGAACTCGCGCCCCGTGGCCCGGGCGATGCTCTGGCCGAGGGAGGTCTTGCCCACGCCGGGCGGGCCGACGAAGCAGAGGATCGGGCTCTTGCCCTCGGGGTTGAGCTTGCGCACGGCCAGGTGCTCGAGGATGCGCCGCTTCACCGGCTCCAGGCCGTAGTGGTCCTCGTCCAGAATCTCCCGGGCCCGGGCGATATCGATGTGCTCCTCGCTCGCCTGGCTCCAGGGCAGCTCCAGCAGCCAGTCCAGGTAGGTGCGCACCATGGAGTACTCGGCGGCCCCCTCGGGCATGCGCTCCAGGCGCTTGAGCTCCTTGCGCGCCTGCTCCTCGGCCTCCTCGGGCATGCCCGCCTCGCCGATGCGCCGGTCCAGCTCGCGGATCTCCTCGCCCTTGTCGTCGCCCTCGCCGAGCTCCTGCTGGATCGAGCGCAGCTGCTCGCGCAGCACCGCCTCGCGCTGGCGCTCGCTCATGGTCTCCTGGGTGCGCTGGCTGATCTTCTGCGACAGCCGCAGCACCTCGACGCGGTAGTCGAGCAGCGACTGCACCCGGTCGAGCCGGCTGATGACGTCGGTCTCCTCGAGCAGCTCCTGCTTCTCCGCCGGCGACAGGTCGAGATAGCCGGCCACCGCGTCCGCCAGCAGGCCCGGCTCGGTGATCGAGCGGATCGCGCCGGCAAGCTCCCGCGGGGCCTGCGGCAGCAGCTCCAGGGCCTCGAGCGCGCGCTCGCGCAGGGCGAGCACGCGCGCCTCGGTTTCCGGCCCCTCGGGCTGCTCCTCGCGGATGCGCTCCACCCGGGCGACCAGGAACGGGTAGCCCTCAAGGTACTCGCGCACCCGGAAGCGCTCCACGCCCTGCAGGACCAGGTGGTGGTTGCCGTCCTCTCCGGAGACGAAGCGCAGCACATTGGCCACGGTGCCCATCGGGTAGAGCTCGTCGCCGGCGGGCTGCTCGGTCTCGCGCTCGCGCTGCAGCAGCACCCCCAGCGGCCGATCGTCGCGAACCGCCTGCTGGGCCGCCGCCACCGACAGCCGCCGTCCGATGCCCACGGGCAGCACCAGCTGCGGGAAGAGCACAAGGTCCCGCACCGGCAGCAGGATGAGGGCGTCGTCTGGCAGTGGCGGCTGCTGGCGGCCGGCGTCCGGGCCGTGATGTTCGATATCCGTCATGGTGGCGTGACTCCGCGTCAGGCGATCTGCAGGCCGAGGAACAGGCAGCCGTCCTCCCAGTACCGCTCGGCCAGGCGGTAGGTGCCGGGGGGCAGCGTCAGTCGCCGCTCGAAGCGGCCGTGGGGGATCTCCAGGCGGCGTACCGAGCCGGCGCGGGCCACGGCCGGCAACGCCCGCTCGCCGCTTACCACCAGCTCGCTGCCCCGCACGCTGACCTCGATGGCTTCCGGGGACACCCCGGGCATGGCGACCACCAGCCAGACCGTGTCCGCGCTCTGGTAGACGTCCACTGGCGGCTCCCACACCGAGGTGGCTGCCCCGCTGGCCGGGCGGAAGAACTGCCGCCGCAGCCGCTCGGCACGATCGAGCATCTCGCAGGCATCCGCCCACATCAGGCGTTCCAGGTCACGTGAGGTCATCCGCCGCTCCTGAATCCGTTCTGTAGCCGGCCCCGGCCGGCACGCACTCCCCCAGAGATGGTGGTCGGTGGGGGAGCCTTCAAGCGGCGGCCGTGGCGGCGCGGAAACCCTGTGCGCAGCGTGATTGATTGCACGGTCAATCAGGCACCGCGTCACAAACCCACGACTTTGACGCCGGTCACTGCCACCTGCCGCTTTAGCGGAGGCGCTCCCCTGCCGTCCCTGTGCGCAGGACGGTTCGGACCGTCTGCGCAGCCACTCCGGGCACCAAGAACAACAAGCCTTGGAGGAAGACTTCGATGCCGACACCACCGACGCCGGACGGCCATGCCCAGCGCATGGACGGCGGTCACGCCGGGGACGAGAGCGACGCCGCACTGATGGCAGCGCTCCGCCATGGCCGGCCGCACGAGCGCCAGCGTGCGCTGGCCAGCCTCTACCGCCGGCACGCCGCCGGGCTCCGCGAACGCTACCGCCGCCAGGGGGTGAGCGCGGCCGAAGCGGACGACTGGACCCACGACACCTTCCTGCGCCTCATCCGGCACGCCCATGAGGTCCGGGATCCCGCGCGCATCGGGGCGTGGCTGCGCACCACTGCGCGCCGGGTGATGATCGACGCGCTGCGGCTGCGCCGCCATCAGCAGCCGCTCGCCGACGACGTGATCGAGCGTCTGGCAGACCCCCAGCTGTCGATCCCCGAGCAGGTGGCGCAGGAGGAGCACGGCGCCCGCATCCGGCTGGCACTGGTCCGCTTCGCCCGGGCCCATCCCGACCGCGCGCGCTGCCTGATCTGGGCGGCCCTGGACGGGCTGGCGATGGCCGAGATCGGGGCACGCCTCGGGCGCACGCCGGGCGCCGCCCGGGAATACGTCTCCCAGAGCCGCAAAAAGCTCCGGCCCTTCGTGCGCGACTGCTCCAGCGACTGATCCGGCGGCTCCCCTGCACCGGCCACTCTCGCCCGGCAAGCCCAACCGGTCACCAGCCGCTACCCTTGCCTCACGGCACCCGTTACGGAACGGACGGGCTGTCGACACGGATCACCCCCATCGGGGGCATTCAGGCGGCGGCGCCGCGGCCGCCGGGGGCGAGGAGGTACCGGGCCCATGTCCGGTGACGACGGGAACACTCTGCTGCTGCGCGACGCCGGGGCCGCGCTGGTGGATACGGGCAACGGCCCGCAGCTGCAGCGCGATATCAGCCTGCTGCTGCGCGACGGCTGGATCGAGCGCATCGGTCCCGCCGCCGAGCTGGCCGGCCACGCCGCCGCCACCATTGACGTCAGCCGGCACGTGCTCGTCCCCGGGCTCATCAACACCCATCACCATTTCTTCCAGACGCTCACGCGCTGCTGGCCGGCGGCACAGAGCCTGGGGCTCTTCGACTGGCTGCGGGCCCAGTATCCACTCTGGTCCCGCATCGACCCGCCGGCCCTGCACGCCGCCGCACGGGTCACCGCGATGGAGCTGCTGCTCTCGGGCTGTACCACCAGCGTCGACCACGGCTATTTCTGGCCGAATGGCTGCCGTGTCGACGACGTGATCGAGGCGGTGGCGCCGCTCGGGCTGCGGCTGCATGCCTGTCGCGGCGCCATCTCCCTCGGTGCCAGCCGCGGCGGCCTGCCCCCGGATGAAGCGGTGGAGGAGGATGACGCCATCATCGCCGACTGCGAGCGCGTCCTGGCCCGCTACCACGACCCCGCGCCGGGCGCGATGCTGCGCATCGCCCTCGCGCCCTGCTCGCCGTACTCGGTCACCCCGGCGCTGATGCGCAGCACCGCCGCACTGGCCCGCCGGCATGGCGTCGGTCTGCACACCCATCTGGCCGAGAGCCGCGAGGAACGGGACTTCTGCCGGCGTGCGCTCGGCACCACGCCGGCCGGCTACGCGGAATCCCTGGAGTGGGTCGGCGCAGACGTCTGGTTCGCCCACGGCATCCACCTCGACGCCACCGAGCGCCTGCGCCTTGGCCACCATGGCTGTGGCATCGCCCACTGCCCGTGCTCCAACATGCGCCTCGGCACCGGCATCGCCCCGGTACGCGCTCTGCGCGAGGCCGGACTGACGGTGGGCATCGGCACCGACGGCGCCGCTTCCAACGACAGCAGTCACCTCCTCCAGGAGGCCCGCCAGGCGCTGCTGCTGCAGCGCGCCGGGGGCGGCGCGGGCGCCCTCACGCCGGCGGAGGCGCTGGAGCTGGCCACGCGGGGCGGCGCCGCCGTGCTCGGGCGCCCCGAGCTCGGCCGCCTGGCCGCCGGCTGCGTGGGCGACATCGCGGCCTTCCGCCTGGACGACCCGGCGTTCGCCGGCGGCGCGGTGCATGACCCGCTGGCGGCGCTGGTGCTGAGCCCGCCGCCGCGGGCAGATCTGGTGTTGGTACACGGCATGCCGCGGGTTCGGGACGGCCGGCTGACAGGCGCCGATCCCCGGGACGCCGTGGCGGCGCTGAACGGCTGCGTGCGGCGACTCATGGACGCGCCATGAGCCTCCTGCCCGGCACCGGCGGCGACAGGCGCGCTACGCACCCTCCCGCCGCAACAGGAAGTAGCGGAAGGCCTGGGTCACGCCGCTTGGGGTCCGGTGCTGCTCCGCGCGCTCCTCGAGCAGGCGGAAGCCGCTGCCCAGGGCGGCGGTGAGGGCTTCGGCGTCGTAGCGGACCACAGGCAGGCCGCTGCAGCGCTCGGGACCGTCCGGCCCGAAGGTGGCCATGACCACGTGCCCGCCCGGGCGCAGCGCGGCCTCGAGGGATCGCCGATAGGCCTCCCGGTCCGCCGCATCGGTGAGGAAATGGAAGACGGCGCGGTCGTGCCAGAGGTCGAACGGGCGCTCGGGCCGGTACTCGCGCACATCGGCCACCAGCCAGTTCACCGCCGCCGCCGGCTCGCCGAGGCGGCACTGCGCGGCCTCCAGGGCGGTGACGGAGAAATCCAGAACGGTGATGTCCTGCCAGCCGCGTGCCAGCAGGCAATCCACCAGCCGCGACGCGCCCGCGCCCACATCCACCAGGGCGCTGTGCGGCCCGGCCCCGCTGGCCTCGATGAGCTCCAGGGAGCGCGTCGGCTCGGCCTGATACCAGCTCACCGCTTCCGGCGAGCGGGTGGCGTAGATGTGCTCCCAGTGGGCGCGATCGTCGGCCTCTGTCATGGCGTGCTCAGAGGTTGCCAGTGCCTGCGGGAACCACCACGCCGAGCAGCACGGCGGCGTAGTGGCAGCCTGCCGCCGCCATCACCATGCCGTGCCAGATCGCAGTATGGAAAGGCAGCCGTGAGCAGACGAACACCAGCACGCCCGCGGTGTAGACCACACCCCCGGCGACCAGCAGCACCATCGCCGGAAGGGCGAGCCCCGCCACCAGCGGCTTCAGCGCGGGCAGGATGCTCCAGCCGAGCAGCAGGTACAGCGCTATGGAGGCCCCGTAGCCGAGCCGGCCCGTGAGCTTCAGCCCCGCGCCGGCGAGCGCCAGGCTCCAGACGAAGGCCAGCAGCCCCACGCCCCAGGGCCCGGCGAGCACGGTCAGCGTGAAGGGGGTGTAGGTCCCGGCGATCATGAGGAAGATCGCCGCGTGGTCGAAGCGCTCGCGCCAGAGCAGCCCCTCGCCGCTGGCGCCCAGATGGTGGTTGGCCACTGCGGAGGCCACCAGCATCGCCAGCAGGCCGACGCTGTAGAGGGCAACGCCAACCAGCAGCAGCGCATCGTGCCGGCCCGCCGCCAGCCAGAGCAGCACGCCGACGCCGACCACGGCCACGCCGATGCCGACCCGGTGCAGCCAGCGGTCGGCGCACTGCTCGGCGGCGGAGTAGTCACGGCTCGCCAGCGCCATCGCGTCGCGCCTCCCGCCGGGTAGCCTACCTGCCCCCAGTGTAGCGGATCGCTCCGGTCAGCCGTGTGACGCCGCGTCGAGCGCCGGCGCCTCTGCGCCCGCCGCCGCAGGAGCCGATGGCGCATCGGCCCGCAGCAGGCGCAGGGCGTTCAGCACCACCAGCAGCGTCGTGCCCACATCCGCCGCAATCGCCCCCCACAGGCTCGCCATCCCCAGCAGCGCCAGCACCACGAACACGAGCTTGACGCCCAGCGCGGTAAACACGTTCTGGCGGATGACGCGCAGCGTCCGCCGGGCGTGGCGGACGAGCCAGGGCAGCCGGTCGAGCTCGTCGGTCATCAGCGCGATATCCGCGGTCTCGATGGCGACATCGCTGCCGAGCGCGCCCATGGCGATTCCGAGGTCGGCCCGTGCCATGGCCGGTGCGTCGTTCACCCCGTCGCCAACGAAGATCAGCGGCGAGTGGCGGCGGGCGAGCCGGGCCACGGCGTCCACCTTGCCCTCCGGCAGCAGCTCGGCCTCGATCCCGGTGAGGTCCAGCCCGCGGGCCACGCCCTCCGCCGTGCGGCGCTTGTCGCCCGTGAGCATGACGCGGGTGCCCACCCCGAGCCGGCGCAGGTCCTGCAGCGCCGCCGCGGCCTCCGGTCGGGGGCGGTCGGCGAGGGCGAAGAAGCCGACCGGCCCGGTGCCGTCAGCGACCGCCACCACGGTCTCGCCCGCGGCCTCGTGGGCGGCCGTGGCGGCCTCCAGCGCACGGGTGTCCAGCCCCCGCTCCGCCAGGAACCGCACCGCCCCGAGGGCCACCATCCGGCCGTCCAGCTCCCCGCTGACGCCCCGCCCGGGCGCCGCCACCACCGCGGACGCCTCAGCGGCCTGCCCGGCCGGCGCCGGCAGCGCCGCACGGATCGCCGCCGACAGCGGATGGCTGCTGTGGGCGGCGAGCGCCGCGGCGACGCGGTGCAGGTCGGCCTCGTCGCGCCCCGGCAGCGCCACCGCCGCGGTGACCCGGTGGCGCCCGGCCGTGAGGGTGCCGGTCTTGTCCAGCACCACCGCGCGCGCCTGTGCCGGCAGCTCCAGGAAGCGCCCGCCCTTGATCAGCACCCCGTGGCGGGCCGCGCTCGCGAGCCCCGCCACCATGCTCACCGGCGTGGAGATCACCAGCGCGCAGGGGCAGGCGATCACCAGCAGCACCAGGGCGCTGTAGACGCCCTCGGCGAGGGTCCACCCCGGCAGCCAGGGCAGGATGAAGGCCGTGGCGAGCGCGGCGGCGAACACCGCCGGCGTGTAGACGCGGGCGAAGCGGTCCACCCACTGCTCGGTCTCGGCGCGGCCGCCTTCGGCGGCCTCCACCAGATGCAGGATGCGCGCAAGCAGCGTGCCGTCCGCCGGCGCCGTGGTGCGTGCCTCCAGGGTGCCCTCGACGTTGACGGTACCGGCGTAGACCGTGTCCCCGGCCGCCTTCGCCACCGGCACGCTTTCGCCGGTGACCGCCGCCTGATCCACGCTGCTCGCGCCATCGAGTACCTGGCCATCCAGCGGTACCCGGTCACCCGGGCGGATCTGGATGCGGCTGCCCTCCGCCACCTCGGCCGCCGGCCGCTCGGCCCATGTGCCATCCGCAGTGCGCACGCGGGCAGTCTCCGGGCGCAGGTCCAGCAGCCGCTCGACCGCCCGCCGGGCGCGGCCGACGCTCCAGCTCTCGAGCGCGAGGGAGACGGCAAACAGGCACACGACCATGGCCCCTTCGAGCCATTCGCCGAGCACCATGGCACCGACGACGGCAACCGTCATCAGCACGTGCATGTCCAGGCGCCGCCGGCGCAGCGCGTACCAGGCGCGCACGGCGACGAATCGCCCGCCGGTCACGATGGCAGCCAGATAGAGCAGCAGCTCCGGCAGCGGCAGGCCTACGCCCTCGCCGCGCAGCAAGGAGCCGAGGCTGCCCTCCCAGCTCACCGCCACGTGATGCACCAGCGCGAGCACGATCAGCCCCGCGCTCGCCAGCGCCGCGCGCAGCGGGCGGCGGTCCGCGGGCCCCGCGCTCCCGGTGTCGCCGGCCGCTTCCGGGCGCGCGGTCATGCCCGTGCTGGCGACGGCCTCGCGAATGCGGGCGTCGCTCACCGGCGCCTCCGCGGGCACGCGCAGCCGCCCTCGCATCACATCGAAGCCGAGCCTCTCTGGATCGCCCACCAGCGGCCCGAGGGCCTGCTTCAGCGCGGTCACCTCCTGGGCACAGCAAAGCCCTTCGACGACGTAGACGCGTGCCCTGCCCCGGGTCGCCCCGTCGCCATCGGCGGACTCACAGGCGTCGGAACCGCAGCATTGACTCATCGGCCCACCTCCTCGTGAGGAGGCTACGACCTACAGCCGCTGTAGGTTCAAGGGTTACACTGTCGGGTGACACCCATGCGGCCCGACCCTGGAGGCACCCCATGCTGACCATCGGCGAGCTCGCCCGGCGCAGCGGCTGCTCCGCCCAGGGCGTGCGCTACTACGAGCAGCTTGGCCTGCTGCCGCCGCCGGCGCGCACCAGCGGCAACCAGCGCCGCTACCGGCAGGCGGATGCCGAGCGGCTGAGCTTCATCCGCCATGCGCGGGAGCTCGGCTTCTCGGTGGAGGCAGTGCGCGATCTGCTCGCCCTGAGCGACCACCCGGAGCAGCCCTGTGACGCCGCCGACGCCATCGCCGAGGCCCATCTCGCCAACGTGCGCTCGCGTATCGAGCGACTGCAGGCGCTGGAGGCGGAACTGCAGCGGATGCTCGCCGACCGCTGCGAGGGCCACGCGAGCGGCTGCCGGGTGATCGAGGCCCTGGCCGATCACCGCCGCTGCCGCACGGACCACGGCGCGCCCGCCGAGCCCGCCGGCGAGGCCCGGGTGAGCTCGCTGTAGGCGCCGCCACCCGCGGCGACCGCAGCGCCCCGTTCGCGGCGAGGGCGCCGCTCCCGGACGTTCGGATCATGCCAGCACGGCCAGAACTGCCCGCCTGGGGCGCGCCCCCGTGCTGAATCCCGCGCGAAGCCGGCCAGCACCACGGAGCGAAGCCGGCGTCGGCGGAGATCGGCGGCGCATGGCTGCGCCGGCGTTCAGTCCGTCGGCGGCCCGCACAGCGCCCGCAGCGCCGCGGCAAGCTGGGCCGCGCGGAACGGCTTGGCCAGGAAGGCGACGCCTTCCGGCAGGTCCGCCCCCGCCTCGCTGGCGCGGTCCGGGTAGCCGGAGGTCAGCAGCACGCGCAGTGCCGGCCAGCGCTGGCGGGCCTCGCGGGCGAGCTCCGGGCCGCTGAGGCCCCCCGGCATGACCACGTCGCTGATTAGGACATCAAAACCCGGCACTCCGGCCTCGAGGCGCTCCCTGGCGGCGTCGCCGCGGTCCACGGCGGTGACTGCGCAGCCGAGGGCCTGCAGCTGATCGACGACCAGCTGGCGCACGGTATCGTCGTCTTCCACCAGCAGGACCTGCAGGCCCCGGAGGGGGTCGGCGGACGGCTCCGCGCGGGGATTGCCCACCTCCGCCGCCGCTGGTACCGGGGCTTCGCCCTCCGGCAGGTAGAGCCGGAAGCAGGTGCCCTGCCCCGGTGTGCTGGCCATGGTCACCGTACCCCCGGACTGGCGCGCGAAGCCATAGAGCGTGCTGAGGCCAAGGCCACTGCCGCGCCCCGCCTCCTTGGTGGTGAAAAAGGGCTCAAAGGCGTGGCTCTGCACCTCCGGCGTCATGCCGGTGCCGGTGTCCGTCACCTCGATCACCACGTACGGGGCGTCGGCGGCGAGGCCGAGCGACTCGGCCTGCCGCGCATCCACCCGCTCGCGCACGGCGCGGATCGTCAGCCCGCCGCCGCCGGGCATGGCGTCCCGGGCGTTGACGGCGAGGTTGAGCAGCCCGGACTCGAGCCGGGTCGGGTCCACACTGACCCAGGCCGGCGGGCGCACGGGCTCGATGTGCAGCTCGATGTCCTCGCCGAGGGTGCGGGCCAGGATGCGGTGGGAGTCGTCGATCAGGCGGTTGACGTCGACGTCCACGGACACGGTGGCATGGCCGCGGCCGAAGGCGAGCAGGCGGCGGGTGAGGTCGGCGCCACGCTCGGCCGCGCGCCGGGCGGAGGCGATGCGGGCCGCATCGCGCTCGGGCAGGGCCGTGCCCCCATCCTCCAGCGCCTCCAGGCTGCCCAGAATGATAGTCAGCAGGTTGTTGAAGTCATGGGCGATGCCGCCGGCCAGGTTGCCCACGGCCTCCATCTTCTGGGCCTGCTGGAAGCGCTGCTCGGCGAGCTTGAGCTCGGTGATGTCCTCGGCGACGCCGACGATGCGATAGACCTCGCCGGCGTCATCCGCGATGGGCACGGCGCGGTCCCAGATCCAGGCGGTCGCGCCATCGGGGCGGATGATGCGGTACTCGATGTCGTAGCGGCCCTCGCGCTGCAGCGGCAGCGCTGCCTCGACGGCCGGCCGGTCGTCCGGGTGGATGGTCTCGAGAAACAGGGTTGGGCGCTCGTAAAGCGCCTGCGGCGGATGGCCCCAGATGCTCTCGAAGGCGGGGCTGACGTACTCCATCACCCGCTTGTCGGGGCTCGAGATCCAGAACACCTCGCGCAGATTCTCCGCCAGCTGCCGAAAGCGCGCCTCGCTCTCGCGCACCGCCTCCTCGCGCCGCCGGCGCTCGGTGATGTCGCGCACCACGCTCACCGCGTACCGCTCGCTGCCGTCGACGGTGAACATGGACACCAGGTGCTCGGTGGGGAACACGCGCCCGTCCCGGGCGCGCATGGTGAACTCGCCACGGTACGGCCTGCCGGCCGCCACCTCGCCGGCGCTCAGCGCCTGGAACTGCGCGAAGCTCGCCTCGTCCACGTGCAGGCGGCGCGTATCGGCGCCAGCCAGCGCCGATTCCGGATAGCCGAACAGCCGCTCGGCCTCCGGATTGGCATAGACGACCACCCGCTCGGGCAGCCGCAGCACCAGCACGGCATCGTCCAGGGACTCCACCAGCGTGGTGAAGATGCGCTCCCCGAACAGCCGGGTGTGGTAGGCACGCTTGAGCCCGTACCAGAGCAACCCGGAGGTGACGATGACGAAGCCCAGCCCCTTCAGCGTCTCCGCACGCAGCACGATGACGTCGTACTCGTAGCGCCAGGCGAGGCCGATGCCGCTGATCAGGATGTAGGCCGACGCCGCCACGAGGTAGACCAGCGCCACCAGGGTGTGGCGCCTGAGGCGTGGCTCGCGGGGCCGGGGAACCAGTGGGCTTTGCATTACGCGCAGGATAGCCGTTCTCGGCGCCGCCTGTCGGGCGCGGTGCCGGGACGCCTGTGGTGCTCGCCCGCGATGGCGACGCTACTCCACCACCTGCACCCCGGCGTGCCGCTCGGCGTTGGACATCAGCGGGCAGTTGGCACTGAAGTACTGGCCATCGTTCATGCTCCACTGATCCTGCGGCCGGTCGCGCAGCTCCGCGCAGCGGCGGTTCACCCCGGCCAGATGGCGGTCGTAGGCCTCGTCCCAGAGACTGATGCTGATGCGGCCGGTGTAGCCCTGATGCCGCACCGCGGCGTGCAGGATATCCGTCGCGAAGACCTGCAGCCCCTGGCCGTCGCGCCGCCAGGTCATCAGCCGCCCGGAGCCGCGCAGGCTCTCGACGGCGTCCGGCGGCCCGAAACGCTCTGTCAGCGCGGCCGCCACGGCCGCGGTATCCAGCGCCGGGCGGAAGTACTCCGTGTAGTCGAGCTGGCCGACGGCATCGCCCATGGTCCGTAGCTCGACGAACGCGTCACCCCGACCCCAGGCGCGGGTGAAGAACGGCGACATCATCTCCTCGTAGCCCAGGCGCTGGCGCAGGTGCTCGAGCACCTCGCCCTGCGCCGTGTCGGGCGTGAGGCCGACCAGCGTGAGGGTGCCGGGACCGTCGCCGGCAAGGACCTCCGCCAGATGGGCGGCGATCCCGCCGTCGGCCGGCGCCGCGGGCGCCTGCTCCCCAGCCGGCCGGCCGGGACGGCCGGCCTGAGCTTGCTGCTGGCGGGCCCGTTCCGCCTGGGCGCGGGCGGCCCGTTCCTGCGCCGCGCGAGCCTCGGCCGCCTGGCGGGCGGCGCGCTCCCGCGCCGCGCGTTCCTCGGCTGCCCGGGCGCGCTCGGCCGCGTATCGGCGCTGGCGTTCCGCCTCCACGGCGGCGAGCACGGTGCGGCGCCGCTGCTGCACCTCGCCGCGGAACGCTCGCCCCGCCTCCGCCGGCAGCTCGTTCAGACGCGGCGAACGCTGAAGCTCGTCCAGCCGCCGCAGCCCCGACTCGTCCTCGGGCACGGCCGCCAGCTCCGCGCGCAGCGCCGCGAGCGTCGCCTCGCGCTCCGCCGCCACACGCGCCGCCTCGGCCGCCAGCGCCGCCCGCCGCGTCTCGAGACGGGCGACCAGGGCGTCCACCTCGGCGCCGGTCAGGTACGGCCGGGCGCGCTCCACGTGGCGGATCCAGTTGGGCACGCCCCGCAGGCCGTACCGCTCCGGCGCGGCGGGCTCCCCGCGGAAAACGTCCTGGGTCAGGGCGAGCTGCGCCGGCAGGCGCTCATCGGCCCGCCGCTCCAGCAGCCGCTCGACCGTGGTCTCTATCCTCCCCCGCTCCTGCTTCATGCGCACCAGCGGCCGCCGCGCCCCGTCCAGGGCCTTGATCGCATCGTAGAGCTGACGCGCCCGCGCCGGCTGATCCCCCGGCACCTCGCCGCGGCAGTCGTTGAGCTGACGCCGCAGGGCGGCCACATCCTGGCGTGACCAGGCATCCGCCGGCGCCCCCGTCAGCGGCACCACGACCTCCGGGCGCAGCAGCGTCGTCACCTCGACCGCCTCGCGCAGCGCGAACGTCTCCCCGGGTTCCAGGGTCCCCGCCCACTCCTCCAGCGGCCCACAGCCGGGCAGCTCGAAGGCGTGCAGGGCACTCCCCCAGTGCAGGCACAGGAGCGCCACGAGCGGCGCAGCAAACCGGCAACACATGATCCCCCTCCCGATCCCCCGCCGTGAGCGCGCCCCGCGCGCGCCCGCACCCCCGGACGGAACAACATCGAGCGTAGTCAATCGGTTACGTTTTTCCAGGGTGAATGAGCGCACACCCTGGGAGCGCGATGCGCAGCCCGAGAACCGGGTCTCTGGGTGGCCCGCGAATGGCCCGCTGCCCGAGCGGCAGCGCCGGTGAGGCGGCGAAAACCGCGTATGCTAGGTAGAGGTTCCGCGTCCGCGTGAACCGCCGCAGGGGCCTCCCTGCCGAGGATCCCCCGATGACCACCCGGATCGCCGTGATCCAGAAGCCCCCGGTGCTGCTGCAGCGGGACGCCACCATCGAAGGGATGCTTGCTTCCATCGACGAGGCCGTCGGCGCCGGCGCCAGGCTGCTGGTGTTTCCCGAGGCCTACATTCCGGGCTATCCCACCTGGATCTGGCGGCTGCGGCCCGGGGGCGACATGGCCCTCTCCAGCGAGATCCACGCACGCCTGCGCGCCAACGCCGTCGACCTCCGCGGAGAGACGCTACTCCCCATCCAGGACGCCGCCGCCCGTCACGGGGTGACCCTGGTCACCGGCATCCACGAGATCGACAGTCAGTACAGCGGCACCACCCTGTTCAACACCGTGGTGGTGATCGGGCCCGACGGCCGCCTGCTCAACCGGCATCGCAAGCTCATGCCGACCAACCCAGAGCGCATGGTCTGGGGCATGGGCGACGGCAGCGGCCTGAACGTGGTCGACACCCCCGCCGGGCGGCTCGGCAGCCTGATCTGCTGGGAGTGCTACATGCCGCTCGCCCGCTACGCGCTCTACGCCCAGGCGATGGAGATCTTCGTCAACCCGACGTGGGACGCCAGCGACACCGCCCTCGCCACCCTGCGGCACATCGCCAAAGAGGGCGGCTGCTGGGTGATCGGCACCGCCACCGCCATCCAGGGCAGCGACCTCCCCGCCGACTTCCCCCAGCGCGATGCGCTCTACACCCCGGACGAGTGGATCAACGTCGGCAACGCCGTCGTCATCGCCCCCTCCGGCGAGATCGCCGCCGGCCCGCTCAACCGCGACAAGGGCATCCTCTACGCCGAGATCGACACCGAGGACGCCCGGCACGCACGGCGCTCACTGGACGTCTGCGGGCACTATGCGCGGCCCGATGTGTTCTCGCTGACGGTGAATCGAAGCCCGCAGACACCCGCGACGTTCTCCGACCCTTAAAGAAGCACTGATCCATTCCCGCAGGCCGGAACTCACTGCCAGTCCTAGTGCGCATGGCGCACGCGGATGATGAAGACATCGCGGCTGAGGCGGTAGCTCATTCGGCGTTAGGTCAACTGTTGTCCGCCCGCCGCAATGCCTCGTCACGCAGCTCATCCATCGCGCGAGTCCCGGCGCCGCTACGCAAGCCCTCGTCGACGAGCTCCTGCATCTGCGCCACTTTTAGAGCACGAAATCAGTGGGCGCCGACGATCTCACTCCGGCACCCCAATAATCGCCGCCCGCACGCGGCGCTCCAGCGCGGGGAGCGTGCCGATTCCCTGCACGGCCTCGATAATGCGCTCGGGCGGGATGCGGTCGGCCCCGGTGAGATCCCGGCGCAGATCCCGCAGCAGCAGCGGCCGCCGCCGGCGGCGCCCCTCGGTGAGCTTGCGGTACCACACGGGGCGAATCAGATCGAGCCAGGTTTCGGCGAGGGCGTCCCAGTCCGGCGGCGCCTCCGGATCGGGATGCCGCAGCGCGTCGAGCAGATGGTCGCAGGCCTCGAGCTCGGACTGGCGTTGCGCCAAGGCCGCCTCGTGGCGGTAGTGGTCCAGCACATGCTCCATCTCCGCCAGCGCCTTCTGCTTTTTCAGCGGCAGCATCTGCCGCTGGGCGGCCGGCAGGCGGTCGATGAAACGATTCAGCCAGTCCGCCGCCCCGCGGTCGAACGGGACGTCTTCCGGATTCTCCGCCAGCGCCTCGCGCAAGGCGCCCGACACCGCGGCCAGATCCGTCAGCGGCCCGCCACCGCCCGCCGGGAACATCAGCCAGTTGGGCGCCTGCGCGCCGGTACCCCCCAGGCAGAAGAACGCCCAGGAGCGCTCGCTGCGCACCAGACAGACCCGTGAGGAGACCTCATCACCATCCGGGGTGCGGGCCTCCCCGGCCTCGGCGTCCACCAGCGCGCTGGGACCCTGGATGAGCCGTCGCACGCTGGAGAAGGCGTCCTCGATGCCATCCCAGCTCGCCTCCGCGTTGAGCGACTCCTCGATGCGCTGCACCTGCTGCTCGGCATCCACCGCCTCGCGGTGAGTGTCCGCCATGCCCTCCGGCAGCGGCATGTTCGCCCCGATCAGCGCCTCGACGGTCTCGTAGCGCTCGATAAAGCGCTCGTCCGCCCGCAGGGCGAACTCCGGGGCATCCTTCGGCCACCACACGTCGATGCGCTCGTGGGGGCTGTCCATGCGGTCCACCCGCCCTACCCGCTGCTCGGCGACGCGCACCACGCTCGGCATGTCCAGATGCACCATGCAGCCCGCCTGCTGCAGGTTGATGCCCTCGGCCATGCTGTCCGAGCAGAGCGCCACGATGCCGCGATCCGCGGAGCCCAGGCGAAACCGCTGGTTGACCTCGCCCCGCCCCCGTGCCTCGCTCCCCGAGGCGAGGATCGACTTCGCGCCAGCGGCACCCGCCAGCAGCCGCTGCATGAGCGCCAGGGTGACCGGGCGGCTGTCGAAGGCCACCAGCAGCCCGTGGGAGCGCAGCAACGTCTGCAGAAACGTGGCCTTGCGGCGTTCCCGTGCGTCGCTCATCGCCAGCACCAGGGCCTCGATTTCCCGGTAGATGCGGCGGTCCGTCTCGCAGGCAGCGCGGTGGCGCTCCGGGTCCGTCAGCCAGTCCGGCAGCGGGATACGCAGCCCGTTCTCCGGCGGCCGGCCGGCGAGCTCGGCCAGGGTGCTCAGGACATCGCCCGTGGGCGTCTTGTGTAACGTCGCCTCCAGGCCGAAGGCCTCGGCGGCATGCACTGTGCCTCGGATATGCTCCAGCAATGCGGCGCGGCTGGAGCGCAGCGCCGCCATCACGATGTAGGCGGGCAGCTTGCGGGCGGCGCTGAGCCGGGAGGCGAGATACTTCTCCTCGCTCCACCCCTCCTGGCGCAGCACACCGGGCATCTGGATGCGCCGATGCAGATAGGCGACGCCGCAGAGCTGGTCGGCGAGCTCGCGTATCTGCCGCGCGCGGTCCCGGTCCGCGGCCGTCTCCTCCAGGGCGTAGAGCCGTGAGCGGTGCTCCGGGTAGCGGCAGCGCTCGCCGTAGGCGTTGCGATAGGCGTCCGGATCGCGGTCGATCATCCGGTTGAGCTCCGCCTTCGTCCGCCGCACGGTGAAGCGGCGGATCTCGCGACGCAGCAGCGCGAGCTCCTCCCGGGAGAGGGTGCGGTCCACCCGCTCCCGGCGCAGCATGCGCTCGAATCGCTTGAGCGTATCCGGGTCCAGATTGTCCGCACCGAGCATGTCCACCAGGCGCAGCAGATCCTGGGCGCTGCGGTTGATGGGCGTGGCCGTGAACAGCACGGTGTGGTCCGCCATGTTGTTCAGCAGCGCCCGGGTCCGCCGCGAGCGGGCGTTGAGGAAGTTGTGCGCCTCGTCCACCGCCAGCACCTGCGCACGGCGGACCTGATCCTGGATGGACGATCCCGCGTCCCCGCCACCCCGGCTCAGCTGCCCGTGGGACTCGGTGAGCAGCGGCAGCGAGCACTCCCGCGCCTCGTCCCGCCAGGTCTCCTGCACCGCCGGCGGGCAGACCAGCAGCGGCTGGCCCTTGCGGATCCGCTGATGGGACCAGATGCGGTCCATCACCGAGCGCACCAGGTGCGCCCCCATGCGCGTCTTGCCGGAGCCGGTGGCATCCGCCACCAGGACGCTGCCGGCGTTCTGGATCACCCATAAGGCCCGCGCGATGCCCTGGCGCTGGCTCGGCCACAGGGGCAGCTCCCTCGCATAGCCCTGCATGCGCAGATACTGCTCCGCCCACTCCCCCTCGAGCAGCTCCGTACAGGCCCGCAGCAGCGCCTCACGCCAGCCGACGAAGCGCAGCATCGCCTCCAGGAGCCGGCACAGCTCGCTCCCGTAATCGCGGGCGGAGGCCCAGTAGTTCTCCGCCAGCTGCCAGATCTCGCGAAAGCGCGACTCACCCGCGGTGAAGCGGGCGTTCGCCTCCAGATTGCGGCTGAGCCCACCCGCGGTGAAATTGCTCGAGCCCAGCGTCACCGCCGCCTCCGTGCAGTAGAGCTTCGCGTGCAGCCGGGCGCCGTCCACGTAGCGCGCCTCGATCTCCCCGGCGGCAAGCCGCTCCAGCACGGCGATGATCGCCCCGCAGAGCCGCAGCGAGACGCCCTGGCGCTCCCAATAGCGCCGCACCTCCTCCGGAAACCCGCCGCGGAACGGGAAGCTCACCTCACGGCTGGGAAAAGGCTCCGCCCCGAACAGGATCCGCACCCGCCGCCCCGGCCGCGGCTCCTCGGCGAGGAAGTCCAGCAACCGGTCCAGCGACGCATAGCCCACCACCAGCAGCGGCTGCTCCGCCGCGCGCAGATCCCGCAACACCTGCTCCGAAACCTTGTTGCGTCCCGCGTTATGCGGCACAGACTCGGGATCCGGCCAGCGGCGACCGCCGAGACGCGCGACCACGTCCTCCGGGCGGTCGAAAAGGCTGATCTGCGGGGAGTCATCGGCCATGCGCGGAGTCTACCGCCACCTCAACCCCACGCGCAGGAAGGCAGGGGCGGCTGACTGTTGGCGATCAGGCCCAGTTGGGCTCACAACGGCCTGCAGCCAGGGCAACGGCAAGCTTCAACATCTCGGACGACGCAGTGGCGTCTTTCAATGCAACGCTCCCCCGGTAGAACAGAGGAACCATCCGCGCTGGGCTGATACGCAAGGCAGCAGAGCGGAAGACGAGCTGTCGCCTCGGCGCTAGACGTACCCGTCTCCCCAGATAACGTCCGAGGTAGGGGGAGACGGAACCGGCCGGGTCGCGAATCCCTGTCACGGCGTTAGGTTGGAAGTCAACCCAATAAAGGTTGCGGGTGAGACAACGCTAGCGAACGACGGCGGATTTCGCAGAAGGGCGGTATCGCCGGTTACCAAAAGGGCCCCCGGGCGCGCTCCAAGCAGCAGCCAGAGATGCCGATCTCCGGGATCCGGTGGATCTTCGTCCAGCGTCGGGATCGGTTCCTGAAGCAGCGCATTCGCGACCAATGCCTCCAGGAGGCCGTCGATTTCAGCATCGCCAAGGCCGTGCAGCTGTCTGATCCGTGCGCGGAGAAGCACGCTGCGGTACTCCACGAGCAGTGGCAGCGAGAGCAGGTAGCGGAAGTTGCGCGCCAGCATGCCGTCGACAATGCGGACCGGCGGGGATTGCGGATCACGCGCGAGCAGACCAGCGATCAGCACATTGGTGTCGATGACGGCTGGCGGGGCCATCACCGACCCGCGCGATGGTCCCGGGTCTGCCGAATCGCAAGGTCGACGGCCTCGTCCGGCGGCAACCGCGCGTGTGCCCGAGCGCGCGCTACCAGGTCCGCTGCTGTCGTCGTGGACTTAACGCCGTACGCCTGGAGGCTCTCCTCGATCAGCTGCCGGATGCTCTTGCCCGTGCGGGCAGCAGTCTCCCTGAGGGCCCGCTGCTGCTCATCCGAGAGCGTAATCGTCAAGCGTCCCATATCGGCCTCTCGAGCAAGTACACCAACGCACCATAACACCACACTGCTCAACCAGAAAGTCGCAGCCCCGCCACTTCTCGTTCAGGCAATGACGGCACAACGTATCGGCACATCTGCTGCCGGCCAGCGACGACGCTGCTCTGATAGCCTGCCCGCACAACAGCGCAACCAACATACGGACCATGAGCATGCAATACGTCGAGCTACCCGCAGGTGAACGCGTGCCGGCGCTGGGCCAGGGCACCTGGCACATGGGCGAGCGCCGCGCCGAGCGCAAGGCCGAGGTGGCGGCCCTGCAGGCCGGCCTCGACCAGGGCCTGACCCTGATCGACACCGCGGAGATGTATGGCGACGGCGGCGCCGAGGAGGTGGTGGGCAAGGCCATCACCGGTCGCCGCGACGAGGTTTTCCTGGTCAGCAAGGTCTTCCCGCACAACGCCTCCCGCCGCGGCGTCGCCGCCGCCTGCGAGCGCAGCCTGCGCCGGCTTGGCACTGACCGCATCGACCTCTACCTGCTGCACTGGCGCGGCGGCGCGTCCCTCGGCGAGGCGGTGGCAGGGTTCCAGGACCTCCAGCAGGCCGGGAAGATCCGCCACTGGGGCGTGAGCAACCTGGATCTCGCCGACCTGGAGGAGCTCTGGGAAGTCCCCGGCGGCCGCGCCGTCGCCACCAACCAGCTGCTCTACCACCTGGGCGAGCGCGGCATCGAATGGGAGATCCAGCCCTGGCTGCGCCAGCGCGCGATCCCGGTCATGGCTTACTGCCCCTTCGGCCAGGGTGCGCTGCTGCGCCACCAGGAATTGCGGGCCTTTGCCGAGCGCCATGGCATCACGCCGGCCCAGGCGGCACTTGCCTGGCTCCTGGATCAAGGCGACGTCATCGCCATCCCGAAAACCGCGCACCGGGAGCGGGTGGCGGAGAACCGGGGGGCACTGGACATCCGGCTTACCGAGGAACAGCGCGCGGAGCTGGAGGGCCTGTTTCCGCCGCCGGCATCACGGCGGCCACTGGCGATTGTGTAGGGCGAAAGACTACGTCGCGGCCCGGTGCGCTTTATTTGCCAACCAGAGAAATGGCGTCCCCAACGGGATTCGAACCCGTGTCGCCACCTTGAAAGGGTGGTGTCCTAGGCCAGCTAGACGATGGGGACGTGTCCGGTAAAGCGTCGGAAATACTAGGGAGGGTGCCCCCGGGAGTCAAGGCGCGGGGCGTGCGTCGGCGCTGGTGTCCGAGGCTGGTGCGGCCCTAGACTGAGCGCCGTTCTCACTGCCGGGAGGCGGTCGATGGCCGACACAGGGGACGAGCGGCGCCTGGCGCCGGAGGCGCTGGAGGCGCTTGGGCTGCAGCACCAGCCGTTCGACGGCGTGGCGCCGGTGCCGCCGGACGAGGACGACGAGACGCGGGTAAACCTTGCACTCGGTGTGCTCGATGCCCGGGCGACGCCGCTGCTGGTGAGCGGGCTGCCCGGCAGCGGGCGCACGCATTTCCTCGCCCAGGTCGCCGAGGCGGCGGAGACGCTGGCCGCCACGCGGGTGGACGCGCGCTCTGAGGACCCGGCGGCCGCGCTGGTGGCGGTGAGTGGCCGCCGCGGGCCGCAGGCGCTGCTGGTGGACAACGCGGACGCCCTCGACGGCGCGAGTCTGGACGCCCTGCTCCGCCACGCCCGGGAGCTCGACTGCGGGCTGGCGCTGGCGCTGGAGGAGCGCACGGCCGAGGCCACCGCGCGCCAGGTGAGCGACACGCTGGCGTTGGCCGAGCCGCCGCCGGTGCTGCGCCTGCCGCCGTTCTCGGAGCAGAAGACGCGTATCCATGTCGACCACCGCATCACCGCCGCCGGCGGCAGCCCGAGCCGGCTGCTGCGCCCGGCGGACTACCGGCGCATTCATCGCGTCTCCGAGGGACTGCCGGGGCGGATCGACACTGCGGCTGCGGCGGTGCTGCGGGCCAAGGCCCGGCACGGCGGCGCCGGCGGGGGCCTGCTGGGCGGCCATGGCCGGACGCTGCTGCTCGCCGGCGGCGCGCTCGCGCTGGCCGTGCTCTCGCTGAACGTGCTTGGCCCCTTTGGTGGCGAGGAGACGGAGACATTCGAGGACACCAGCGACCGCGAGACCGTTGCCATCGATATCACCCGCAACGATGGCGACGAGGCTGACGCGGAGGGCGCGGCTGATCGGGAGGGGGCGGACGCCCTGACCAACACCGAGGACGAACCGACGGCTTCCGGGAGCGAGCTGTCCGCCGCCGACGAGGCGGCCGTTTCCGACGGCCCGGTGCCGGACGCGCCGCCGGAGGCGGAGCCGCTGGACGTCTGGACATTGCCCGACCCGCTGGCCGGACTCGCCGAGACCGAAGGAGACGACGCGGCTGAAGCCGCGGAGGTGGCGCCGGCTGCCGGAGGCAGCGAAGGCTCCGCCGACGCGGACGTTGCGACGACCGTCGAGACAGACGACGCCGCGGCAGCCGCGGACGGCTCATCCGAAGAGGTTGATGAGGTTGCGGGGGCAGCGGAGGAGACACCGGAGGCGGAGGCCGCAGACACCGCTGCCGGATCGGGGGACACGGGCGACGCTGGCGAGGCGCCGGCCACGCCTGCCGACGACAATGACTGGTTCGCCACGCGGCCGGCGGATCACTACACGATCCAGCTTCTGGCTGCCCGCCAGATGAGTACCGTGGAGCGCTTCCTCGGCCAGAATCCGGAGATTGCGGACGAAGTGCGGGTGGTGCGGGGCGAGCGCGATGGCGGTGAGTGGTATCGGCTGTTCCTCGGTGACTATGCGGAGCGCGAGGCGGCCAGGGAGGCGTTGGCGGCGCTGCCGGAGGGGGCCCGCAGCGCCGGGGCCTGGACGCCGACGTTTGGGTCGGTGAGGGGTGGGTAGTTTCCGGTCCGGTGCCTAACCGCGTGCCGCGCTCCGCGCGGCTGTCGGCGAGCGCTACGCGCTTGCCGACCTACATGGGATGTTGCATGCGGCTTCGCCGTGCACAAGCTGCGGGCCCTGGCGGCGAGTGAGGGGCGTTTGCCTATCGACCGTGCCGCTCGACGTGCAGTGCCGCCGGGGTTGCATTAATCGGGATGTCGCACACGGCTTCGCCGTGCACGACCTACAGGCCATTGCAGCCTGCCCTCGCCGCGGGGCGCGGGGTCAGTCCTTCTCGACGCGGGTCTCCGGGTTGGCCTTGGCGTTATAGAGGGCGCGGTCGGCGCGGTCGAAGAGCTCGTCCGCGCTTTCATTGCCGCGCCGCTCGGCGATACCGGCACTTACGCTGACAGGCAGTTCCAGGTCGCCTTCGCGGAACGGGCTCTCGCCGAGCGCCCGCACCAGCCGCGCGGCCAGACAGCGGGCGCCATCGGCGCCGGTCTGGCGGGTGAGCAGGACGAACTCGTCGCCGCCGTAGCGGAAGAGCAGGTCGCTGCCGCGGGCGAAGCGCTTGAGCTGCCCGGCCACATGGGTCAGGAAGGCATCGCCGAGGCGGTGGCCGTGCTCGTCGTTGACCTGCTTGAACGCGTCGATGTCCAGCACCACCAGCGCCAGCGGGGCGGCGTGGCGCCGGGCGAGCTCGAGCTCCCGGGCCAGCATGTCGTCCAGGGCGGCGCGGTTGTAGAGTCCGGTGAGCGCGTCGCAGCGCGCCTGTCGGAGCGCACGCTGATGCGCGATGGCATTCCGCAGCGGCCGCTCCAGCAGGATGATGGCCTCCTCCAGGCGCTCCAGCTCCGGCTCGGTGAAGCGGATGCGGCGCTCGACCGTGAGCCTCCCGAGGGGGCCGCCATCGGCGTCGCTCAGGCGGTATTCGGCACGATGGCTGAGGCCGCGCCGTGCGCCGCCATGGAGCAGGCGCCCTTCGGCATCCTCGAAACGTACACGGTCCACCGGCAGCCAGTGGCCCAGCTCTTCCGCAAACAGGCCAAGCACGGCCCGCGGCTCGAGCACCGACTGGAGATAGAACAGCATCCGCGCGGCGGCGGAGGCCCGGCTTTCCGCCCCCACGGCCGGGGGCATCACGCTGCTACCCACCGGGCCGCCCGCGGACTGATACTGTTCGGCCATGCTGCAATCCTTTCTCCATGCTTGGGTTGCAGGGGCTTCTGCGAGAAGTGTGCCAACGAAAAACCGCCGCTATCGCGGGCGTAATGTCGACATTCTGACGGATTCTTCACGATGACAATGCCGGCCAGTATAGACCGTCGGATTCCCGACTCGCCCGTCGGGTTCCCGATAAAGCGCGCGGGCAGCCCATGAAGCTGCCCGCCTCCGCTGCCCTGCCGCGCCTGCCGCTGCCCGCCGGCGAGCGGCCGACGCTGCCGGCCGCCCCGGGCACGCGCCTGCAGGGCGAGGTGGTCCGCGGCGAGGACGCCCGGCTGGCGGTGCGCGTGGGCCGGCTGACGCTGCCGCTGCCCCGGGGCGCCGACCTGGCCGCCGGCGAGCGGCTGACCCTGCAGGTTACGGAGGACAAGGGTCGCCTCGCCCTGGAGATCGTCGCCCGGCGACGCGAAGCGCCGCCGGCCGAGACCAGCGCAATACGCCGCCATCAGCCCCGGCAGCAGCCCCTGGGCGAGGCGATGCGGGCCCTGCCCCCGGCCCTGCGCGCCGCCCCGGCGCGCAGCGAGGCTGGTACGCCGGCGCCGACAGGGCCCCAGCCGCAGACGGCGCCGGGCGCCCTCGCGCCGCCCGTGCGCCAGGCGGCGGAGGCGCTGCTGGCCGCCCTGCCCTCGCCGCGCACACTGGCGGACGCCGAGGGCCTGCGCACCGCCCTGCGCGATTCCGGCGTGCTGCTGGAGCCCCTGCTCGCGCGCACACCGCCCCAGCGCGTGCCGGAGCTCGCCGGCCAGGACGTGAAGGCGCTGCTCGCCCGCTTCGCCGACCGGGTGCGCGGCCAGCTCGCGGCGACGGGGGGCGCGGACACGACGGTGGACGAAGGCCTGCAGCGTCAGCTGCTGGAGCTCGCCCGCGGCAGCGAGGCGGCGCTGAGCCGGCTGGCCCTGCTGCAGCTCGAGCCTGGCCAGGGCGGCGAGGCCAACCGCCTCGACCTGGCCTTCGAGCTGCTGATCAACGCCCAGGGCGAGCTGGATACCCTGAACCTGCGCCTGCGCGGCCCGCTGGAGGAGGAGCGCGACGGCCAGGGCGGTGAGACTCCGGAGGAGGACGAATGGAGCGTGGACGTGACCCTCGCCTTCGCCGACGGCGACCGCCTGGAGGCGCGCCTGTGGCTCGGCGCCGAGGGGCTCGGGGTGCACTGGTGGAGCGAGAGCGAGGCGCTGCGGGGGCGGCTGGAGTCGATGCTGCCGCAGCTGGCCGCGCAGCTGGAGGCGGCGGGGCTCGCCGTCGCCACCCTGGAGGCCTGGCCGGGCCGGCCGCGGCAACCCGCGGACCGCATCACGCTGCCGGCGGCGGGGGTGCTCGATGAGCGGGCCTAAGCGCGAGCGGCGCCAGGAGCGCATCGCGGTTGCACTGGAGTACACCGGGGAGGCGCCCAGGGTCACCGCCCAGGGCCGCGGCGCCCTGGCCGAGGAGATCCTGCGCCTCGCCGAGGCCCACGACATCCCCCTGCAGAACGACCGCGACCTGGTGGAGGTGCTCGCGAAGCTCCCCCTCAACCAGGAGATCCCCGCCCCGCTCTACCGCGCGGTCGCCGAGGTGATTGCCTTTGCGTACCTGGTCAAGGGGCGGCGGCCGGGCTCGGGGGGTGCGCCGGATCGGGGCGGGGATTAGGGGATTAACCGCGAAGGCGCGAAGGGCGCAAAGGCGACGCAAAAGGAATTAGGTCGGCAGGCGGACTGCCAGGCGCCGCGCTCGGCGCGGCTGTCGGCGAGCGCTCTGCGCTTGCCGACCTACAGGACTTCGTCGCTTTGTGTTTAATCCTGCGTCCGTTGGGGCAAAGGTCTGACGGGGGCGATTAAACACAACGACACCACGAGCACCACGGGTCACAACGATGGGAGTTTTCGTGGTGAATCGTTGTGTCCGTTGTGTCGTTGTGTTCCAAAACGGCGCGTGGCATTGGGCCAGCGGATGGTCTGGGGATGTCGCACGCGGCGTTGCCGCGCACGACGTACTTTGCTTTGTGCATAATCCTGCGTCCGTTGGGGCAAAAGTCTGACGGGGGCGATTAAACACAACGACACCACGAGCACCACGGGTCACAACGATGGGAGTTTTCGTGGTGAATCGTTGTGTCCGTTGTGTCGTTGTGTTCAACAGCGGCGCGTGGCGTGGGCCCGGCGGATGGCTTGGGGGTGTCGCACGCGGCGTTGCCGCGCACGACCTGCTTTGCTTTGCGCCCTTCGCGTCTTCGCGGTTAATCCCACGTCGGCCAGAAAGCCAGAGTTCAGCCCTCGGCGCGGGATTCCTGATGCAGGAGGACGACGAGGTCGGCTTCCATCTGGGAGAGGCCGCAGGTTTCCATGATCTCGCCGGCGGGGTGGCCCTTGCGGGCCATGCGGATGGCCTGCTCGAAGGCGGCGCCGCCGCCCTCCTGGCTGGCCACCTGGTCCAGGCGCTCGCGCAGGCGCTCCAGGTCCTGCTGCAGGCGGGCCAGGTTGCGGCTCTGGCCCACGGTGCCGGCGGTCAGCCCGCGGAACTGCTCGGCGGTGTCGCGGGACTGGGCCTCGATGCGGGCGAGCTCACCGGCGAGGCGGCGGTTGGCCACCAGCGCCACGGCGGCAATGGCCAGGGCGAAGGCGGCGATGATGACGGCGATCAGCGGCAGGAGCGGCATGGGCTCAAGCGTAATCGTCCACGAGCGGCCCGTCATCCTTGCGCTCGCCGTCGTCGTCGGTGATATCCCCCGGGCGGCGGCGCTTTTTCGGCGGCTTTTCCGGGCGCGGCTCCTCGCGCCGGTCGCGCCGCGGGCGCACCGGCGTGGTCGGCGACGTCGGCCGGACCGGATCCTGCTCGTCCACGATGCGCGCGGCGGGCGGCGGGCGCAGACGCCGGGCACGCCGCCCGGCGGCCTGCGTCAGAGCGCCGCCACCTCCTCCCACTCGTCCCGCGTCAGCAGGCGGTTGACGTCCACCAGGATGGTCAGCGAGTCCTCGCGGCTGACCACGCCCCAGATGTAGCGGGCGGCGTCGTCGTTGCCGACGTTCGGAGCGGTGTCCACCTCGGACTCGCGCACGTAGGTCACCTCGGCCACGCCGTCCACCACGATGCCGGCCACCTGGTCCTCGGTCTCCACCACCATGATGCGGTCGCCGTCCTCGGGGGTCTTCTGCTCGAGGCCGAAGCGCATGCGGGTGTCGATAACCGTGACCACGTTGCCGCGCAGGTTGATGATGCCCATCACGTACGGCGGCGCCCCGGGCACCGGGGCGATCTCGGTCATGGGCAGGACTTCCTGCACCTGCATGACGTTGATGCCGTAGACCTCGTCATCGAGCTTGAAGGTCACCCACTGGGTTGTCGCGTCCTCCACCCGCGCTGCCTGCTGCTCAGCCATGTCCTGTTCTCCTGTCCGCTGTGGCCGCCGCGCCGGCGGCGGTCCCCTGTTGGAGCATATCGGCAAAGGCCCCGGTATCCATGAGGGCACAGAGGCGCCCGAGCACCGTGCCGGCGAGCCAGGGCCGCTGGCCGCCGGCGCCCCGCCACTTGACCTCGTCGGGGCGCAGCCGGATCACCTCGCCCACCGTGCGGCAGGCGAGGCCCCAGCGCCCGTCCCCCACCAGCAGGATATGTCCGGGCCCGGTCTGCGCCTCCGCGGCCGGCCGGCGCTCGGCGGGCAGTACCAGGCGCTCGGTGTCGATGACGGTGACGTTGCGGTCGCGGTGGCGCATGAGGCCATGCACCCAGGCCGGCTGCCGGGGCATGGTGCTCACGTGATCGCCGTCCCAGGGGACGACGCCCTCCAGGGTGATCAGCGGCACCGCGAGGCTCAGCCGGCCGACCTGGAAGAGCAGGGCCTGGAAGCTGGGATGGGCCCATTCGGGGGGCTCGCCGGGGGCGCGGGCTGGCGCCGAGGCCGGCTCGGGGATTCGCGGCGGGGGCGCCGCTCCTACAGGCTTCGATTCGGCCGCTGGGGTGGCTTCGGCTGTGGGAGGCGCGATTTCGCGGCGATGCTCCGGGGCCTTCGTCCGGCGCTCACGCGCCGGATCGCGGTCGGAGACCGCTCCCACTGAGGAGGATTTGCGATCGGAGACCGCTCCTCGGGGCGCCTCCTCCGGGATCTCCCGCAGCAGCGCGTCGAGGTAATCGTAGATGGCCGCGTCCTGCTCCAGCAGGGTGGTCTTCGGCTCAGCCATGGCCTGCCGCCTCCTCGCTGCCAGCGGCGGCGGGCTCGGCCTCCAGGGCCTGCAGCAGCTTGCGGTAGGCCTGGCTGCCGCGCTCCCAGGGGTGGGCGACGGTGAGCGGGCGGCCCTGCTTGCTGGCCTCGCGGAACTGGGTGTCCTCGGGGATGACCCCGCTCCAGAGCGTCTCGCCGTGCTGCTCGCGCAGCGCCGCCAGGCTCTCGGTGGAGGCCCGGGTGCGCGGGTCGTACATGGTGGGCACGATGACGTAGGGCAGCGGATGGGTGCGCGAGCGCTGGATCATGGCCAGCGTCGCGAGCATGCGGTCGAGGCCCTTGAGCGCCAGGAACTCGGTCTGCACCGGGATGATCAGCCGCTCGCTCGCCGCCAGCGCGTTGACCATGAGCACGCCGAGCATCGGCGGGCAGTCCAGGAGCACGCGGTCGTAGTCACCGCCGAGGCTCGCCAGCGCGCGGCGCAGGATCAGCCCCATGCCCTGGCGGGTGCCAAGCTGGCGGTCCAGGGTGGCGAGCGCCGTCGCCGCCGGCAGCAGGTCCAGGCCCTCGACGCCGGTGCCGCGCACCAGCCCCGCCGGCACCTGTCCGTTGCCGCGGAAGACGTCATACAGACTCGGCGAGACGGATTCCGGGTCGACGCCGAAGTAGGCGGTGAGCGAACCGTGGGGGTCGAGGTCCACCAGCAGCGCACGCTGGCGGCGCAGCGTGCACAGCCCGCCGAGGCTCACCACCGTGGTGGTCTTGCCCACCCCGCCCTTCTGGTTGGCGACGGTCCACACGCGCATGGCATCAGTGCCGTATGGCCGCGAGCGCGGGGCCGACGGCGTCGAGGTCGAGGACGCTGTCGCTGAGCCCGGCCTTGGTGACCGCCCCCGGCATGCCGTAGATGACGCTGCTGGCCTCGTCCTGGGCCCAGATCAGCGAGCCGCCCTGCTTCAGTGTTGCCGCACCCCGGGCGCCGTCGGAGCCCATGCCGGTGAGCACCACGCCCAGCACCCGGCCGGGGAAGGCCTCGGCGGCGGCCTCGAAGGCGATGTCCACGCTCGGCTTGTAGAACTGGCCGGCGCCGGCCTCGAACAGGTGCACGCTGGTCAGCGCCCCCTGGCGGCGCAGGCCGAGCTGCACGCCGCCGGGGGCGAGCAGCGCCGTGCCGGGGCGCAGCAGGTCGCCCTCCTGCGCCTCGCGCACGCGAATCTGGCAGATCTGATCGAGCCGCTGGGCGAAGGCGGTGGTGAAGCTCGCCGGCATGTGCTGGATGAGCAGCAGCGGGAACGGGAACGTCGCCGGCAGCGCAGTGAGCACCCGCTGCAGGGCCACCGGGCCGCCGGTGGAGGTGCCGATGACCACGAGCTGCACGCGACCGGGGGCGACCTCCGGCGGGCGTTGCGGGCGGACGGGTGGCGCGGCGGCAGGAGCGGCGCCCTCGCCGCGCATCGGCGCCGATTGGGATTCGCGGCGGGGCTCGGGTCCGGCTGCACCGGTTCGCGGCGAGGGCGCCGCGCCTGCCGGGCCGTTGCCGGCGCTGCTGCCCGGTGGTGGGCCGCGGCGCGCGCGGCGGGCGACGAGCTTCACCCGCTCCCGCAGCAGGCGCTGGGCCTGCTCGGCGTCGCCGGAGAGGTCGGAGAAGCGCTTGGGCAGGAAGTCCACGGCGCCGGCGTCGAGGGCGTCGAAGGTGGGCTTGGCGCCGTCGTAGGTGAGCGAGGAGAACATGAGCACCGGCGTCGGGCAGCGGCGCATGATCTCGCGCACCGCCGAGATTCCGTCCATCTCCGGCATCTCGATGTCCATGGTGACCACGTCCGGGCGCAGCCGGCGCACCAGCTCCACCGCCTCGCGCCCGTTCGCCGCCTCGCCCACTACCTCGATGGCCGGGTCCGCCTCCAGCAGGGCGCGGATGCGCCGCCGGAAGAAGCCGGAGTCATCGACGATGAGCGCGCGCACGCTGGGCAAGAGGCGGTCCTCCCCGGGTCTCGGTGGCGGCGGCTACAGGCGGCCGCCGTACTGCTTGATCAGGCTCGGGATGTCGATGATCAGCGCGATCCGGCCATCGCCGGTGATGGTGGAGCCGGCCAGCCCGGGCAGGCCATGGAGCATGGCGCCGAGGGGCTTGATCACCACCTCCTCCAGGCCGATCACCTCGTCCACCACGAAGCCCACGGTCTGGTGGCCGATGGTCACGGTCACCACCTGATGCTCCGGCTCGCTCTCGGCGCTGCCCTCCAGGGTCGCCGCCGCGGCCATGGCGCCGGCGCCCATCTGCTGCAGCCAGCGCTCGAGGAAGAACAGCGGCATGGCCTTGCCGCGCACGCGCACCGTGAGCCGGCCGTCCACGGTGTTGGTGCGCGCCTGGTCCAGCTCGAAGATCTCCCGCACCACGGACATGGGCAGGGCGAACTTGCGCCCGCGGATGCGGACCATGAGGGTCGGCAGGATTGCCAGCGTCAGCGGCACCTTGATGCGGATGGTGGTGCCGACGCCGAGCTTCGAGTCGATGTCGATGCTGCCGTTCAGCCGGGAGATGCTGTTCTTGACCACGTCCATGCCGACGCCGCGGCCGGAGACGTCGGAGATCTGGTCCTTGGTGGAGAACCCGGGCAGGAAGATCAGGTTGAAGCAGTCGCCCGGATCCAGCCGGCGGGCGGACTCGGCGTCCATCAGGCCCTTGTCGACCACCTTCTGGCGCAGCGCCTCCGGGTCCATGCCGCGGCCGTCGTCGGCGATGGAGAGCAGGATGTGGTCACCCTCCTGCTCGGCGGAGAGCACCACGCTCCCCTGCCGCGGTTTGCCGGCGGCGACGCGCTCGTCCGGGTTCTCCATGCCGTGGTCCACCGCGTTGCGCACCAGGTGCACCAGCGGGTCCGCCAGCGCCTCCACCAGGTTCTTGTCGAGGTCGGTGTCCTCGCCGCGGGTGGTCAGCGCCACCTCCTTCTTCAGGCTGCGGGCGAGGTCGCGCACCACGCGCGGGAAGCGCCCGAAGACCTTCTTGATCGGCTGCATGCGGGTCTTCATCACCGCGTTCTGCAGATCCGAGGTCACGAGCTCCAGGTTGCCCACGGCATTGCCGAGGCGCTCGTCCTCCAGCTCGCCGCGCAGCGTCGCCAGGCGGTTGCGCACCAGCACCAGCTCGCCCACCAGGTTCATGATGTCGTCGAGCTTGGCGGTGTCCACGCGCACGCTGGTCTCGCCCCGCGGCGCCTGACCGCCCTGGGGCTTGTGGTCGCCGCTGCCGCCGCCGGCCGCAGCGCCACCGCGCCCGGCGCCCCGGCCGCCGCCCGCGCTCGCAGGCTTCGGCTCGGGCTCGGGCGCCGGCTCGGCCTTCGAGTCGGGTTCCTGCCCGGCGCTGGCCCGTGAGGCAGCCGGCGCCGCAGCATCGGCGGCTGATGGCGAGCCGGCTGCCGCGTCGGAGGCGCCGGCGGCCTCGGCACCGGGGCCGCGGCCCTCGCCGTGGAGCTCGTCCAGCAGCGCCTCGAACTCGTCCTCGCTGATGTGCTCGTCGCCGGACGCCGCTGCAGCCGCCTTCCCGGCAGCCTCCGGTGCGTCCGGCGGTTTGGCGCTGGCTGGCGCGTCGGCGGCGGCTGCCGGGCGGCCGGCATGGCGGCCCTGGCCGTGGAGCTCGTCCAGCAGGGCCTCGAATTCGTCCTCGTCGATCTCGTCGCCGCCGCCCTCCTGCGCCGGCGTCTCGCCGGCGGCCTCGGCGACCTTCTCCATGGCCTCGGCGGGCTCGTCCAGGGCGTCCAGCAGCGCCTCGAACTCGCGGTCGCTGATATCGCCCTCGGCCGGGTCGGCGCCCTGCGCGTCGCCGGATGCCGCGGGCGCGGCCGGCGGGTCGGCGGCGCCGGTGGCTGCGTCGTCCGCCCCGTCCGGGGCGTTGTGCCGGCGCAGGGTGCGCATCAGCTCCGGTGGCGCGGCGTCGAGACTCTCGCCATTCTCCAGCGCGGTGAACATGCCGTTGACCACGTCCAGGGCCTGCAGCACGGCGTCCATGAGCTCGGAGTCGACGGTCTTCTCCCCCGAGCGCAGGAGATTGAAGATGTCCTCGGTGACGTGGCAGATCTCCACCAGCCGGTCCAGCGCAAGGAAGCCGGCACCGCCCTTGATGGTGTGGAAGCCGCGGAAGACGGCGTTCAGCAGGTCCCGGTCCTCGGGCTGCTGCTCGAGGTCCACGAGCTGCTCGCCGAGGGACTCCAGAATCTCCCGGGACTCCACCAGGAAGTCCTGAACGATGTCGTCCTGCGGATCGATGTCCATGCCAGCCCCTCCGGAGGCGTGAATCGCAGTCAGAAGCCGAGGCTGGAGAGCAGGTCGTCGACCTCGTCCTGGCCGGAGACGACGTCGCCCTCCTGGCCCGGAATCGCGGGTCCGCGCCCGCGCCGGTCGGCCTCCTGGTCGTCCGCCTTATCGGCGGCGGCCGGGGTTTCTTCAGCGATGCGGTGGCCCGAGATGCGCACGAGCTCCACGAGCCCGTCCTCCACCTCCTGCACCAGGCCGATCACCCGGCGGATGATCTGCCCGGTGATGTCCTGATAGTCCTGCGCCATGAGCGCGTCCGAGAGATGCGCCTGCAGCGTCGCCGCCTCGCCGCCGCAGCGCTGGAGATAGGCCTCGATGTCCCGGGAGAGCTCCCGGAACTCCGCCGCCGAGAGCTCGCGCTGGCGGAAGCGCTGCCAGCGCTCGGCGAGCTTCCCCGCCTCGCCGGCCAGCCCCTCGGCCAGCGGCAGGCCAGACTCGATGGCGGTGAGCGTGCGGTGGGCGGCCTGCTCGGTGAGCTCGATGACGTGGTTCAGCCGCTCGCGGGCGTCGGGGATGTCGTTGGCCGCGATGTCGCCGAGGCGGGTATCCACCTTGAACGACTTCAGCGCCTCGTGCAGCTCGCGGGTGAGCGTGCCGAGCTCGCGGAAGAGCTCGCGCTCGCGCAGCCGCGCCAACGCCTCCACCGTGACCCGGGCGGCGTCCTCCTCGCCGGCCTCGATCTGGCGCACCAGCTCGCGGGCATGCGCGAGGTACTCATCCATGCTGAGCGTCGTCTCCTCGGCCACGGCTCACCCCGCCGCCTGGATGCGCTCGAAGATCTTCTCGATCTTCTCGCGCAGGGTGACGGCGGTGAAGGGCTTGACCACATACCCGTTCACCCCGGCCTGGGCCGCGGCGACGATCTGCTCGCGCTTGGCCTCGGCGGTGACCATGAGCACCGGCAGGTCCTTGAGCTCGTCGTCGGCGCGCACGGCCTCCAGCAGCTCCATGCCGGTCATCCCCGGCATGTTCCAGTCGGTGATGAGCAGGTCGAAGCCGCCGCCCTTGAGCTTCGGCAGCGCGGTGTTGCCGTCGTCGGCCTCGGTGACGTTCTCGAAACCGAGATCCCTCAGCAGGTTGCGGATGATCCGGCGCATGGTGGAGAAGTCGTCCACCACGAGGATCTTCATGTTCTTGTCCAGTGCCACGCCTACCCCCTGATTCAGCTATCCATCCAATCGGCCAGATGCCCGCGCAGCTTTAGCATGATGCGGCCGTGGATCTGACTGATGCGTGATTCCGTGACGCCGAGCACCTCGCCGATCTCGCGGAGGTTGAGCTCGTCGTCGTAGTAGAGCTGCATGATCAGCTGCTCGCGCTCCGGCAGCTTGCGGATGGCGGCGGCGAGATCCGCCTGGAAACCCTCCTGGCCGAGCACCGTGTCCGGCTGCGGCATATCCCCCGCCGGCTCCCAGTGCTCGCCGCCCTCGCTGTCGTCCTGGTCGATGCTGAACACCTTGGCAGCGGCCGAGTCCTGCAGGATGCGGTGGTATTCCTCGAGGCCGATGCCGAGCGCCTCCGCAACCTCGCTGTCCTTCGCCTCGCGCCCGGTGCGGTGCTCGATCTCGCGGATGGCGTCGGCCGCCTCCCGGGCCTTGCGGTGGACCGAGCGCGGGGTCCAGTCCAGGCGACGGATCTCGTCCAGCATGGCGCCGCGGATGCGGATCCCGGCGTAGGTGGAGAAGCTCGCGCCCTGGCCGGAGTCGAACTGGCGGGCGGCCTCCAGCAGGCCGATCATGCCGGCCTGGATGAGGTCCTCCACCTGCACCGAGGCGGGCAGGCGGCTCGCGAGGTGATGGGCAATGCGCTTGACCAGCGGCGCGTGGCGGACGACCACGTCGTCGCCGCTGCCGGCGCGCATCTGCTCGTACATGGCATGGCCGTTCATCCGACCACCCCCTGTCGTTCGCTGCCGTACTGGATGACGCGCTCGACGAAGAACTCCAGGTGCCCCTGGGCCCCGCTCGGCACGGGCCACTGGTCCACCCGCCGGGCGAGGTCGGTGAGCGCCCGCCCGGACGGGCTGCCGGGGAAGGCCTGCACCACCGGGCGCTGGCGCTGCACTGCCTTGCGCAGGGCGTCGTCCTCGGGGATGGCGGCGAGGTAGTCGAGCGTAAGGTCGAGGAAGCGGGTGGTCACCCGCGAGAGCTTGGAGAACAGCTCCTCGCCCTCGCGCGGGCTGCGCACCCGGTTGGCCACCATGTGGAAGCGCTGCACGTCGTGGTCGCGGTTCAGGACCTTCACCAGGGCGTAGGCGTCGGTGATGGACGAGGGCTCGTCGCAGACCACCACCAGCACTTCGCGGGCCGCCCGGGCGAAGCTCATCACCGAGTCGGAGATGCCGGCGGCGGTGTCGACGATGAGGTAGTCGATGTCGTGGCTGAGCTCGCTGAAGCTCTGGATGAGCCCGGCGTGCTCGGCGTGGCTGAGCTCCGCCATGCGCTGGGTGCCCGAGGACGCCGGCACCACGTGCATTCCCTCCGGGCCCGACACCAGCACCTCTTCCAGGCTCGCCTCGCCGTCGATGACGTGGGAGAGGTTCTTCCGCGGGCTGAGCCCGAGCACCACGTCGACGTTGGCGAGGCCGAGGTCGGCGTCGAGCAGCATCACCCCCCGGCCCTGGCTCGCCAGCGCGGTGGCGAGGTTCACCGAGACGTTGGTCTTGCCCACGCCCCCCTTGCCGCTGGTGACGGCGATCACCTTGACCGGTCGCGGTTTCGACATTCTTCTGAGTCCTGCCGCCTGATCCGTTGCGCTCATTCGCCGGCGCCCCCCGTCGCGCCCAGCGCAATGGCCAGGCTCTCCTCGTCCTCCCGGGAATCCTGCTCGCGGACCAGCGCCTGGGCGTCGGCGAGCAGCCGGTCGCTGCGGGCGGGACGCAGGTCCTCGGGCACGCGCTGGCCGTGGGCGACATAGGCCACCGGCAGGCGCGCCCGCAGCACGGCGGTGATCGCCCCGCCGAGGCTCCCGGCCTCGTCGGTCTTGCTGAGGATGCAGGCGGCCGGGCCGACGGCGCGGAAGCTGCGCACGGCGTCCATGAGGGAGGTGAGCTGGGTGCCCGCGGAGAGCACCAGATAGGGACGCACCTCGCGGCCGACGCGCTTCAGGGTCTGCAGCTGCTCGCCGAGGCGGAGGTCGCGCTGACTCATGCCGGCGGTGTCGATCAGCACCAGGCGCTTGTCGGCGAGGTCGGCGAGGACGCGCTCGAGCTCCGCGGCGTCGCCCGCCGTGTGCACCGGCACGCCGACGATGCGCGCGAAGCTGCGCAGCTGGTCCTGGCCGCCGATGCGGAAGTTGTCGGTAGTCACCAGCGCCACGTCGCGCTTGCCGTGGCGCAGCGCGAAGCGGGCCGCGAGCTTGGCCACGGTGGTGGTCTTGCCCACGCCCGTCGGCCCCACCAGGGCGACGATGCCGCCACGCTCGACGATGTCGTCGTCGGTGACCGGCAAATGGCGGGCGAGCGTGGTCATGGCCTGGTTCCAGGCGCGCTCGGGGTCGTCGCCCTCGCGCACGTGGTCGGCGAGCTTGCGGCAGACGTCAGGGCCCAGACCCAGGCCGTGCAGGCGGCGCAGGAGCGCCGCGCGCACCGGGCTGCGCTGGCCCATCTGCTGCCACTCCAGCAGCGTCAGCTGGCTCTGGAAGAGCGAGCGCAGGGTGCGCAGCTCCTCGCGCATGGCCTGCATGGCGGGCTCCTGGGACCACTGGATGCGGTTCGCCGCGGCGGGCGCGGGCGCCGGCTCGCTGGCGCCGGGCGGCGGCGGTGACGGTTCCTCGGCGAAGGATAGCGTCGGCTTTCCGTCGTCCTCGTCGTCGCCCACGGTCACGGACAGGCGGCTGCGCTCGGCGGCCGGGGCGCGCTCCGCGGGGGTGGGCGTGGCGGCCGGGGCCTGCCGGGCCGCCGCCTGGACGGCGTTCTCGTCGTAGTCGATGGCGGAGATCACCTCGACGCCGCCGTCGACGTTGCGGCTGGAGAGGATGACGGCGTCCGGGCCGTGCTCCTCGCGCACCAGGCGGATGGCCTGGCGCATGTCGCTGGCGAAAACGCGCTTGATCTTCATGCGGTTGCTTCCCGTCCGATCAGCCCGCCTGGGCGGAAACCTGCTGCTGGCCGATGCTGGCCACGATGCGTATCTGCTTGTCGTCGGGGATCTCGTTGTAGGCCAGCACATGCAGCCCGGCGCTCGCGTGGCGCGTCAGCCGATAGAGCCAGCTGCGCAGCTGCGGCGAGGTGAGCAGCACCGCCGGCTGCCCCGCCATCTCCTGGCGCCGGGCGCTGTCGCCCAGGGAGCGCTGCAGCCGCTCCGCGAGCCCCGGCTCGAAGCCGGCGGCGCCCTGGGAGACCCCCTGAACCGTGTCCTGCAAGAGCTGTTCCAGCTGGGGCTCCAGGGTAATCACCGGCAGCTCCTTCGACAGTCCCCCGACGTGCTGGACGATCATGCGCCCGAGGGCCTCGCGCACGTGCTGGGTGAGCTGGGCCGGGTCCTGGGTGCGGCCGCCGAAGTTCACCAGCGTCTCCACGATGGTGCGCATGTCCCGCAGCGGCACCCGCTCCTCCAGCAGGGTCTGCAGGACCTTCACCACCACCGACAGCGGCAGCGTGTTCGGCACCAGCTCCTCGACCAGCTTCGGCTGCTGCTGGGCGAGCAGGTCCAGCAGCTTCTGGGTCTCGTCGTGGCCGAGGAGCTGATGGGCGTGGTCGTGGATCACCTGGGAGAGGTGGGTGGCCACCACGGTGCTGGCGTCCACCACGGTGTAGCCCAGGGTCTGGGCGTAGTCGCGCCGGCCCGGGTCGATCCACACCGCCTCCAGGCCGAAGGCCGGATCCCTGGTGGGGGTGCCCTGGAGCTGGCCGGTGACCGTCCCCGGGTTGATGGCGAGCTCGCGGCCGGGCTGTACCTCCGCCTCCGCCACGGGCACCCCGAGCACGCTGATGGTGTAGCTGTTGGGGCCGAGGTCGAGGTTGTCGCGGATGTGCACCGACTGCACCAGGAAGCCCAGGTCCTGGGAGACCTTCTTGCGCACGCCCTTGATGCGGGTGAGCAGCTGGCCGCCCTGCTGGCGGTCCACCAGCGGGATCAGGCCGTAGCCCACCTCCAGGCCGATGACGTCCACCGGCGGGACGTCGTCCCAGGTGAGCTCGCGCTGCTCCGGGGAAGTCTCCTCGCCCTGGCGCTGGGCCGGCACCTCCGGCTCGGCGGCCTCGCGCTGCAGGCGCCGGCGCCGCCACCAGGCGGCACCCAGGCAGAGGCCGCCGAGCAGCAGGAAGGTAAGGTTGGGCATGCCCGGGATGACGCCGAGGCTCGCCACGATGCCGCCGGTGATGAGCAGCGCCTTGGGGTTGCCGAGCAGCTGATCGCTCACCGCCCCGGTCATGTCCTGGGAGGCGGAGACGCGGGTGACCAGGATGGCCGTGGCGGTGGAGAGCACCAGCGAGGGGATCTGCGCCACCAGGCCGTCGCCGATGGTGAGCAGGGTGTAGTTGTGCATGGCATCGCCCATGGCCATGCCGTGCTGCATGGTGCCGATGGCAAGGCCGCCGATGATGTTGATCAGCAGGATCAGGATGCCGGCAATGGCGTCGCCGCGGACGAACTTGCTCGCGCCGTCCATGGAGCCGTAGAAGTCTGCCTCCTGGGCCACCTCGGCGCGCCGGGTGCGCGCCTCCTCCTGGCCGATGAGCCCGGAGTTGAGGTCGGCGTCGATGGCCATCTGCTTGCCGGGCAGCGCGTCCAGGGTGAAGCGGGCGCTGACCTCGGAGACGCGCCCGGCGCCCTTGGTCACCACCACGAAGTTGACGATCACCAGGATGGCGAAGACCACCAGGCCGACGGCGTAGTTGCCGCCGACGACGAAGTCGCCGAAGGACTCGATCACCTGGCCGGCGGCGTCGGTGCCGGTATGCCCCTCCAGCAGCACCACCCGGGTGGAGGCGACGTTGAGCGCCAGGCGCAGCAGCGTGGCCACCAGCAGCACCGTCGGGAACACGGCGAACTCCAGCGGCCGCAACGCATACACCGCCACCAGCAGGATCACCAGCGAGAGCACGATATTGAAGGTGAACAGCAGATCCAGCGCCAGCGGCGGCAGCGGCAGGATCATCATCGCCAGCAGCGCGATGAGCAGCCCGGGCGTGCCGAGGCCGAGGATGCCGATGCGGTTCCAGCCGCTGGCGATGGTCGCGTTCATCGGCCGGCCTCAGGGCGGCCGCGGCGGGCGTAGGCCATGAATTCCTCCGGTATCTCGGGCTTCGGCGGCGCAGGCCGCCGGCCGCGGGTCGCCGTGCGCAGCTGGTAGATGTAGGCCAGCACCTGGGCGACGGCGAGGTAGAGCCCCGCCGGGATTTCCCGCTCCAGCTCGGAGGTGTGATACAAGGCCCGTGCCAACATCGGCGCCTCGAACCGCGGCACGTTGTGCTCGGCGGCCAGCTCACGGATCCGCAGGGCCACCTGGTCGGTGCCCTTGGCCACCACCCGCGGGGCCTTCATCTTCAGCTGGTCGTAGCGCAGGGCGACGGCGAAGTGGGTGGGGTTCGTCACCACCACGTCGGCCTTGGGCACGTTCTCCATCATCCGCCCCTGGGCGAGCTCCTGCTGGAGCTGGCGGATGCGGCTCTTGACCTCGGGCTTGCCCTCGGTCTCCTTGAACTCGTCCCTTACCTCCTGGTGGGTCATGCGGATCTTCTGGGTGTGGTTCCAGATCTGGAACGGCACGTCCACCAGCGCGATGAGGATCAGCGAGGCGGAAAGGATCAGGAAGGTGCCGAAGAAGAGATCCGCCGCCTTGCCGAGTGCCGGCCCCAGGGCGAGGCCGGCGAGGTCGCGGAAGCCCTCGCGCTGGGCGTAGAGCATGAGCCCGCCGACCACACCCACCACCGCCACCTTGGCGATCGCCTTGGCGAGCTCCATCAGCCCCTGGGGGCCGAAGATGCGCTTCAGGCCCTTGAGCGGGTTGAGCTTCTCGAGCTTCGGCGCGATCGCCTTGCCGGAGAAGATCCAGCCGCCCAGCGCCACGGGCGAGATCAGCGCGATCACCAGCATGATCAGCGCGAACGGCAGCACCGCCAGCAGGCCCTCGCCGAACAGCAGCGCGAGCATCTCCTGCGGGGCGTTGGGGTTGAACACCATGCCGCGCTCGAGGCGCAGGCCGTCCTCCATGATCGCCGCGACCCGGTTGCCCATGTAGTCCCCGAGCGCGAACAGCGCCCCCGCCCCCACGAGCATCACGGCGAGCGTGTTGAGCTCCTTGGAGCGCGGGATCTGACCCTTCTCCTTGGCATCCCGTTGCCGTTTCGGAGTCGGGTCTTCGGTTTTCTCCTGCCCGTTCTCGCTTTCCTCGGCCATCGCGGTCGCGGCGTCCTTTGCGGGTTATCCGGGGTGGCTGTTGCAAGGGTCGTACCGGGGGACGCCGCGGGGGACAGACGCGAAGGCGCGAAGGGCGCAAAGGGGACGCGAAGGTTTTGAGAGAAATGTTGTGGGTAGGTCGCGCGCGGCAACGCCGCGTGCGACGTTCCGGTCTGATGCCGTTTTCGGGCGCCGCTTTGCAACACAACGACACAACGGACACAACGGGGCACAACGGGGAGAGGGGGAGAAATGTAGGTCGGCAAGCACGCAGTGCTCGCCGACACGCCGGCAGGCGACCCCTGGATGGCCGCGCTGCGCGCGGCTGTCGGCGAGCGCTGAGCGCTTGCCGACCTACCGGAATCCCTCTCTCCCCGTTGTGCCCCGTTGTGTCCGTTGTGTCGTTGTGTTGAATCCCCGCCGCCTGATCCTGGCCCCGGACCCGGAACGTCGCACGCGGCTCCGCCCCGCACGACCTACCCAAACTCTCCCCTTTGCGCCCTTGGCGCCTTTGCGGTTGTCTCCCAAACCGCCGGAGAACCGCCGCTCAGGCGCCGAGAATCTGACGCAGGGTGAGGAAGGCGTCGCGCCAGAGGTCGGACATGCGGCCGGGCATGGCGGGGAGGAGGAGGACGACGAGGCTGACCATGCCGACGAGGATGGTGAGCGGGAAGCCCACGGAGAAGATGTTCATCTGCGGGGCGGCGCGGGTCATGACGCCGATGATCATGTTCAGCGTCAGCAGCAGCACCAGCGCCGGCAGGGCCATCAGCACGGCGCCGGCGAACATCTCGCTGCCCCAGGCCACCACCCGATAGAAGCCCCCGGCGCCGATGCCCTCGGTGCTCACCGGCATGAGCGTGAAGCTCTCGGCGGTGAGCTGGATGAGCATCAGATGCCCGCCGACCGCCAGGAAGAGCAGCGTCACCGTGATCAGCAGGAACTGCGAGACCACCGGCGTGGAGACGCCGGTCTGCGGGTCCACCATGGTGGCGAAGCCAAGGCCCATGGTGAGCGCCACGCTCTCGCCGGCGATGACGACCACCTGCAGGGTCATGCCGACCATCAGCCCCATGGCGACGCCGATGAGCACCTGCTGCGCGCCCACCATCAGGGCCTCGAGGGAGAGCGGGTCGAGCCGGGGCATCTCCCCCGTCGCCGGCAGGATGCCCACTGTGATGCCCACCGCCAGCAGCACGCGGATGCTCACCGGCACGCTGGCGTTGGAGAAGATCGGCGCCGCCGCCATCATCGCGCTCACCCGGATGAACGGCCACATGAAGCCGGCCACCCAGGCGCTGATCTCCGCGGTGGTAAGGCTGAGCGGCATGGTGCGCGGGGCTACTGGCCGATGAAGGCCGGGATGTTGGCCATCAGGCCCTCGGTGAAGTCGAGCAGGACGTTCAGCATCCAGGGGGCGCCGACGAACAGCGTCACCACCATGACGCCGAGCTTGGGCACGAAGGACAGCGTCTGCTCGTTGATCTGGGTGGCAGCCTGGAACATGCCGATGAGCAGGCCCGCGGCCAGCGCCGAGAGCAGGATCGGCGCGGCGATGAGCACCGCCACGGTAAGCGCCTCCTGACCGAGCTCGATGGCGAATTCCGGGGACATGGCGTCGCGCTCCCTATGCCGACGGGAAGAAGCTGGAGGCGAGCGTGCCCAGGACCATGCTCCAGCCGTCGACGAGGACGAACAGCATGATCTTGAAGGGCAGCGAGATGATCATGGGCGAGAGCATGAGCATGCCCATGGACATCAGCGTGCTCGCCACCACGAGGTCGATCACCAGGAACGGCAGGAACAGGATGAAGCCGATCTGGAAGGCGGTCTTGAGCTCGCTGGTGACGAACGCCGGCACCAGCACGGACAGCGGCACGTCCTCGGGCCCCTCCACGGCGCCCCTGCCGGAGAGCTCCAGGAACATGGCGAGGTCCTGCTCCCGGGTCTGGGCGGTCATGAACTCGCGCATGGGCTGGATGGCGGTGCGGACCGCCTCCTCGGCGGGCATCTCCTCGGCAAGATAGGGCGTGACGGCGCGCTCGTAGACCTCGCCGAACACCGGCGCCATGACGAACAGCGTCAGGAACAGCGCCAGCCCGATGAGGATCTGGTTCGAGGGCGTGGTCGCCGTACCGATGGCCTGGCGCAGGATGGCCAGCACGACGATGATGCGGGTGAAGGCCGTCATCATCAGCAGCCCCGCCGGCAGCAGGGCGAGCACGGTCATCAGCAGCAGCACCTGCAGCGTGATGCTGTAGGTCTGCCCGTCGCCGTTCTGCTCCACGGTGAGCGCCTCCATGCCGCCCACCTGGGCGATAGCACCCGCGGCCGGCAGCAGGAGCCCGGCGAGTATCAGCAGGATGCGGATCATGGCTTCGCCCCGCCCTGCCCCATCAGCCCGCGCAGGCGGCTGGCGAAATCCTCGCCGCCGGCGGACTCGCCGCGTGCCGGCTCCAGGTTCTCCTCGAGCACGTGCAACGTCTGCACCCGCCCGGGGGCGACGCCGAGCAGCAGCTGCCGTCCGCCCACCTGCACCAGCACCACCCGCTCGCGGTTGCCCACCGAGAGCCCGCCGAGCAGCCGGAGCTGCCCCGTCACGCCGCCGGCGACGCCGGCGCCGGTGCGCCGCAGCAGCCAGCCGAGCCCGAGGATGGCGAGCACCACCACTGCCAGGCCGAGGGTGAGGCGCACCAGCGAGGACAGGTCCACGCCGGAGCCCCCGTCCTGGGCCGCGGCCAGCGCCGGGGCGAGCAGCAGCAGGATGGTCGCCGACGCCCTCATCGCAGCTTCTTCACCCGCTCGCTCGGGCTCACCACGTCGGTGAGACGGATGCCGAAGCGCTCGTTGACCACCACCACCTCGCCGTGGGCCACCAGCGTGCCGTTCACCAGCACGTCCATGGGCTCGCCGGCCAGCCGGTCCAGCTCCACCACGGAGCCCTGGTTGAGCTGCAGCAGGTTGCGGATGTTGATGCGGGTGCGGCCGATCTCCATGGACAGCGTCACCGGGATGTCGAGGATGACATCCAGGTTGACGTCCTCGTCCGCCGGCGCGCGGCCCTCGGGCTCGAGATCGTCCAGATCCGCCGGCTCGGCGTCGGCTCCGCGGCGATCCCTGCCATTGCCCCTCGCGCCGTCCCGGTCGCCGCCGTTGCCCTGCGCGCCGCGCTCGGCGGCGCCGCTGGCGGGGCGCTCGCGCCCGGCACCGGCCTTGCCGGACTCTGCCTCGGCGCCGTCGTCCTCGCTCTGCTGCTCGGCGAGGGCCGCCTCCCAGTCGTCACCCAGGGCGTCCTGGTCGTCGTTGCGCTCGTCTTCGCTCATCAGTCCTTCCTCAGCTTGGCCAGGCTCTCGCGCTCCGGGGCGCGGATCTGCTCGACGATCTTGATGGCCACGTTGCCGTTGGCCTGCCCGAGGCGCCCGCGCATCACCGGCACGCCTTCGGCCTGCAGGCTCACCAGCTCGGGCATCTCGATGGGGATGACGTCGCCGGGCTTGAGGCGGGTGAGCTCCCGCAGCCCGATGCGCACGTGGGTCAGCATGCTCGAGAGCTCCACCTCCGCGGTCTTCATCTCGTCGCGCAGGGAGCGGCTCCAGCGCTCGTCCACCTCGTTGCGGTCGCTCTGCACGCCGGCGTCGAGGATGTCGCGAATGGGCTCGATCATCGTGTAGGGGATGGTGACGTGGAACTCGCCGCCGCCGCCGTCCAGCTCGACGTGGAACTTGGAGACCGCCACCACCTCGCTCGGCGAGACGATGTTCGCGAACTGCGGGTTGACCTCCATGTTCTGGTACTCGAACTCCACCGGCAGCACGGGATTCCAGGCGTCCTGCAGGTGCTCGAAGGCCTGGTCCACCACCATGCGGATCACCCGGCTCTCGGTGGCAGTGAACTCGCGGCCCTCGATCTTGGTGAAGTAGCGCCCGTCGCCGCCGAAGAAGTTGTCGACGACGATGAACACGAGCTTCGGGTCCAGCACGCAGAGCGCGGTGCCGCGCAGGGGCTGGATCTTGACCATGTTCAGGCTGGTGGGCACGAACAGCGTGTGCACGTACTCCGAGAACTTCATCATCTCCACGCCGGCCACCGACACCTCCGGCGCCTTGCGCAGCATGTTGAACAGCCCGATGCGGAACAGACGTGCGAAACGCTCGTTGATCATCTCGAGCGTGGGCATGCGCCCGCGCACGATGCGGTCCTGGCTCTGGAAATCGAAGCTCTGGACACCCTCTTTCGGGGTGTCGTCATCGCCCTCGCCGACCTCGCCGCCGTCGATGCCGTGCAGCAGCGCGTCGATCTCGTCCTGGCTGAGGATGTCCTGCTGGGCCATGGCTACTGCATCACGAATTCGGTGAAGTAAAGGTCCTCGAGGCGCTCGTCCGCGCCGGCCTCGGCCAGCACCTCGTTCACCTCGGCCAGCGCCGCCTCGCGCAGGCGCTGGCGGCCGTCCGGACCCTGCAGCTCGTCGGCTTCCTGGCCGGACATGAGCATGAGCAGGTCGTTGCGGATCTTCGGCAGGTGCTGCCGGGCGACGTCGATGGCCGGCTGCTCGCGGGCCATCAGCTGAATGCCCACCTGCAGGTAGCGGCTGCGGCCATCGTCCTCGAAGTGCGTGATCAGCGCCGGCTCCACCGGCAGGTAGATCGGCGGCTTCGGCGGCTCGGGCTCGGGCTCGCCGTCCGCCATCTCCGCGGCCTCCTCGCCGCCGCCCCCGAGCAGCCCGGCAAAGTACAGCGTCGCCAGCGTGCCGCCGGTGATGGCGAGCAGCAGCGCGGCGATGAGGATCACCAGCACCAGGGTGGAGAGGCCACGCTGACGGCGAGGCGAAGGATTCGGCATCGGCTGGGCTCCTGTTCTTGCGGGGATCGCTATCCCCTGCATCGACAGGAATCCCTATGCGATTAGCGTGCCAGTCCGGAGGCGGGGATTGACCACCAGGGCGCGAAGAAGGAGGTAGGTCATGCACGGCGAAGCCGTGTGCGACGTTCCCTACCGGGACGGCGGAAGGTCAACACAACGACACAACGGACACCACGAAACACAACGAAGACAATGGCCAGTAGGTCGGCAAGCGCGCCGCGCTCGCCGACAGCCGCGCGAAGCGCGGACACTACCGCTGGGCGCGTACGCCTGCCGGCGTGTCGGGTACCGCCTTCGGCGGTTCCCGACCGAAGTCATCTGAGGCGAGGATTAACCGCCAAGCCGCGAAGGGCGCGAAACGAGGGAGGAGGTAGGTCGTGCATGGCGAAGCCGTGTGCGACGCCCCCGGTCCCGACCGGGAGCGCCTCGGCGCATCGTGGCGCGGTGCCCAAGCGATCAGACGTAATGATCCACCAGCCCCCGTCCGCTGGCGTGGCCGGCGATGTCCTGCACGCCGAGCTCGCCGCCCTCGCCCTCGGCGGCCTGGCCGCGGAAGGTGCCGCCCGCCTGGGAACCGTCGCTGTCCGTGCCCGCACGGCCGTCGGTCCCCCGCTCCTGCGACGAAACATTGACGTCCACGTTCTCGAACCCGCCCTCGGCGAGCATCGTGCGCAGGCGCGGCATGTCCGCGGCCAGCGCCTCGCGGGTGGCGGCGTGATGGGCATTGAAGTGCACGCTGGCGCGCTCCTCGCCGAGCTGCAGGCTCACCTCCAGCGGCCCGAGCCCGGGCGGGTTGAGCTGGATGCGGGCCTGCTGGACCTCGTTGCGGGCCATCCAGAGCACGCTCTCCCCCACCGCCTGGCTGAAGCCCGGCTGGTTCACCGGCGTGCGCACGGGCTGCAGCGTCGGCATGTCGGCGCGGCTCGTGGAGCTCTGGGCGTCCCGGGCGGCGGTGGCGGCCTCCACCAGCTGGCGGAAGGCGCGGCTGTCGGCGGCAGGCTCGGACTCGCCGCCGCGCGGGGCCTCGGCCAGCGCCCCGCGCAGGCCCTCCTCGCCCCCGCCCTGACGGAGCCGGGCGAGCACGCCCTCCAGCTGCCGCCCGAGGGGCTGATCGCCCCCGACGCTGCGGCCATCGCCCTCCCGGGCGAGCGCCAGCAGACCCAGCAGGCCGGCGATGTCGGTCTGCCCATCTTCCCCGGCGGCGCGGGCGGCGTCGGGCAGGTCCTCGCCCTCGGCCAGCAGCCCGGCGAGGGCCTCGGGATCCAGGACCTCCGCATCGAGCGCCGCCCGTTCCTGCCCCAGCCCCTCCGCCAGCCCCTGCATCAGCGCCTGCGTCGGAAACCCGTCGGGCGCATCCCCCGCCAGCCAGGCCCGCAGCTGCTCCACGGAGACCTTCTCCCCGGTGAGCTTCTCCACGCCTTCCGCCAGCTCCGCCAGAAACCCGTCACCCCCTGCATTGCCCTCCGGCGCGGCCCGCCCCGCGGGCTGCTGAGCCAGGGTCTGAACGATGTTGCTCGACATCATGGTTCGTCCTCGCTGTCATTCATGCCGGGCGCGCTGCCCGGATGGGATCAGGAAGCCAACCGCCAAGGCGCCAAGGGCGCAAAGGGACGGTTGGCCCGCAAAGAGCGCCTTCGCCGCGCGAATCCCATCCCTCCCGGTAGGTCGTGCACGCCGCAGGGGTGCGCGACATCCGGGCCTGCTCCGCGGACGTCGCACGCCGCTCCGCGGCGCACGACCTTGTATGCTGCGCTTGAAGCTTTTCGGGCTTCACGAACCGGTTACCGGGGAAGCCGCGCCGACCTGGAGGCAGTCGCCGACTGACCTCGTCCGTAGAGCGGCTCCCCGCCTCATTGCCCACTTCGAGGAGTATCCGGAAGCCAGCCGTGCTGGACTTCGCATCACAAGGTCGAAGCGGCAACAACTGCGAGGTCGGGGAGCCTGGTAGCCAGTCTCTCTCAGTCACGTTCAGGAGGCCAAGAGGATGTGCAACGTCGGGGTCGATATCGCCGCTGCAAGCTTCGAGCTGGTCACGCGCAAGGCCGGGCGCCACAGCCCCTCGAAGCGCTTCGAGCAGACCCCGCAGGGCCATCGCCACGCCATCGCCCACCTCCAGCGCCTCGCCCCCGAGCGCATCGTGCTCGAGGCCACCGGCGTGTACTTCCTCGATCTCGCCCTCGCGCTGCACCAGGCGGGGCTGCCCGTGTGCGTGATCAACCCGCGCGCGTTCAAGCACTTCGCCGAGCTCAAGCTCACCGGCTCGAAGACCGATCCCATCGACGCCGCGCTGCTCGCCGACTACGCCGAGTGCATGCACCCGCCCCTGTGGCAGCCCCCGCGCGAGAGCGCCCTTGCCCTGCGCGAGCTCGGCCGCCAGGTCAACCGCCTCGTCGGCGAGCGCACCCAGGCGAAGAACCGCCTCCACGCCCTCGGCGCCAAGCAGGCCACGCCGGCGCTGGTCATCGACGACGAGCGCGAGGGCATCGCCGCGCTCGATCGGCGCATCGAGCGCCTGCGCGCCGCAGCGCTGGAGCTGATTAGCGCCGATGCCACCCTCCAGGCGCAGTTCCGCGCCCTCACCGCCGCCGTCGGCGTCGGCGAGGTCAGCGCCATCACGCTCATCGCCGAGCTCTGCACGCTGCCCGAGCAGCTCAAGGCCAAGCAGGTCGCCCGCCACGCCGGGCTCGACGTGCGCCTCAACCAATCCGGTACCAGCGTCGCCAGACCCGGACGGCTCAGCAAGGCCGGCAATGCCTACCTGCGCGCGGCGCTGTTCATGCCGGCCATGGTCGCCATCCAAAATGATCCCTACGCCAAGGCCTTCTACGAGGCGCTCATCGCCCGCGGCAAAAAGCGCATCCAGGCCATCTGCGCGGTCATGCGCAAGTACCTCACCGGCATCTGGGCCTGCTTCAAAACACAGCAGCCCTTCGATAGCAGCCAGCTGTTCAGCAGAAACCACATGCAGAAGGCTTGACCCGGCAAGGGAGTATCTACGGCCGTTGTGTACTCTTTGCGTCCTTCGCGTCTTTGCGGTTGTCGCCCCGAGCCGCACGCTCACGTTCTCCCCCGCCGCTGCCGGGCCAGCTCGTCATTCTGGCGCTGTTCGCGGGCCTCGGCGTCGCGGCGCTCATGGGCGCGGTAGCGCTCGACGAGCTGCTCCAGGGCCCTGGCGTTGCCCCACTCGGCCAGCCAGTGCTCGCGCAGCTTCTCCGCCTCCGCCTCGATCCTGTGCAGCTGCTCGCGCTGCTGGGCGATGGCCTGGTCGATGCGGCCGAGGAAGGCGTTGTAGTCCCGCAGGCGGTAGGCATCGATGCCGTTCTGGCCGGCGAAGGCGAGCTTCTGCTCGTACTCGCGGCGGAAGGCACCGAGCTGCTCCAGGCGCTCGCGCTCCTGCTCCAGCGCCTCCTGACGCTCGGCCAGGCGCTTCGCCGCCTCCTGGGCACGCTGGTCGGCCACCCGGCGCACGGGCTCCATGCGGGTGGAGCGGGTGCTCATGGAGCCTCCTCTGGGAATGCGGTGTGATCAGCGCCGTAGGTCGTGCACGGCGCAGCCGTGTGCGACATCCCGGCACGCACGCCGTACGTCGCACGCACCGGAGGCGCGCACGACCTACGCCGGCCGGCATCGCGCTGCGGGCTCATCGCCCCGCCACCTCGCTGCTGCCGGTGCCCATCAGGTCCACGAGGCCCCGGACGCTGTCCTGGAAACCGACCGCCTCGCTGACGTCCTGGCGCAGGAAGCTGCGCATGTCGTCCTGACAGGCGATGGCCTCGTCGACCCGCGGGTCGCTGCCGCTGCGGTAGGCGCCGACGTTGATCAGGTCCTCGTTCTGGCGGTAGGCGCTGTAGAGCTCGCGGAAGCGCTGGCTCGCCGCCTGCTGGCGGGCGTCGGTGATGTTGAGCATGGCCCGGCTCGCCGAGGCCTCGATGTCGATGGCGGGGTAGTGGCCCGCCTCGGCGAGGCGCCGCGAAAGCACAACGTGACCGTCGAGGATGGCCCGCGCGGCGTCGGCCACCGGGTCGTTCTGGTCGTCGCCCTCGGTGAGCACTGTGTAGAACGCCGTGATCGAGCCGCCGCCGTCACGGCCGTTGCCGGCGCGCTCCACCAGATGCGGCAGGCGCGCGAACACCGAGGGCGGATAGCCCTTGGTGGTGGGCGGCTCGCCGATGGCCAGCCCGATCTCGCGCTGGGCCTGGGCATAGCGGGTGAGGGAGTCCATCAGCAGCAGCACGCGCTGGCCGCGGTCGCGGAAGTACTCGGCGATGCTGGTGGCGAGCATGGCGCCGTGCAGGCGCATCAGCGGCGAGGCGTCCGCGGGGGCCGCCACCACGGCGGCCCGCCGGCGGCCCTCCTCGGCGAGGATGTTCTCGATGAACTCCTTGACCTCGCGGCCACGCTCGCCGATCAGCCCCACCACCACCACATCCGCGGCGGTGTAGCGGGTCATCATCCCGAGCAGCACGCTCTTGCCGACACCGGAGCCTGCGAACAGCCCCATGCGCTGGCCCTGGCCCACGGTGAGCAGGGCATTGATGGCGCGGATGCCGACATCGAGCGGCTCGCGGATGGGGGCGCGCAGCAGCGGGTTGATCTCGCGGCCGGTGAGCGGGGCCTCGTCCTCCAGCTCGGGCAGCGGCTCGCCGTCCAGCGGATGGCCGCCGCCGTCGAGGATGCGCCCGAGCAGGCCTTCCCCCACCCGCGCGCGGCTGACGCCGCCCCGGGGAATGACGCGGGCGTTGGGGGTGATGCCATGCAGCGGGCCGGCGGGCATGAGATAGAGGCTTTCGCCGGCGAAGCCGACCACCTCGGCCTCCACGGTGGTGCCGTCGCTCGCCACCACGTCGCAGCGCGAGCCCACGGCCGCCTCGCAGCCTTCGGCCTCGAGGGTCAGCCCCACCATGCGCCGGAGCTGCCCCTCCACCACCAGCTGCGGCCGGCGCAGCCGGCGGCCGCGGGCGCGCAGGCGCTCCGGCCAGTCGGCAGCGGTCTCAGCCATCCCCGTCCCCCGGCTCGTCCTCGTCGCCGTCCTCCACCCGTGCCTGGGCGCCCAGCAGGTCGGCCGCGAGTGCATTCAGGCGCCGCTCGAGGCTGGCATCCACGCGCGAGCGCGGCGTCTCCACCACGCAGCCGCCGCGACTGAGCGCCGGGTCGTCCTGCAGCCGCCAGGCGCTGCGCTCGCCCTCGCCCAGGGTCTCGCGCACGAAGGCGGCGTCGTCCGGGTGCAGGCGCACGGTGATCTCCCGGGCCGACAGCGGCAGCAGGCCCACGGCCTCGCGCACCACCGCCACCACCTCGCCGGGCTGGGTCTGGATCTCGCGGCGGATGACCTGTCGGGCCGCGGCCAGGGCAAGTGCCGCCAGCTCGTCCTCGGCCGCCTGGTCCAGCTGCGCGGCGGGCTCGGCAGTGGCGTCGAGCACCTGCCTGAGGCGCTGCACGAGCTGCCGGCCCTCGGCCTGGCCCTGCTTCAGACCGGCATCGCGGCCCTCGCGGAAGCCGGCCTCGTAGCCCTCGCGCCGGCCCTGCTCGAAGGCCTCCTGATAGGCGTCGCGCTGGATGCGCTCCAGGGCCTCGACGCTGACGTCCGGACGCTGGGGCTGGCGCCTGGCGCCGGCGCCCATGTCCGGCAGCTCCCAGGCGTCGCCCGCGGCCGCCCGTTCCCGGGGGATGACCCGCTCCTGGTTCATCAGACGTAGTCCTCACCGCCGCCGCCGAGGGCGATCTGACCCTCGTCCGCCATGCGCCGGGCCACCGCCAGGATCTCCTTCTGCGCGCTCTCCACCTCGCTGACGCGCACCGGCCCCTTGGCCTCCAGGTCGTCGCGCAGCATCTCGCCGGCGCGCTTGGAGACGTTGCGGAAGAACTTCTCCTTCACCGACTCGTCGGCGCCCTTCAGCGCCATCACCAGGACGTCGGTGCCGATCTCGCGCAGCAGCATCTGCACGCTGCGGTCGTCGACGTCGGCCAGGTCCTCGAACACGAACATCAGGTCCTGGATCTCGTCACCGAGGTCGCTGTCGATGTCGCTGATCTGCTCCATGATCTGGGACTCGGAGCTGCTCTCCAGGAAGTTCAGCATGTTGGCGGCGGCCTGGGCGCCGCCGATGCTGGAGGACTTGATCCGCTGCTTGCCGGAGAACTGGCGCTCCATGATCTCGTCGAGCTCCTTGAGCGCCGCCGGCTGGATGCCCTCCAGCGTCGCCACGCGCATGACGATGTCGTGGCGGGTGCGCTCCGGGAGCTGCTGCAGCACCTGGGCGGCCTGATCGGAATCCAGGTAGGCGAGGACGATGGCGATGATCTGCGGATGCTCCAGGCGGATCATCTCGGCGATGGTCTTCGGGTCGAGCCACTTCAGCTGCTCGAGGCCGCGGGTGTTGCCGCCCATGAGGATGCGGTCGATGATGCCGCCGGCCCGGTCCTCGCCCAGCGCCTTCACCAGCACCGAGCGGACGTAGTCGGTGTTGCCGATGCCGAGCGAGGTCTGCTCCTCGACGGTCTGCACGAAGTCGCCGATGACCTCGTTCACCTTGTCCCGGGTGACGTTCTCCATCGCCGACATGGCCACGCCGAGCTGCTGGACCTCCCGCGGTCCGAGGTGTTTCATCACCTCCGCGGCCTCGTTCTCGCCCAGGCTCATCAGGAATACGGCGGCGCGCTCGGCGCCCGTTAGCTTCGCCATGACCTCAGGCATCCCCCCGTGCCAGCCAGCCCTTCACCACGTTGGCGGCGAGGGCCGGCTCCTTGTTCACCACCTCGCGCGCGGCCTGCAGCTGCTCCTCGTAGTTGCGGCTGCTGCCGGGGAGCTGGCGGGGCTGTGAGTCCGGGCCGGTGAGCTGGCGGTTAGGATCGGTTTCGGCGCCCTCTTCGCCCTCCTGCCGGGCCTGGTGGCGGGCCACCGCCAGCTCGCGGCTGCGGCGGTCGCGGCCGAGGAGACCGTTCACCAGCGGCCGCAGGACCATCACGATGAGCAGGAGGCCGAGCAGGGCGGCGAGCAGCAGCTTGCCGCCCTGCCACAGCCAGGGCTGCTCCCAGAACGGCGTCGGTGCCGGCTCCGGGGCCTCCAGCGGCTGGAACTCGGTACTGACGACGTTGACGCTGTCGCCGCGCTCGGCGTCGAAGCCCACCGCCTCGCGTACCAGGGCCGTGATCTCCTCCAGGCGCTCGGGCTCGAAGGGGGCGGCGACGGTCTCGCCCTCTTCGTTGGTGGTGGTGGGCTGGTCCAGGAGCACCGCGACGCTGAGGCGCTGGATGCCGCCGCTCGGGGTGCGGACGTGGCGCACCGTGCGGTTGATCTCGAAGTTGCGGGTGGCGCTGGAGGTGGCGTCCACCACCTCGCTTTCACTCGCCTCGCCCTCCTCCTCGGCGCCGGCCTCGCCGGCCGCCGCGGCGTCGCCCGCCGGGTCCTCCAGCTCTCCGGCCCCCGGAGGCTGATTGGTGAGCGCGCCCGGAATGCCCATGGCGCCCTGGCCGCGCTGGCTGCGCTGCTCCTGGGTCTGCTCGCTGCGCAGCACCTGGCTCTCCGGGTCGTAGATCTCCTCGGTGCTCTCCACCTCGGAGAAGTCCAGGCGCGCGCTCACCTCGGCGCGGACATTGCCCTCGCCGACGATCGGGGTGAGCAGGTCCTGGATGCGGCGGGCGTAGGCGTCCTCGATGCGCTGGCGCATGGCGAGCTGCTCGCCGCTGCCCTGCATGCCCTCGTCGCCGCCCATGTCCGTGAGCAGGCGGCCGCGCTGGTCCACCACCGCCACGTTCTCCAGCGCCAGATCCGGCACCGCGCTCGCGACCATCTGCGCAATGGCATTGACCTGGCGGTCGCTGAGGCTGCGCCCCTGGTGCAGGCCGACGGTCACCGAGGCGCGGGGGGCCTGGCGGTCGCGCAGGAAGACGCTGCGCTCGGGGATGGCGAGGTGTACCCGGGCCTCGCCCACGGCGTCCAGACTGGTAATGGTGCGGGCGAGCTCGGTCTCCAGGGCACGCTGGAAGCGGGCGTTCTCCATGAAGCGGCTGGTGCCGAAGCCCTGGTCCTGGCGCAGGCTCTCGAACCCGACGCCGCCGGCGTTGGGCAGGCCCTGCTCGGCGAGCATCAGTCGCGCCTGGTCAAGCTGACCCGCCGGCACCTCGATGCTGCCGCCGGGGCCGTTGCGGTAGGGGATGCCGGCGCCGTCCAGCGCCTGCTGCACCGCCGCCACGTCCTCCGCCGGCAGATCGGCGAACAGTGCCCGGTGCACCGGCTCCTGCGCCCACAGGAACAGCCCCACGCCCGCGGCCACCGCCGCGGCCAGGCCGATGATGAGCCCGAGCTGGCGCAGGGCGTTGGGGCCTAGGTATTCCGCGATCAGTGCCCCGAGCCGGCCCTGCTCCGGCATCCCCCCGCCGCCCATGGCACCGGCGGCGCTGCCCTGGGTCATTGCCTGTGCTGACTGTGCCATCTAGACGTTCCCCGCCCTCAGACCTGCATCCGTGAGATTTCCTGATAGGCCTCCAGCAGGCGGTTGCGGACCTGCTTCGTGGCCTCGAAGGCGACCCGGGACTTCTGCGAGGCGATCATGACCTCCGTCAGGGAAACGTCCTCGCCGCGAAGGAAGGCGTCGGTTTTCTGACTGGACGCCTGGCGCGTCTCGTTGACGGTGTCGATGGCCGAGCGCAGCACCGAGGAGAAGTCCCCCTGCCCCGCCTGCTGCGGCCCCTGGGCCGGCGCCTGGACGCCCCCTGCCGCCTGCGCCTGCAGCGCCCGCATCTGCTCGAGCACCTGCTGCATCCGCACGTCCGTCATGGCTCACCTCGCTGGTCAAAGCATGCTGGCGGGGTGAATGCAGGTTTCGGGCCAGGGGTCGGGCGGGGAACAAACACAAAGACACGAAGATTCACAAAGGGGAAGATTTTTTGGGAGGGGCGTAGGTCGTGCACGGCGAAGCCGTGTGCGACGTCCCCGATCCCGACGCCGGGAAATCAACACAACGACACAACGAACACCACGGTTCACAACGCGGGAATCGGATATGACGTAGGTCGGGAACCGCCGCAGGCGGTACCCGACACGCCGGCAGGCGAACAGGCCGGTGCCTGGCTTGGCTGAAGAGCAACCGCAAAGCCGCAAAGGCCGCGAAGGGTAACCACGGGAGCCGTAGGTCGTGCACGGCGAAGCCGTGTGCGACGTCCCCGACCAGGACGGCGGAAGGTCAACACAACGACACAACGGACACCACGGTTCACAACGCGGGAATCGGATATGGCGTAGGTCGGGAACCGCCGCAGGCGGTACCCGACACGCCGGCAGGCGAATATGCCGGTGCCACGCGGGGCAGAAGACCAACCGCAAAGGCGCGAAGGTCGCGAAGGGCAACGACGGGAGCCGTAGGTCGTGCAAGGCGAAGCCGTGTGCGACGTCCCCGACCAGGACGGCGGAAGGTCAACACAACGACACCACGAACACCACGATGCACAACGCGAGAAGCGGACATGACGTAGGTCGGGAACCGCCGCAGGCGGTACCCGACACGCCGGCAGGCGAACAGGCCGGTTCCTCGCGTGGCTGTCGAGTAGCGGTAAAACGGGAGATTCGCCTGCCGGCGCGTCGGCGAGCGCTGCGCGCTTGCCGACCTACCTCAGGGCTTCCCCTTCGCACCCTTTGCGCCTTCGCGGTTGTCTCGCGGCCACGGCCGGCCACGCGCCGGCGGCGTCAGGCTGTATCCCGCTGGATATCGTACTTGCGCAGCTTTTCCACCAGCGTGGTCCGGCGCAGGTTGAGCAGCTTCGCCGCCTGGGCGACGACGCCCTCGCTGGCGTCCAGGGCCTCGCGGATGAGGCGCTGCTCGAGGTCGCCCATGATCCCGCGCAGGTCGATGCCGTCGGGGGCGACGCGGATCTGACCCAGGCCACCCGGATGGGCGTGGCCGTTGGTGGGGGGCTCGTGCGCCTCGTCCTCCGCAGCGATCCCGGCGTCCTCCGGCAGCTCCTCGGCGGCGGCGAGGAGCTTCTCCGGCAGGTCGTCCAGCGCGGCCTCGCCGTAGGGGGCGAGGATAGCCAGGCGCTCCACCACATTGGCAAGCTCGCGCACGTTGCCGGGCCAGGGATACTGGCTCATCACCGACAGCGCCCGGGGCGAGATGCGCACCGAGCCGCGGCCCTCGTCCTCGATCCGGCGCACCAGTTCCTCGATCAGCACGGGGATGTCCGAGGCGCGCCGGCGCAGCGGTGGCAGCTCCAGGGGGAAGACGTTCAGGCGGTAGAAGAGGTCCTCGCGGAACTCGCCCTCGACGATGCGCGCCTCCAGATCGCGGTGGGTGGCCGCGAGGATACGCACATCGGCGTGCTGGGTGCGGTTGGAGCCGACGCGCTCGAAGGTGCGCTCCTGCAGCACGCGCAGGAGCTTCACCTGCATGGGCAGGCTCATGTCACCGATCTCGTCGAGGAAGAGCGTGCCACCCTGAGCGAGCTCGAAGCGCCCCTGGCGCGAGGAGATGGCGCCGGTGAAGGCGCCCTTCTCATGGCCGAACAGCTCGCTCTCCAGCAGCTCCCCCGGGATGGCGCCGCAGTTCACCGGCACGAAGGGCCCATTGCGGCGCTCGGAGAGCTCGTGAATCTGGCGCGCGACGACCTCCTTGCCGGTGCCGGACTCGCCGAGGATAAGCACGCTGGCCTCGCTGCCGGCCACCTGGGTGATGAGCCGGCGGAGGCGCTGCATCGCCGGGCTCTCACCCACCAGGCGCGGCGCTTCGGACGGTGCGGCCTTGGGCTCGGCCTGGCGGTTGTGGCCGAGGGCCTGGCGCAGGGCGGCGTCGAAGGCCTGCTGGCGCAGGGGAAGACTGAGCACGCCGAGCACGTTCGCACCGAGGGCGGCCCCGCGCGGCGCGCGCGCATCACCCTCGCGCAGCAGGAAGACGGGCATGTGCGGCGCCGCTTCCCACAGCTCGCCGAGGGGGCCATGGGCAGTACCGGCACCGTCATCCGTTACCAGGGCAACGGCCGGCTCGCGCTGGCGTACAAGCTGGGCCAGCGTGCCGTCGTCATCGGGGAGCAGCGGCTCGTGGCCGAGAAAGCGCAGCACCGCGTCAATGCCGTCGCGGCGCCGGCGGTCGTCGTCGACGACAAGAACCCGAACCATGGAGGATGCCCCGTCTTCTTATTGCCCGATGGGTGTCAGCCTAACGGCACGAACCGTCCGTCAAGTGTGAACCCCGTCATTTTTTCGACGGTACGTCGGGGAATGGCGACGGTCAATCGCACTTTGGTGACGGTTTACCCGCAACGGGACCGGATGCACAGGAATGTGTCCGGGGTTTAAACAAAACGAAGGCGAGGGCCCGGCCTGTTCGCCTGCCGGCGTGTCGGGTACCGCCTGCGGCGGTTCCCGACCTACTCTATATCCGTCTCTCGCGTTGTGAATCGTGGTGTCCGTTGTGTCGTTGTGTTGATTTCCCGGCGTTGGGATCGGGGATGTCGCACGCGGCTGCGCCGCGCACGACCTACGCTCCCGTGGTTACCCTTCGCGACCTTCGCGGCTTTGCGGTTGGTCTTCTGCCCCGGGAGGCACGGGCCTGTTCGCCTGTCGGCGTGTCGGGTACCGCCTGCGGCGGTTCCCGACCTACGCCATAACCGTCTCTCGCGTCGTGAATCGTGGTGTCGGTTGTGTCGTTGTGTTGATTTCCCGGCGTTGAGATCGGGGATGTCGCACGCGGCTGCGCCGCGCACGACCTACGGCTCCCGTGGTTACCCTTTGCGACCTTCGCGGCTTTGCGGTTGGTCTTCTGCCCCGTGAGGCACGGGCCTGTTCGCCTGCCGGCGTGTCGGGTACCGCCTGCGGCGGTTCCCGACCTACGTCGTATCTGGCTGTCACGTTGTGCACGTGGTGTCGTTGCGTTGATTTCCCGGCGCGCGGGATATCACCGGCAGGAGGCGCGCCCCCCGCGCCGAGTCCGCGGACCGGATCAGCGCGAGAACCGCCGATACGCGTTCGCGGCCTTCTGACCCCGCTGCATGTCCTTCAGCGCCCGGGAGGCCTCGTCGCGGTGGGCCTCGGTGAGGGCGAAGAGCTCCTGGTCGAGGTCGAGCACGCGGCGGATGCAGTCGGCCACCACCGTTGCCGCCTCCCGGGGCACGGGGCTCGCGAACAGCTCGCTGGAGAGCTGCTGGCGCTCGCGCTCGCGGGCGGCGAACGCCGGCCAGTCACCCGCCTGGCCGAGCTCGACCATCTCGCGGGTGAGCGCCAGGAGCTGGCGCGCGATGCGCTCGCGCGCCGCCGCGTCCGGCGCGTGGTCAGAGCGCTCCGCCGGCACTCGCGGGGTTTCCCTGTCGGCGGGCATCCCGCGCCTCGGCGGGGATGGCGTCCCAGCCATCGCGGATCTCGCGCACCAATGCCGCGGCCTCGTCCAGGGCGGCGACGTCGCTGCGGGCGTTGGCGGTCACCAGCCGGCGCTGGACGTAGTCGTAAAGCCCGTCCAGGTTCGCGGCCAGCTCGCCGCCCTGCTCGAAGTCCAGGCTGCCCCGCAGCCCGTCGATGATGGCGATCGCCTTGCCGATACGCTCGCCCTTGCGAACGATATCGCGCTGCTCGATGGCCCCGCGGGCCTGGGCCATGCGCTCCAGCGCGCCCTCGAACAGCATGCGGGTGAGCTCCCACGGGTCGGCGTAGGCCGCCTTGCTGGCGCCCACCTGCTGGTACTGCGCGATGCCGCGATTAAAGGCCATCCGTTGTGCTCCTCTGTGCGTTCATGCCCTGGCCCCGGCGTCAGCCGAGACCGCCGCCACCGCCACTACCGCCCGCACCGGGCAGGCCGGAGAGCTGCTGGCTGAGAAAAGTGCTGGTCTGGTTGAGCTCGGCCACCAGCGCGTCCATGGCGCTGAACTGCTCCGTGTAGCGGCGCTCGATGCGGTCCATGCGGTCCTCCAGGCGCTGGCGGTCGTCCGCCAGACCCTCAAGACGGTTGTTCAGGCTCTCCGTGCTGCTGGAGAGCGTGCCGTCGGAATCGATGAAGCTGCTGATCTGGCGGTCCAGCTCGCCCATGAGGCCGGTGGAGAAGATGACACTGCCGCGGTCGCCCGTGGCCTCGCCGGTGATCTCGAGCTTCAGCCCCTCGGCCGGCCCCTCCAGGCCGGTGAGGAAGCGGCCGAAGCCCTCGGCCTCGCGTCCGCCGATGGTGCCCTGGACGTCCGTGCCCTGGGCGCGGTCGCCCACGGTCAGGCCGAAGTCACCGGCTGCATCCGCGCTCACCAGCTCCACGGCGGATTCCGAGCCGTAGCGACTGGAGGTGATTTCGAGCCCCGTGCCATTAAACGCCACGCTCACGGAGATGCCGGCATCCCGCAGGTTGCTGTCGCCGTTGATGCGGGACTGGATCTCCGCCGCCAGCGCGTCGCCGTCGGCATAGCTGCCCTGGGTGAGATTGAGCGCGGCGGTCTGGACACCATCGATCTCGAAGCGCAGGCCGTCGTTGGCGTCGGTGATCTCCAGCGGGAAGCTGCCACTGATGTCGCCGCCGGTCAGCGTGCCGCGGGTCGCGAGCGCGGAGACGTTCACGCCATACTCGCCGGCCTGGGTCGCGCTGCGGCTGCTCTCGTAGGCGACGTTGTCGGCATTGCCGGTGAGCCCGGTGGGGGCGAAGAGCGCCCCCACGGCATCGAAGTTCTCGTCGAGCGCGGCGTCGAGGCGGGCGTCGTCCACCTCCAGCGCGCCGCTGCGGGTCGTCGTGATGCCGAGGTCCGCGAGGGAGCGCAGGCCCGTGCCTTCCAGCTCGCCCAGCGTCTGCCCCAGCGTGCTGCGCAGCCCGCTCTGGATGCTGCGCACCAGGGCATCGCCGTTGAGCGGGCCGGCCTGGTCGGTCTCGGCGTCGTAGCTGGTGAGCTTGCCGAGGGTCTCCTGCAGGCCGTTGTACGCGTCCACGAAGCCCTGGATCTGCTTCTTCGCGGCGGCGCGGTTCTCGCTGATCTCCACGCGGGCGGCCGTCTCGGTGGTGCCGTTCAGCGTGAGCGTCACGCCCTCGAAGAGATCGTCCACCGTGTTGCTGGCGCGGGTGATGGTGAGCCCGTCCACCGTTAGCTCGGCATCCTGCGCCGCTCGGGTCTGCTCCAGGTTGGTGGCCGCGGTGTTGAAGGCGAGCCGGGAGAGGCCGGCGTTGTCGGTGTTGTTGCCGTCGTCGTCCGCCGCCTCGACCACGAAACCGTTGGCTGCGCCGGTCTCGGAGGAGCTGAACACCAGCCGCTCGCCGCTGCCGTCGTTGACGATGGAGGCACGCACGCCGATCTCCGCGGCGTTCACCGCGTCGCGCACGTCCTCGACCGTATTCGCGGAGCCGGGGATCTCGATGTCCACTGCGCCCCGCTCAGTGTTCTCGGCGAAGCCCGTCACCGCGCCGGTGCCGTCCGTGGTGACCTCGCCGAAACGGAATGTGAGGGTTCCAGAGCCCACCGCACTGCTGCGCGCCGCGAATGCCGACGATGCCGCCCCCTGGGCGTCCGCCAGGCGATTGACGCCGATGTCATAGCGCCCGGTCTCCGCGCCGCTCTCGGCGCTGACCGACAGGGCGTCGCTGTCCGATGAGGTCGCCTTCATCTTCTGGAAGGCGTCGATGCTGGAGAGATCTCGCACGGTGCCGCGGAAATCCGAGAGCGCCGACTTCACCTGCCCCAGCGCCGAGAGCCGCGTCTCGAAGCGCTGCTGCTGGCTGTTGATCCGGTTCTCCCGGGGCGCCCGCTCCGCGGCGACCAGCTGGTCGACCAGCGAGCGGATATCCAGCCCGGAACCGACACCGAGCGAGCTGATGGAAGCCATGATTCAGAAACCTCGTGACGTCATGTCCCGCCGCGGGCCACCCGCGCAGGTCGGCATCCACCGAACGCGGACGCCGACATCCCCGCAAGCAAGATTCACGCCTCCCCCCGAAACAACACGCCCTGCAACTCCTGCAGGTTCTCCGCGATGGCCAGCACCTCGTCGGCGGGAATCTGGCGCACCACCTGATCCGTCTCCGAGTCGATCACCTTCACCACCGTGCGCCCGGTGGCCTCGTCCACCGAGAAACGCAGGTCCCGCTGCACCACCTGCACGAAATCGTTGATGCGAGCGACCGCATCGCCGACGGAGGCGGACTGCTCGGCCCGCTTCGCCTGCGCCGTTTCGACAGCCGCCGACACCGGACGCAGCAGCGCCCGAGGGGATACGGCCCGGCTCTCGGAACGGCCCGAATCCGAAGGCACCCGCAGGAGCTCACCGAACCGGGAGGCATCAATGGAATTGCTCATCAGACGATCACCTCGCGATCACCTGGAAGGCGCGGACCCGGCCACGCCGGGTCCGCCATGCGTGCCAGCCCTTACTGCAGCAGGGAGAGCACGTTCTGCGGGATCTGGTTGGCCTGGGCCAGCACAGAGGTGCCCGCCTGCTGCAGGATCTGAGCCTTGGTCAGCGAGGCCGTCTCGGAGGCGAAGTCCGCATCCTGGATGCGGGAGCGGGCGGCAGAGAGGTTCTCGCCGGTGGTGCTCAGATTGGCGATGGTGGACTCGAACCGGCTCTGCACTGCACCGAGCTCGGCCCGCAGGCCGTTCACCTGATCGAGCGCGAAGTCGACGGTGCGCAAGGCGTCGGTGGCGTCTTCGCGAGTGAGCACACTCACGCCGTTCAACGCCGAATCCGTCGCACTGATGGAATCGAGGCCAAACGCCGCTGCATCGCCGCCTGCAACGGCGATGCTCTCACCCACATCAGTGGCGAGCTCGATGCCGGCGAAGTATTCCTCAGCGCCGTTGATGATGCTGCTGGCATCCGCAGAGACATCGATGGAGGCGCCGTTGCCCTCGGTGAGAACAAGATCAGTACCATCCAGCGAGGCCGTCACACCGGTCTGCGACGAGAATTCGTTGAGCCGGTCCGCAACGGCGGTAGCATCCGCGCTGCTGGTGGCGTCGAAGTTGATAGTGACGCCGTTGATGGTGACATCAGCAGTGTTGGTGCCGGTAAGCGCGGTGAGGTCACCGTTCGCGATGGTGGTTTCGGTCACCGAGGCCTGAGTGGCGGAAACACCGCTGGAGGAGGACTTCGCGTTGATCGCGGAGATCACCTCGCTGATGGTGTTGGAACTGACATCGGAGGCCCCCGTGATGTCGGCAACACCGGAGATATCGATATCGATACCATTGATGGTGAGATCACCACTGCCCGTCACACCCGCGATTTCCGATGCCAGGAGCGCATCACCCTCATCAAATGCGGCGCCGAGCTCCGATCCCCGGGAGTCCACACCATCGACCGAAATCGTCTGGTTACGGTTCGCGCCGACCTGGAAGACCAAGTCCTGCAGTGAGCCGTCCAGCACATTCTGGCCGTTGAACTGCGTGGACTGGGCAATCCGATTCACCTCGGAGACGAGGGCATTGACCTCGTTATTCAGGGCTTCGCGGTCGGACGCCGAGTTGGTGTCGTTGGCCGACTGCACGGAGAGTTCGCGGATCCGCTGCAGGGCGTTACCGATCTCCCCAAGGGCTCCCTCTGCCGTCTGCGCAAAGGAAATTCCGTCATTGGCGTTCCGCGTCGCCTGGTCGAGGCCACGGATCTGCGCGGTGAAGCGCTCGGCAATGGCAAGACCCGCCGCGTCGTCCTTGGCGCTGTTGATGCGCAGGCCGGTAGACAGCCGCTCCAGCGAGACGTTGAGCTGGGACTGGGACTGATTGAGATTGCGCTGCGCGTTGAGCGAGGCAATGTTGGTGTTGATCACCTGAGCCATGAGGTTAACTCCTCTCGTTACGGCGCGTTTGGCCGCTGCTTGCTGTGACTCGGGCGGCAACCACCGCCCTCGCTGGAGTTAACGGCCTGACTCGGACTCGCTTTAGGGATTGACGCGAAATTCGTCACAGATCGACCGCGGGAAAACGATCCGGCCGGGCAATGCGTCCTCAGGCGTCCGACGTGGGACGACCGGACACAGCCTCGTCAAGCCTTGGAAAACGGCGATGCCAGTCCACGTATGGCGCCAACGCATCGCGCAACGGCGCAAGCTCGGCCTCGTAGCGCCGCCAGCGCTCATTCGAGCTGCGGTAGACGGGCTGGCGGACCTGCCAAGCGCTCGCGGTCAGCACCAAACCTCCACTGCGATGGGGTGATAGACAGGCGTCGTCCCATGGCAGACCCACGTAGTCGATGATCCGGCGTGACCACTGCTCAGGGTCCGCCGTCACTGCCTGGTAGGGGACATCGAGCCAGCCATCCGGGAATACCGAGCGCCAGAACTCCATCAGCCGGATGTAGTCTCGAAAACGCTCGGCGAGCCGCTCCAGGGAGAACGAAAAGTTCTGGCCCTCACTGAAGTCTTTCTGGTAGCAGGACAGACAGACATCCAGCGGATCGCGCACGCAGTGCAGGATGCGGGCACGCGGAAAGGCCAGGCGGATCAACCCGATGTGCAGCGTGTTGCCGGGCATCTTGTCGGTCACGCGGGCGTGGTGCGCTGCCGGGTCGGGCCTTGCCGAAAGATAGCGGTGCACCACGGCGGCCAAAGCCTCGCCGTCCAGGCCGGCGAGCCACTCGGGGTAGAAGTTCTGCAGCGGCCGCTCGCTGTCGTCCGTAATGGCGCGGGTCATCGCCGGCAGCTCGCCGCCGGCCAGAACCTGGGGATGGCTTGCCAGGACGCGCTCGGTCAGCGTGGTTCCCGAGCGAGGCATCCCCAGGATGAACACCGGGCTCTCATCCCGGGAGCCGTGCGCCTGCAAGTCGGCGATTCGCTCACGCGGAAACGCCGCCGTGAGCTCATCGACCAGTCGGGTGTAGGACCCTTCAGGATAGGGGCGCTGTCGGGCCCTGACGGCATTGCCCTCCGCGAAGCACCGGAACGCATCGGAATAGCACTTCGCGTCATCGAGCGCCTTGCCCCAGGAAAAGAAGAACAGGGCCCGGCGCTCGTCGGTCCACCGCTTCACGTCACCAGCAGCTCGTGGGAACAGCTGGAGATCGGCATCCTCCGGTGAGAAGCGCTTCGTCTGCGCAAGCCCGGTCAGCGCCTCAACATCGCCCGACGCAAGCGACAGGGCCTTACGGAAGGCGGCCTCCGCCTCCGCAAGGTGGCCCTGAGCCAAGAGAACCGACCCGAGATTCTTGTGGGGATCGGCGTAGCTCGCGTCGAGGCGCACGGCACGCCTCAGGCAACGCTCCGCGCGACGCCACGCGTGACGCAGCCGGTGGACATTGCCAAGGTTGTTCCAGGCAATCGCGCGGTCGGGCGCGCGCTTCAGTACTTTGCGGAACCAGAGCTCGGCTGCATCCAGATCGCCCTGCTCGAGGTGGGCCGTACCCAGGTTCGAGAGCACACCCGGCTGATCCGGATCCTGCCGCAACGCGGCCTCGAGCGTCTCGATGGCGGTAGACCACTCGCGCATCGCAACGAGCACGGCACCCAGATTCGCCAGTGCCTGCGGGAAATGCTGGCGCCGGGTGAGGGCCTCGGATATCAGCCGCAGCGCCAGTGGATGCTGTTCGTGGCGATAGGCGATCAGCCCAAGCAAGTGCAGGGCGTCGGGATCGCCTTCGCTGCGGGCCAGCACCGCTTCGCAGCGTTGCTTGGCCCGCTCGAGGCGGCCGGCATCGAAATCCCGCGATGCGAGCCTGAGTGCGTCGACGTGCGGGGAAGGCTTGGCGGTTGCACTTGCCACTCTTCGACTCCTGCGGTGGTGTATCGCGTCGCCGCCAGCACGGGCGACCGGCCTACAGGAACTGGAACAGGCTGAGGCCCTGGATCTGGCTGAAGCTGCGCTGGGCGGCCTGGAGACCGGTGAGGCGCAGGCTGAGGTCGCTGACGGCGCTGGCGTAGTCGAGGTCTTCGATTTCGCTTCTGGTGGTCTTCAGCTCGAGCACGGCGGTTTCGTTGGCCTGCTTTTCGCTGTCCAGGGCGTTCAGGCGGCCGCCGAGCTCGGTGCGGACCTGGAGGATGTTGCTCTGGGCCTGGTCGAGGTCTTCCAGGGTGCGGTTGCCGATGTTCAGGAATTCGGCGTTGGCGGCAGCGCCGTCGCGGGCGTTCTCAAGGGCGTCGGCGAAGCGGCCGACGGTCTCGAAGAGGGACTGGCGGCTGCTCGGCGCCACTGTGAAGGTATCTTCAGAGCCTGTCGTTCCGTCAGGAGTGCCCTCGACGGTCACCGACAGCCCGTCGAACTGGATCGGCGTGCCGGCCTCGTAGGTTCCGGAAGCGGCCGTGCCACCGGAGTTGTCCGTCACCGTGTAATCGAGCCCGCCGCCGCCATTGTCCGCGAATTCGATGGTGTAGGGCGCGTCCGGGGTCTGGCTGGCATCCACCACGTCGACGCCGGAGATGATCCCGGATCCGGAGTTGGCATCCGCCGCCGACGTCGCGTACTCCCCATCCCCATTGAAGATGGCCATGAACGTCTCGTAGCCCGAGTGCGTGGTGGCGATCTGGCGGCCGGGGCCGACCTGGGCGAAGCGGCTGGTCTGGTCGCCCTGGTAGACGATTTTGTCGCCCTCGCGCACGAAGGGCTTCTCGCGGCTCTGGCTGCCGGCGAAGAGGTACTCGCCGTCGCCGTCGGTGCTGTTGGCGAGCTGGACGAGCTGGTCCAGGCGCTCGCGGATCTCGGCGCCGATCTTCTGGCGGCCGTCGTCGCCGGTGGTGGCGTTGTTGGCCTGCACGGCGAGCTCGCGGATGCGCGTGATGCTGTTGCCCACCTGCTCGAGCACGCCCTCCTCCACCCGCATGCGGGACTCGGCAAAGTCGATGTTGCGGTTGTAGCGCTCGATGGTCTCGACGGACTTGGCGAGCTCCAGCGCCCGGGCGGAGCCGGACGGGTCGTCCGAGGGGTTGAGGATGCGCCGGCCGGTGGCGAGCTGCTCCTGGACCTTGGAGAGCCGACCCTGCTGGTCGAGCAGCGCGTTGACGCCGGTCTGCTGGATCTGGGGCGTGGAGATGCGCATGGGTTACCTCACCGCGGCGAGCAGCGAGTCGAACAGGCTGCGGCCGATGGAGATGGCCTGGGCGGAGGCCTGGTAGGCCTGCTGGAAGCGCAGGAGGTTGGCGGCCTCCTCGTCGAGGTTCACGCCGGAGAGGGACTCCCGGGCGGCGTTGGCCTGCTCCAGGGCGCTCTCCTGGGCGTCGCGGTTCACCTGGGCCTGGCGGGTGCTGCTGCCGATCTCGCCCACCAGGCTGGCGTAGGCCTCCTGGTAGGTGGTGTCGCCGCCGTTCAGGATGGATTCCTCGTTGAGGTTGCCGAGGGCCAGGGCGTTGGTGTTGTCGCCGCGGCCGTTGGTGTTGTTCTCGATGATGAGCTGGTCACCATCGGCTGGCACGCCGCTCAGGGTGAAGGTCGGGTCCCCGTAGTTCGCCAGGGATCCGGCACCGTCTACTGTGACACCGCCCGCATCCGTGCTCGGATCATAGTCCACGGTCGCTACCGTCGCACCATTGCCGTCGGTGATCTCCCAGGCACCGTTGCTCCCGCTGCCACCGGTGGCATTAAAGGTCAGCGTCAGCGGATTCTCGCCGCCGCTGAGGGGTAGGCCACTGGTGCTCCGAACGGACAGATCCGAGATGCCTGCCGTGCCGCCGTTGGTGCCCTGGCCATTCGGGTCCGTCGCCTCCACGGCACGCAGCGGCGAGGCCGCCGCGACCTGCGCAGGCCGGTCTAGTGCCACCGTCAACTCACTCGCGCCAAGGCGGGTGGGACGAATGAGGAAACTGTCCCCCGCCGTCACCGCGCTCGCGTCGATGTCCAGGCCATCGATCTGTGCCGTGGCGCCGCCTAGATTCTGGCTACTGCCGTCCGCAAGATTGGTCAGCGTGTAGTCCGTACCGTCGAAGCTCAGCCGATAATTGTCCCCGGTCAGCGCCCCGATGTTGCTGGTATCGATGCTCACCACCGGCTCGCCGGTCCCGGTATTGGTCTCGCGGGCAATGACCTGGGGCTGGCCGAGGTTGAAGAAATCCTCCCCCAGCTGCCCGGCGCTCCCGCTATCGAACTGCAGCCCCAGGTTCTGCTGATCATTGAACGTGGCGGCCACCGTGGTGGCAATGCGCCCGAGCTCGTCCCGCGCCGGGTCCAGCACCTCGCGGCGGAAGTCGAGGGCGCCGCCGAGGGTGCCGCCCTGGATGGAGTCGGTGATGTCGACGTTGTCGGAGCCGCCGGTGAAGGCGATGCGCGTCTGCTGCGGGTCCTCGGGGCTGTCGATGACGCCGAGCTCGCTCGCCTCGTAGCGACTGACCAGGGTCTGACCGCTGCCGATGTAGACGTTCAGCGAGCCGTCCTCCTGCTCCACGGTGCGGGCGGAGACGCGCTCGTTGAGCTGGCGGATGAGGCTGTCGCGCTCGTCCAGCAGGTCGTTGGGCGGCTGGCCGCCGGTGCGGCCGAGCTCGCCGACGATGTCGCGGTTGAGGTCGGCGATGGCGCCGGCGAGCTCGTTGACCTCGGCAACCTGGGTCTCCAGCTGCCGGTCGACGTCGGCGTTGATGGCGCTGAAGCGGCCATCCAGGAACTGGAAGCGGGCCGCGAGATTCTCGCCCTGGCCGAGCAGGGCCTCGCGGGCGGTGCTGGAGGTCGGGTCGTTGGCGACGTCCTGCACGGCGCCGAAGAATTCCTGCAGCGCCGGCGAAAGGCCGGCGGACTGATCCGCTACCAGGTCGTCGAGGCGCCCGGCCAGGCCGGAGAGCGTGTCAAGGCGCTGGAACTCACTGGTGGCCACCTGCACGGCGGTCTCGCGCTGCTGGCTGAAGATGCGGCGGACGGTCTGCGTCTCCACGCCGTTGCCGAGGAACCCGGCGCCGGTGGCGGTGGGCGTGCGGGTGCCCTGCTCCACGCGCTGGCGGGTGAAGCCCTCGGTGTTGACGTTGGAGATGTTGTGGGACGTGGTGCCGAGCGAGCGCTGTGCCGCCAGCAGCCCCGAGATCCCGCTCTGGAAGATGTCCGCCATGGCCTTGCCTCGCTGTGGGGGCGCTCGCTTCGCCCCTCACCGTCAGGTTGTCGTCTCGCCGCCGCCGTTCTTGAGCGCGGAGAGGGTGTCGCCGCGCAGGATGCGGCCCACCTTGTCGGCATAGGCCGGGTCGGTGGCGTAGCCGGCATCCTGCAGCGCGCGGATGAAACGGTCGGGGTCGTCACCGGAGCGCAGCGCCTCGGTGTAGCGCGGGTGGCTGCGCAGGAAGTCGGCGTAGTCCCGGAACGCCGCCTCCAGGGACTCGTAGGCGCGGAACTGCGCGTGCTCGCGCACGGCGACGCCGTCCCGGTACTCCAGCGTCGGCACGCCGACGGTGGGGCCGTCCCAGTCCCGATGCGCCTTGATGTTGAAGACGTTGTGCGAGCTGGCGCCCTCGGCGCCGCGCAGGACGTGCTGGCCCCAGCCGGTTTCCAGGGCCGCCTGGGCCACCAGGGCCTCCGGCGGGACGCCGAGCTCGCGGCCGGTGCGCTGGGCGAGGGGCCAGAGGGTTTGGGCGAAGGCTTCGGGCGTGTTGGGAACGCCCGTCGTCCCGGCCTCGGCCGGGATTCGCGGCGGGGGCGCCGCTCCTACAGGCTCCGATCCGGGCGCTGGGGCACCCTCGCCCCGAATCTGCCCTGCTCTCGCCTGTAGCTCGCCCGGCAGCGGGCGGGCGGGCAGGCGGCTGTAGCCGTCGATGCCCCGGTCCAGCCCCGGGCCCTCTTCCGTCAGGCCGCGGCTTTGCAGAATCTGGCGCTCGACCATGTCGGCGAGGCCCATGCCCTGGCCGCGGGCGACGTCGCTCGCGAGCTGCTGGTCGAACAGGCTCTGGTACTGGTCCATGCCGGGGCCGTCGAACATGCCGCCCTCGGGCAGCGTGGCGCGCATGCGCTTGAGCATGGTCTGCACGAACAGGGACTCGAACTGCTCCGCGACCTCGCGCACCGCCTCCCGGCTGCCGCCGTCGGCCCCCTGCACCGCCCCTCGCAGCTGCGTCAGGTGGCGGCTGTCGAGGGCGTTGGCGTGGACGCTGTCGAGGTCGTAGCTGTTCATGAGTGTAGGTATACGGCCGCTTGGGGATTAACCGCCAAGGCGCAAAGGGCGCGAAGGGCGCGAAGGGAGCGCGAAGGGGCATCGAGCCAGCACGAGCAGGAATCGTCCCTCTGTAACCCTTTGCGCCCTTCGCGCCTTGGCGGTTGTCCCCGGCCAGACACGCCGGAAGGCACGTACCGGCCAACGGACCAGGCCGCGCTGCGCGCGGCTGTCGGCGAGCGCTGCGCGCTTGCCGACCTACGGCTGCCGGGAACGCGTGCGTAGGTCGTGCGCGGCGCAGCCGCGTGCGACGTCTCGGGTCCGGGCCGAGCGGGATGTCGCACAGCGCTGCGCGCTGCACGACCTACGGGGTTCTTGCCGGGCGGCGTGAGATTCGCGGCGGGGGCGCCGCTCCTACACGCTCCGGTCCCGGCGCAGGGGTAAGCGTTACGGGAGGCGCGCCGGCGCGCCGAATCGGAACAAGAAAAAATAATCCCCTTTGCGCTCCCTTCGCGCCCTTTGCGCCTTTGCGGTTGTCCCCATCCAGATACCACGCTCATGGCCAACCTCAGATGACGATCAGCTCGGCGCGGAGGGCGCCGGCCTGCTTGAGGGCCTGGAGGATCGCGACCAGGTCGCTGGGGGCGGCGCCGACGCGGTTGACGGCGTTGACGATCTCGGAGAGCTCGGTGCCGGGGCCGAACAGGAACATGGGCTCGGCCTCCTCCTCGGCGGTGATCTCCGTGTCCTGCTCGATGGCGGTGTCACCCTCGGCGAGGGGGTTCGGCTGCACGACCTCCGGGTCCTCGCTGATGGTCACCGTGAGGCTGCCGTGGCTCACCGCGGCGGGCTGCACGCGTACCTGGCTGCCAATGACGATGGTGCCGGTGCGGGCGTTGATGATGACCTTCGCCGGCCCCTGTCCGGGGTCCACCTCCAGGTTCTCGATGTAGCTGATGTAGCTCACCTTCTGGTCCGCGCCCTGGGGTGCCCGCACGCGCACGGAGACGGCGTCCAGGGCCTGGGCGGTGTCGGGGCCTAGGTGGTCATTCAGCACCTGGGCCATGCGCTGCGCGGTGGTGAAGTCCGGGGTGTGGAGGTTCAGCACCACGGCGCCGCTGTCGGCGAAGCCGTTGGCCACCTCGCGCTCGACGGTGGCGCCGTTGGGCACCCGGCCGGTGCTCGGGATGTTCACCGTGATGGAGCTGCCGTCACCGCCCTCGGCGCTGAAGCCGCTGACCAGCAGATTGCCCTGCGCCATGGCGTAGACCTGGCCGTCGGCGCCCTTGAGCGGGGTCATCAGCAGGTTTCCGCCGCGCAGGCTGTCGGCGTTGCCGAGGGACGAGACGGTGACGTCGATGCTCTGGCCGGGCTTGGCGAAGGGCGGCAGCTCCGCGGTGACCATGACCGCGGCCACGTTCTGCAGCTGCAGGTTCTGGTTGCTCGGCAGGCTGATGCCCTGGGCGGCGAGCATGGCGCGCACGCTCTCCACGGTGAACGGCGTCTGGCTGGTCTGGTCGCCGGTGCCGTCCAGGCCCACCACCAGGCCGTAGCCCACCAGCTGGTTGGCACGCACGCCCTCGACGGCGGCCAGGTCCTTGATGCGCTCGGCCTGGGCGGCGGGTGCCACCAGGGCGAGGAAAAGCAGTGCGAAGATCCAGCGACGCATGGCGTCCTCCTAGAACGGTGAGATCACGCTCATGAACAGCCGCGAGAGCCAGCCCATGCGGCTGCTGTCGGCGAGCGCGCCGCTGCCCGTGTAGCTGATGCGCGCGTTGGCGACGCGGGTCGAGGAGACCGTGTTGTCCGCCGAGAGATCGTCCCGGCGCACGGTGCCGCTGATAGTGACGTACTCGTCGCCGCGGTTCAGCGTGAGCTTCTTCTGGCCCTGGATCACCAGGTTGCCGTTGGGCTGCACGCGGATGACCTGGGCGGTGAGCGTGCCGGAGAGGGCATTGCTCTGCGCCGCAGAGCCGCCGCCGTCGAAGGACTGATCCGCCTCGACGCCGAACTCCACCGGAACGCCGTCGCGGGTCACCTCCCGGCCCATGATCGTGGGCGCCGGGAAGTCGACGTTGCTCGAGCGGGACAGCGACTGGTTGGCGTCCTTGCTGGCGTCGGTGGACTCCTCCAGCACCACGGTGATGATGTCCCCCACGCGCCGGGCGATGCGGCTCTCGTAGAGGCGCACGTCGCGGCCGGCCTGATAGATGCTGCCGTTGGCGGCGACCTCGGGCTGGTCGAACTCGGGCTCCGGGAGTGCGGCCGGCGGCTCGTCGGGCATGCGCGAGGCACAGCCGCCGAGCAGCAGCGCCAGCGCGAGCAGAACAGGGACGGTGCGGATCATGACGGCACTCCGGTGGCGTTGCACGCCGATCAGACGTTCTGCGTGATGAACTGCAGCATCTGGTCGGTGGCCGAGATGGCGCGGGTGTTGGTCTCGAAGCCGCGCTGGGTTTCGATCATGTTCACCAGCTCCTCGGCGATGTTGACGTTGGAGCTCTCCAGCGCCCCCTGCTGGAGACTGCCGAGCCCATTCACGCCGGGGGCATCCTGCTGCGGTGCGCCGCTGGCGGCGGTCTCGGTGTAGAGGTTGTCGCCGATCGGCTGGAGACCCGCCGGGTTGATGAAGTCGGCGAGCTGGATATTGCCCACCTGCACCGGCTGCGCCTGGCCGGCCACCTGCGCGCTCACCGTGCCGTCGGCGCCGATGGTGATGCTCTCCGTGTCCTGCGGGATCACCAGGTTCGGCTCGATGGGATAGCCGTTCTTGGTGACGATCTGGCCCTGGTTGTCCAGCTGCAGGGAGCCGTCGCGGGTGTAGGCCGCGGTGCCGTCGGGCCGCAGCACCTGCATGAAGCCGCGGCCGTTGATGGCGACGTCCAGGCTGTTGCCGGTCTGCTGCAGATTGCCCTGGGTATGGTTCTTCTCGGTGCCGGCGACGCGCACGCCGGTACCCAGCATCAGCCCCGAGGGCAGCTGGGTGTCCTGGGTGCTCTGCCCACCGGGCTGGCGGATGGTCTGGTAGACCAGATCCTCGAACTTGGCCGTGTCCTTCTTGAAGCCCGTGGTGTTGACATTCGCCAGGTTGTTGGAGACCACGCTCATGCGCGTCTGCTGCGCATCGAGACCGGTCTTGGCGACCCAGAGTGCGGGATTCATGGCATATCCTCCGTTGGCTCGGGGCGGCGTCACGCCGCCTCATGCCGGGTAGCTTGCAAGGGGCGTGCCCGTTCAGCCGCCACCGCGCAGCAGGCGCTGGGCGGTCTCGTCGTTCTCGCGGGCGGACTGCATCAGCTTCACGTACGTCTCGTAGCTGCGCGAGTGGTCGATCATGTTCACCAGCGCGTCCACGGCGTTGACGTTGCTGCCCTCGCGGGCCCCGGAGACCACGCGCACGCCGGCATCCGCCGCGGCTACACCGCCCTCGGCGAGGCGGAAGAGCCCGTCCTCGCCCTTCTGCAGCTGCTCCGGCGGCGGGTTGACGAGCTTGATGCGGTCCAGCGCCGCGATCGCCGTCTCGTCCTGCCCCAGGGGCACGATGCTGACGGTGCCGTCCTCGCCGATCTCGATCTTCTCCGCCGGCGGCACGGCCACTGGGCCCGCCTCGCCAAGGACGAGGCGCCCGTCCCCGGTCTCCAGCAGGCCGCCGGTGCTGATCTGCAGGTCGCCGCGCCGGGTATAGCCCTCGGTGCCGTCGGCGGCCTGCACGGCGATCCAGCCCTCGCCCTTGATGGCGACATCCAGCTCCCGGCCGGTGCTGACCAGCGGCCCCTGGGACAGATCGGCGCCCATGCCCACCGCTTCCGAGTACACCCGGGCCGGATGCCCGGGCCCGCTCATCGGCCGGCTCTGCAGCGACTCCAGGTCGGCACGGAAGCCGGGCGTGTTCACGTTCGCCAGGTTGTGGTTGTTGACGCGCTGCGCCTCGAAGGCGTGCTTCGCGCCGGTCATCGCCAGGTAGACCATGCGGTCCATGGCGTTGCCTCCTTCCGCCTGAGCTCAGCGAGCCCTAGCGGATGTTCAGGATCTCCTGGGTGATCTGGTCCTGGGTGCTGATCACCTGCGAGTTCGCCTGGTAGTTGCGCTGCGCGGTGATCATCTGCACCAGCTGCTCGGTGAGGTTGACGTTGGACTGCTCCAGCGCCCCCGCCTCCAGCGAGCCGAGGCCGGAGGAATCCGGCGCGCCCAGCAGCGCGGGGCCGGACTCGAAGGTCTCCCGCCAGCGGGTGTCTCCCGCCTCCTGCAGCTTCTCCGGGGACTGGAAGCGCGCCAGCGCCACCTGCCCGAGCACCTGGCTCTGGCCGTTGGTGAAGCGCGCCAGCAGGCGGCCGTCGCCCTCCACGTTCAGGCTGGAGAACTGGCCGGCGGCGAAGCCGTCCTGGTTGATCTGCTTGACCTCGAACTCGGCGCCGAACTGGGTGAGGGCGTCGAAGTCGGGGGTCACGCTAACCGGGTCGACGCCTGGATAGTTGAACGTGTAGGCGCTGGTGTCGCTCAGTGAGTCGAACGTACCGTCATTATTAAATGAGAGCGTACGCGGTCCCAGCACGCCACCAGTGCCGCCGCCATCAACGTGGACCTCCCACTCGTTCGCGGTCGCGGTCTTGCGGAAGTACAGGGTCGCCCGGTGGTCCGTGCCCTGACCGTCGTAGATGGTCGTACTCGTGGAGAAGTTGTAGCTCTGCGGATCGGTTGCATCGAACGCGTTGGCCGGCTCCGCTGCGGCCGCATCGAGGTTGGCACTCACCGACAGCTCCGTGGTCGCCTCCGGCGCCACATTGCCGATATTCACCTGCAGATCGTCCAGCGCGCCGCCGATGTTGCCGTCGCCATCCGCCTGATAGCCGGTCAGCCGCCGGTTGTTGGCGTCGACGATGTAGCCGTCGCGGTCGAGCTGGAACGAGCCGTTGCGGGTGTAGCTGACCTCCCCCTCGCCCTCGCTGATGCGGAAGAAGCCCGTGCCGTTGATGGCGAGGTCCAGGCTGTTGCCAGTGAAGTCGAACTGGCCCTGGCCGAAGCTCTGCTTCACGTCGGCGAGGCGCACGCCCTGGCCGATGGCGGTCTGGGAGACGCCCAGGTTGCTCGCCGCGAACAGATCCGCGAACTCGGCCCGGGAGGACTTGAAGCCCACGGTCCCGCTGTTGGCGATGTTGTTGCCGGTGACGTCGAGGTCCGAGGCGGCGGCGTTAAGGCCGCTCAATGCGGTTTCGAAAGACATGGCCCTTCCTCCAGGCTCACTTGACTTGGCGAACGTCGGCCAGGCTCATGGACCCCAGGCCTTCGAGTTCGAGTTGGGGGCTGCGGCCGTCGCGGGAGAGGCTCACGCTCTCCACGGTGGCCGCCATGCGGGTGTCGAGGCCCACGGCCTCGCCGCCGAGGCGGGTGCTGGCCTGCACGGTGTAGGTCCCGGCGGGCAGGCGCTCGCCGGCGGCGTTGCGCCCGTCCCACTGAAAGGCGGCGCTGCCCGCGGGGCGCGCCCCGAGGTCGAGCTGGCGCACGGTCTGCCCGGCGGCATCGGTGATCGTCACCGTCAGATTGTCGACGGACGACGGTACGCTGACACTGCCGGCGAGCTCGCCCTCTTGCGGCAGGTAGCCGCTGCCGGCATCGACGAGCACCTGGCGCCCGACCAGCCCCGCCGCCTGCAGCGACTGCGTGGCCTGCATGGACTCCGAGAAGTCGCCGAAGGCGGACTGCAGATCCTGGATGCCCGCGGCGCTGGTGAACTGCGCGATCTGCGCCATGAAGTCCCCGCTCTCCATGGGCTTGAGCGGATCCTGGTTGCGCAGCTGCGTGGTCATGAGCTCGAGGAAGTCCTCCTGGCCGAGCTCGTCGCGGCGCTTGCCCTCGCCGTTGCTGGCGCCGGTCGCGGCGCTGCCGTTGATACCGGAGACGTCGAACATGGTCTCTGCCCTCTGCGCGCGGCGCGGGTTACTGGCCAAGCTGCAGCGTCTGCAGCAGCAGGTCGCGGGAGGTGGTCATCACCTCCACGTTGTTCTGGTAGGAGCGGGAGGCGGAGATCATGTTGACCATCTCCTCCACCGTGTTGACGTTCGAGCGGTAGACGTAGCCGTCGGCGTCCGCCTCGGGGTGCTCGGGCTGGTAGAGCGGCTGCACCGGCGCGTCGCTCTCGACGATGCCGCGCAGCTGCACACCGCCGCCGCCCTGCCCGCCCGGCGCCTGCAGCCCGCCGCGGGCCGCCTGCAGCTCGGCGGCGAACACCGGCTGGCGGGCCCGGTAGGCGGTTTCCGGCGAGCCGCTCACGGTCTCCGCATTGGCAAGATTGCTGGCGGTGACGTTCAGCCGGGTGGACTGGGCCGTCAGCGCCGAGCCCGAGATGTTGAAGATGTCGTACAGCGCCATGGTCACTCCCTCCGCAGGGCGTTGATGAGCCCGGTGAAGCGGCTGCCGAGGAATTGCAGCGAGGCCTGGTAGTTCACCGTGCTCTCGGCGAAGCGCCCGCGCTCCTGGTCGAGCTCCACGGTGTTGCCGTCGAGGGAGGGATTGGCCGGCACCCGGTACTGCGGCGTCGGATTGCCGACACTGCTGCCCGGGGGCGTCAGATGTCCGGCGCTCGTGCGGTTAAGTGCCAGCCCGCCGTCACCCGCCGCCTGCCGCATGGCCGCGCGGAAGTCGAGGTCGCGCGCCTTGTAGTTCGGCGTATCGGCGTTGGCGATGTTCTCCGCCAGCAGCTGCGTCCGCCGCTCATGCAGCTGCAGCGCATCCGCCGCCGGCCCGAGGGCCTTGTCGAGGGATAGGGTCATGGCCCGTCACCTCCCATTCATGGGCTCGACGGGCTCTTTGCAATCGCTGTGCCAGGCGGGAAGAGGCGTTAACCGCAAAGGCGCGAAGGGGCGGCAAGAAAACGCGGGTTTAAACACAACGACACAACGGACACAACGATACACAACGCGGGAATGAAGGATTCAAATCTATTGCAATCAAAACGTTGTGAAACGTTGTGCCCGTTGTGTCGTTGTGTTTAATTCCGTCGCTCTGGAGGCATTTCCTTGCTTTGCGTCTGCTTCGCGTCCTTCGCGCCTTCGCGGTCATCTCCCCGCAGGAGATTCACCGCCGGCGGTAGGCGACGCCCTGTGGCGTGCGGACGAGCTCGAACTCGTTGAGCTGGCGCGGGAGGGATTCCGAGGCGCCGAGGACCAGGTAGCCGCCGGGGACGAGGGCCTGGGCCATGCGGTGGAGGATGTCCTGGCGGGCCTGCAGGGAGAAGTAGATCAGCACGTTGCGGCAGAAGATGATCTCGAAGCTGCCAAGCAGGGTGAAGCTCTCCAGCAGATTGTGCTGGCGGAAGCTCACCCCGCGGCTCACCTCCGGGCGGACCCGCCAGGTGTCCTTGTCCACGGCGACGAAAAACCGCCGCTGGCGCTCGGCGCTGAGCCCGCGACGGATTTCCGACGCCGAGTACGCCCCCGCGCGGGCGCGCTCGATCATCTGCGGCGAGATGTCCGTGCCGACGACGCTCGCCTCAACCGGGCGGCCACGGTCGCGGTACTCCTGCACCGCCATGCTGAGGGAATAGGCCTCCTGCCCCGAGGAGCAGGCCGCCGACCAGATCCGCACCCGGCCACGATCCAGTGCCGGCAGCAGCTGGGACTCCAGCATCTCGAACGGGTACGTGTCCCGAAACCACTGGGTCTCGTTGGTGGTCATGGCGTCGATCACCGCGGAGCGCAGGGCGTGGCTACCGGCGCCCTCCAGGCGCTGCACCAGCTCGCCGAGGTCGCGCACGCCCTGGCGGGCCATCAGCTGGCCGAGGCGGCTCGCCACCAGATACTGCTTGTTGCTGCCGAGCACGATGCCGCAGCTGCGCTCCAGGAAGCGCCGGAAGCGGTCGTAGTGGTCGGGGTCGATGGCGTTGACGGCCAAGGGCTGGTTTCCTGTGGTCTTCTGCTCGCCCGGCGGTGCGCATACGGTAGCAGAGCCGCCTGGCTGTGCGGTCCCCGCAAGGGTGACGGCCGTCTCAGCCTGAACTTGAGCCTCTGGCACGGCTCGTGCAACGCCCCCGGACAGTGCGTCGTCCGGAAGGGCCTGCTCATGTATCGCCTCGCCTTCGCCCTGCTGCTGATCATTGCCTCCGCGCCGGCCGTGGCGGCACCCCAGTGGCAATCCCTGGCCGGAGTGCGCGAGGCGGTGGAGGCGTTCCTCCAGGATCGGCTGGCACAGGGCCCGGGTGAGGTGGAGTCCGTGCGCATCGACCGGCTGGACCCGCGGCTCAAGCTCCGCGCCTGCACCGGTCCGCTGGAGGCCAGCCTGCCGCGCTCCCAGCCCAGCGTCGGACGTCTGACCGTGGCGGTGCGCTGCCATGAGCCTGCCCCCTGGCGGGTCTACGTCCCGGTGCAGGTGGTGCGTCTGGTGCCGGTGCTGGTGGCCGCGCGGCCGCTGCCCCGCGGCGTGCCCGTGACCGCGGAGGACGTCACCGTCGAGCGCCGGGACGTCGCCGAGCTGCGGGGCGCGTATTATCATTCCCCTCAGGAGGTTGCGGGTATGGAGACGGCGCGGCGCCTGGCCGCCGGCGAGACGCTCACCGCCCGCCACGTGGCCAGGCCGCTACTGGTGCGCCGTGGCCATGCCGTCACGCTGGAGGCGGGCGGTGGCGGCATCAGCGTCAGCGCCCCCGGCCGGGCGCTGGAGGACGGCGGCAAGGGCGACCCGGTGCGGGTGCGCAACACCCGCTCCGAGCGCGTGGTGGAAGGCCGCGTCATCGGCCAGGACCGGGTGCGCGTGCGTTTCTAAAGTCCTGCCTTACGGAGCCGATAGGTTTCCGTGAGGGGTGACACATTCCCGGCAGTCAGCAATATGCCGGGTACAAGGAGACCGACAATGACCGACCCCATCGACAACGGGCCGCGCTTCAACCGCCCGGTGCAGACGGACGGCACCCGCGGCGGCCAGAGCGTCAACGGCCAGCAGAAGCCCGTGGAGGCCTCCGAGGGCCGCCCCGGCGCGGACCAGTCGCAGACCTCCGAGCGGTTGCAGGCGGTGCGCGATGCCATCGACCGCACCCCCGAGGTGGACAGCGCCCGCGTTCAGGACATCCGCGAGCGCATCGCCAGCGGCGAGTATCCGCTGGATGCCGAGCGCACCGCGGAGCGGATGGTCGAGCTCGAGCGCCTGCTGGCCGAAGGCTGACGATGACTGACGCCGTACCGCAGGGGCTCCCCCAGGCCATCGCCGCCGGACGCCGTGAGCTCGAGGCCCTCGCCACGCTGCTGGCCGAGGAGCGGGAGGCGCTGCGCACCCGGGATGGTGAGCGGCTTACCGCCATTGCCGAGCGCAAGCAGGCCCACTTCTCCGCCCTGGACGCTCTGGACCTGCCCGGGCGGCTGCCCGGCGCCGAAGGCGTCGAGAGCGCGCTGGCCGCGCGGCATGGCGATCACACCCTCGCCGAGTGGCGCGATCTGGTATCGTCCCTGCGCGCGGTGCGGCGGGAGAACGAGGTCAACGGCCTCACCATCCAGCGCACGCTCTCTGCCGTGGCCACGGAGATCGCCCTGCTGCACGGGCACGCCGGCCCCGGCGAGCGTACCTATGCCCAGAACGGCCGGCGATCGGAAACGGGCGGAGGCGGCAGCCTGCTGAGCCGCGCCTGATCCCCCCTGAAGCGCGGGCCGCACCCATCGGAACGGGGAGCCCATGGATCCTGACGACGGCCCGCAGCTCGTCCGCAATCACGGCCACCGCACGCGACTGCTGAAGCGCCTCTGCGAGAGCCGCGCGCTGGTGAACGTCCGCGTGCCCGAGCTCGCCGGGGACTTCCGCAGCGCGGTTCTCGCCGTCGACTCCGCCACGAGCCGCTTCCAGCTCGACGAGCTCCACCCCGAGCGCGGCCACCGCGCGGTTGCCCCGGGCCAGGAGCTGCGGATCGTAAGCTTCGTCGAGGGCGTGGAGATGCGATTCCAGGCCGTGGTGGAGCGCGTCGACAGCGACGGCGGCATCGCCTACTACGAGCTCGCCTACCCCGATGAGATCCGCTATCACCAGCGCCGGCAGCACGTGCGCGTACCGGTGCGCATGGCGCTGCAGCAGAAGGCCGTGCTGCGCAACGACGAGCGGGAGGTGACGCTGCGCCTGCTCGACCTCTCCGCCGGGGGCATCGGCGCCCATGTGACCCGCGGCGGTGACGTCGCCGTCGGCGAGCGCTGGGAGCTGGAGCTGCGCCTGCGCAACGAGCCCGTGCTGAACACCCGGGTCGAGATCCGCTTCGCCCAGCAGGACCGCGTCAGCCACCGCCAGCGCCTCGGCGCCCAGTTCCTCGACCTCCCCGTCGCCGAGACCGGCCGCCTGCAGCGCCTCGTCCTCGCCATCCAGCGCGAGCTCATGCGGCACACGTAGGTCGTGCACGGCGAAGCCGTGTGCGACGTCCCCGTGAGACCGGAGATGTCGCACGGCGCCTTGCGCCGCACGACCTGCGCCAGCCCGCATATCTCACCGATTCGCGGGGTGTGCTCCCTCCTCGCAGCGGAACCGCCGCTCGCGGGCCTGGCCGTCGGCGTCGAACACATGGCAGGCGAGCGGCGGCAGGGCGAGCTCGACGGACTCACCCTCGCGGTAGGCGCGGGCACCGTCGAAGCGCGCCACGAGGCCATCCGGGAAGGCGGGGCAGTCGACATGCACCAGGGTGCTCTCGCCCGGGTGCTCGCTGACCAGCACACGCCCGGCGACGCGCTGCCCGCCAGAGAGCTGACCGGGCAGTCGCTCCAGCAGGGCGTCGATCTGCAACAGCCGAGCCGTCTCCTGCACCTTCGCGCGCACTGCCTCGGATCCGCCCTGCTTCACGTTGAGCCCGAGGGCGATGTCGTCGTGGACGGTCATGTGCGGGCAGAGCACTAGCCACGGCCCAGGATACGCCCGAAGAATGCGTCGTGGCCCTCCAGCTCCACGGCGCCGCCGACAAGGCGGCCACCGAAGCCGTTGCCGGCGAGCGCCGCCACCGGTCCGGGCAGGGGCACTTGCGCCGGGCTCGCGGTGAGGTTGAACGCCGCCAGCAGCCGCTCGCCGGGGACGTGGCGCTCGAGCAGCAGCACGCCCGGCGGCGCCTCATGGAAGCGCGCCGCGCCATGGCGCAGGGCCGGGTATCCGCGCCGCCAGGCGATGAACGCCCGGCAGGCCTCCAGGACGCTGCCCGGTACGCCGGCCTGGCGGTCCACGGCGAGGGGCCGGTGGGCCTCCGGGATCGGCAGCCAGGGCCGTCCCGTCGTGAACCCGGCGCCCGGCGGATCCGCCGCCCATGGCATCGGCGTGCGGCAGCCATCGCGCCCGCGAAAGCGCGGCCAGAAGCGGATGCCGTAAGGATCCCGCAGGTCCTCGTAGGTCAGATCCGCCTCCGGCAGGCCAAGCTCGTCGCCCTGGTACAGGCAGGCCGCCCCGGGTAGCGACAGCAGCAGGGCGAGGTAGAGCGGCGCCACCTTCTCCGGCGGCGCGCCGCGCCCCCAGCGGGTCACCACCCGCGGCACGTCGTGATTGCCGATCGACCAGCAGGCGTAGCCGTTCTCACCCAGGGCCCGCACCGTGCCCTCCACCCGCTCGCGGAGGTAGGCGGCGTCGCCGCGTTCGGTGAGCAGGTCAAAGCTGTAGGCCATGTGCAGCCGCTCGCCACCGGCGGTGTATTCCGCCATGAGCTCGGGGCCCCGCTCGTCGCCAATCTCGCCCATGAGGACCGCGTCACCGAACTCCCGTGCCAGTGACCGTATATGCCGCAGCCAGCCGATCATCTCCGGGCGCGACTTGTCGTACACGTGGACCTGCCACGAGTACGGGTTCTCCGGGCCGGACACCGTGGTGGCGGCAGCGCGGCCCGCGCGCGGCGGGTTGTCACGCAGCGCGGCATCGTGGAAGCAGAAGTTGATGGCGTCGAGGCGGAAGCCGTCGACGCCGCGCTCGAGCCAGAAGCGCATCTCGGCGAGCATGGCGTCCTGCACCGCCGGGTTGTGGTAGTTGAGGTCGGGCTGGCTCGCGAGGAAATTGTGCAGGTAATACTGGCAGCGCACGCTGTCCCACTGCCACGCGGAGCCGCCGAAGACCGACAGCCAGTTGTTCGGCGGCATCCCGTCCGGTTTCGGGTCCACCCAGACGTACCAGTCCGCCCTCGGATTGTCGCGACTCGCGCGGCTCTCCAGGAACCAGGGGTGCTGGTCCGACGTGTGGCTCGGCACCTGGTCGATGAGCACGCGCAGGCCCAGGCGATGCGCCTCGGCGAGCACGCGGTCGAAGGTCTCCAGGCTGCCGAACATCGGGTCCACGGCGCGGTAGTCGGCAACGTCGTAGCCGAAATCCTGCATCGGCGAGCGGAAGAAGGGGGAAATCCAGACCGCGTCCACACCCAGCCCGGCCACGTGATCAAGCCGGCGCAGGATGCCCTCCAGATCCCCGACGCCGTCACCACTCGCGTCCAGGAAGCTGCGCGGGTAGATCTGGTAGATGATGCCCCCGCGCCACCATGCATCGTCAGCCAACGGGCTCATGCCTGCCTCGCGAGCAGCACCGGGTCCTGCCACCAGGCCTCGGCCTGGACGCCCTCGTCGCCCTCGGGGCCTTCGGCCCCGATCTCGGCATTGTCATCGTTCTCGTCGATCATGGCATAGGCGATGCCGAGCTCGAGCCGCCGCTCGGGTTGACGCCGAGGCCGGCGAGCCGCCGGTCCTGGACCAGGATGCCGGCGAGGGTCGCGTAAGCGGGTGGATGGTATCCGGCTGAGCCGGCGGGCATCGGAAGGGGGGCCCGGAAACACGACGGGCCGCAACAAGGCGGCCCGAAACGTGAGGAATCTGGTGGAGCCAGGCGGGATCGAACCGCCGACCTCCTGCATGCCATGCAGGCGCTCTCCCAGCTGAGCTATGGCCCCGAAACGAGCGCGCAGTCTAGGATCGGCACCGGAGGGTGTCAAGCACCGGCGGTGCTCCGGATATGCGCCTCGGCGGCCTCGATACGGCGCAGCGTCGACTCCCGGCCGAGCAGCGCCAGGGTGACATCGATGGGCGGCGACACCGGCCCGCCGGAGACCGCCACGCGCAGCGGCTGGGCCACCTTGCCGAGCTTGAGGTCCTGCTCATCGGCGACACCCTGCACCGCCGCGTGGATGGCCTCGGCGGTCCAGCTCTCGAGGGTGCCGAGGGCAAGCCGCAGCGCCGCCAGAACCGGCGCGGAGCCCTCCCCCAGATGCTTGCGCGCCGCCTTCTCGTCGTAGCCCTCCGGCTCGCGGAAGAAGAAGCGGCTGTTCTCCGCCATCTCCACCAGCGTGCGACTGCGCTCGGCCTGCGCCGCCACGATGGCTTCCAGGTCCGGCCCCTCGGTCGGGTCGATGCCGAGCGCACCCAGGTGCCAGGCCAGATGCCGCGCGACGTGGGCGGGCGGCAGGGTCTTCAGGTAGTGCTGGTTCAGCCATTCGAGCTTGGAGGGGTTGAGGCTCGAGGCGGAATGGTTGATGTCGCCGATATCGAAGTGCTCCACCATCTCGTCCAGGGTGAAGATCTCCTGGTCGCCGTGGGCCCAGCCAAGGCGCACCAGATAGTTCACCACCGCTTCCGGCAGGAAGCCCTGATCGCGGTAATCCATCACGCTGGCGGCACCGGTGCGCTTTGAGAGCTTCTTGCCGTGCTCGTCCAGGATCATCGGCACGTGGGCGTACACCGGCGGCGTCACGCCGAGCGCCTGGAGGATGTTGGCCTGGCGGGCGGTGTTGTTCAGGTGGTCGTCACCCCGGATGACGTGGGTGATCGCCATGTCCATGTCGTCCACCACGACCACGAAGTTGTAGGTGGGCGTCCCGTCGGCCCGGGCGATGATGAGGTCGTCCAGCTCGCTGTTCTGGAAGGCGACGCGGCCCTTCACCCGGTCGTCCACCACGGTCATGCCCTCGCGGGGCTGACGGAAGCGGACCACCGGCTCGCCCTCGGCGTCGGCGGGCGGCCCGTCAAGATCCCGGCAGCGGCCGTCGTAGCGGGGCTTCTCCTTGCGCGCGAGCTGGGCCTCGCGCAACTGCTCCAGCCGCTGCCGGGAGCAGTAGCAGCGGTAGGCCGTCCCTTCGGCAAGCATCCGGTCCAGCACCTCGCGATAACGGTCGAAGCGCTGGGTCTGGTAGAAGGGCCCTTCGTCGTAATCGAGCCCGAGCCAGGCCATGCCTTCGAGAATGGCGTTGATGGCCTCGGGGGTGGAGCGCTCGCGATCCGTGTCCTCGATTCGCAGTACGAACCGCCCGCCGTGGCGCCGCGCGTAGAGCCAGCAGAACAGCGCCGTGCGGGCACCGCCGATGTGCAGATAGCCGGTGGGGCTCGGGGCGAAACGCGTCTTCACCGTCATCGTGGGGCGATCTCCGTGGAAGCCTGGGAACACAAGCCGCGAGGGGATTCCGGCGCCATGCGGCGGCGTAGTGTACTCGGCGCCCGGGGGCGGCGGCCAGCTGCGTTGACAGCCCGGCCGCCCCTCCATAGACTCTCGATCGCGCCGGGCGGTTAGCTCAGCGGGAGAGCACTGCCTTCACACGGCAGGGGTCGCTGGTTCGATCCCAGCACCGCCCACCAAGAATACCCGGCGAAACGGCGACTTACGGAGCATCGGGGGTCGCCGTTTCTCGTTTGGGTCGCGGAACCCGACCTCGTGTGACCGATCTGTGACCAACATCGGTTCATTACCGAGGTCGGCCCTCTTCCGATGGCGAGGCATCGGGCTGTCTTCTATCTTCCTACGTGGCACCCGCCATCCTTCCTGTTCAACCTGGTACCCACGCTCTATTGCCAAGGGGAGCATGGGGCTCCCAGGGCGGCAGGCCCTTCCTGCCATCGGTAACCGGAGGTTTGGCATGGCCAAGCGGAAGTGTTACTCGAAGCGGACGAGCCCGAAGCCCGGGCCTAAGACCGTCCCGGTGTCCTCGCACCGGCGGTCCAAGCCCAAGACTTCTTCGGGTCGCTGCTAGATGGGCGAAGGTGATGGGGTGGCGGGTGCCACCGTTCAACTATAGATGGCCTTCTGCGCCTTTCATAGTCCGCCCAACCGACCGAAGAAGAACCGATGGGCAACTATTCATCCTACATCGCAGGCATCATCAACAAGCAGCGTCGGAAGGCCGCCAGCCGGCTAACCTCGGGCTCTCAGCTCGTCGCCAAGCGTGAACCTGATAATCCGGTAGACCCCAACGCGGTAGCCCTTTACCTCGGCGACCACACGATGGTCGGCTACATACCGGCGAGGCATGCGTCATGGCTCGCGGAGAGAATGGACAAGGGCCGCTCCGTATTCGTCCAAGTGAAAGACGTGAGACTGGAAGGCTTCTTCTGGAACCGCCGCGTATTCGTGGATGTGACGATCAAGACCGGAGTAGATGCCGAGTAGCACCCCCACAGAGCCGGCCATACGCCCGGCATTCCAATCCCGCGCCCCGCTGGCCCGGCCGACGGGCCGTTCATACGTATAAGGCATTTGAGGTCGCCCTTAACACTACGGGGGATAACGATGGCTAAGTGCAAGTTGTGCAAGCGCTCAGGATGGTTTCTGGGAAAAGATAAGGACGGCATTTGCACAAAATGCCAAAAAAAAGTAAATCCCCAAAAGTCTGAGGTTATGAGGCTTCTTGATGAATATACCGAGCACATCAGGAACAGCAAAAAACTCGATACCACTCTCTTTTATTATAAGCTTGGTTTGATGGCATTGGAAAACTTAAAGATGTTTGAAGATCGTGGAATTAGCACGATTGACCCGCCACCATCACAAGCTATACAGGAATGGCGGGAGGAGCGAGCTAAGAAGGTTTTGGAGCCACTGAACACTCAGCGTATCCTAGCTAGGAGCAAGTCTGAGAACGCGATAACCGTATCGGGAAAGATCGAGCCTTTCAGCAAAGTTCTAGAGCAAGTCACCGAATATCAAATCCAGTTTGAAGACATTGATGAGCTACAAGAATTTGAGCACGAAGTACGTAAAGAAATCGCCGATACAATCGCCCATGCGCATCTTCACGAAGCCGAGAAAGCGGAATTCAAAGGGCAAAACAAAAAGGCACTTGAAATCTACCTTGAGGCACTGTTCTCAATCCGGAAAGACAATGTTCCAGACGATGAGCAAAGCCAACTCATCGAGAAGATCGAGAGCAAAATAGAGCACTTGGGCGGCACGGTTCCGAGGTAATGACGCGTTTGCCGGATCTGACATCCTTCATCCGCCCACCGTCGCCCGGGAAGGCGACTACCAGACAGGGAGTCTCGCCGCATCGCGGCGGTGGGCGTCTCAGTTGGGCTTATCAGCTAGCCCTGCGTGCGTCTCGGTGACCACGGCCAGCCGCTCCAGCAACGCCCGCCTGTCCTCGTCTGTGCGCGCCAGCGACCGCACGCTGGCACCCATCGCCCGGGCCATCGTTACCAGTGCGGTGCCGGTATCCACGGGCCGACTGTCGAGGTAGCGCCCGAGGGCCCGCAGCTCCTCGTCCAGGGTGTCGCCCTCACTCATCGCGAGCCCCGGCGGTTGATCCCGAAGTTGCCGGCCATCTCACGGTCCAGCTCGCCCTGGTTCAGGCTTCGGCGCATCTCGTTGCGCACCCAGACGTGAAGATCAGGGCCTCGCCGCTCGAAGCGCTCAACCTGCATCGGCTGGCCTTCGTTGTGGATGTGAACGTCGCCGGCGCCACCGCTCGCCTGAATCCCGAGCTTCCCGCCCATGCGGGTAAGCGGGAACACGGCCTCGGGGCCAGCCTCGCCAGCAAGGGCGACCGTGGGGCGGTCGATAACGCCCCCATCCGCAAAGGCCCGCGGAGTGGCGTTCCCGACGCCTTCAAAGCCGCCGCTGGGGAACAGCCCCGAGACGAAGTTTCCCGCCTGGCGTCCGAGCGGTGCGGTGATGAAGGTGCGGTAGATGATGCGGGCAACGTCCTCGAGGCCGCTCTTCACGGTATCGCGCCAGTCATCGAAGCTGACCAGTGAATCTTCCAGAGAGCTGGAGAAGGTCATCCCAAGATCGGCTCCGAGGTTGTTGAGCTCCCGCACGGGCTCGGTGGCACTGCGCGCCGCCTCGCGCAGCTCCCGCATGCTCATGGTGACCTCGGGCAGGTCCACCAGAGGGTTCGGGCCGGGGCTCCCGCCGTAGTTCTCGGCTACGAACCGGCGGGCCTGTCGGCGACGGGCGGCGGCATCCAGAGCGCGTTGCGTGTCCTCTGCAAAGCCGAAGCGAAGGCCCGGCAGAGGCAGCTCGGTGGACTGGTTTTGAATCGGGTGAACGTTCACAACGCTGGGGTCGAGCGCGTCTATATCTTTCGCGAGCCAGACGATCTCCTGCCGAAGCTCAGCCACGCGCCGGGCGGGCAGCTCCAGGCGGCCCATCGTCGCCTCTTCCAGCGTCTCCAGGCGCCGGCCGATGCGGAAGGCGAGGTCTTCACCCTCACCGATCTCAAAGAAACGCTCCAGCGCCGCTCCGGCCTCCAGCAGCTCCCTGCGGAATCCGCCCCTGAGACGGATCGAGAGCCGCCTCAGCCAGTCGTCGAACTTCTCGGCGGACTCCACCAGGTCCTCGCCGAGCACCGCGTTCAGCTCGTGGGCACGGTCGCGGGAGTCCTCCATCGCCTGGATGCCGTCGGACAGCGAGGCGGCGATCCGTGGCCCCATCTCCTCGCCGAACAGCTCCGATGCCTTGGCCGCCCGGGTGGCATTGTTGTCGATCTCGGCGAGCGACCGCAGCGCTTCTTCCAGGACCACCTCGGTATCCCGGACACGGCCACCGGCATCACGCATCGCAATGCCGAGTTCGTCAAAGGTGTCCTTGGCCGCACCGCTGCCGTCCGCTGCAAGGCCGAGGCGACGGTTCAGCCGTTGCAGAGCGGTATCGGTCTGGCTCTCGGAGACGTTCGCCAGCTCGCCGAGGGCGAAGCGCAATTCCTGAAGGGACTCAGCCCCGACGCCAGCGGTATCCGCCGCCTTGCCGACCTCAGAGGCCGCGGAGATGCTTTGCTGCCCAAGGCGGGCGAGCATGCCCGCACCAGCCACGCCCACCAGCGGGCCGATGGCGTTGCGCATGCTGAGCATTCCGCGTGCCCAGCGATCGAAGCCACGGCGACTGTTCTTCAAGCCTCGGTCGGTGCGCTGTAGCTCCCGGCGAAGGTCCTTGAGCTCGCGCTCGGTCATCTGCATCGCCTGGACACCACCGCGGGCGTCGCCGGTGACGCGAACGCCGAAGGTGAAAGTACGGCCTGCCATTACACGGCCTCCTGGTAGACGGTGTTCGGATCGCTCAGCTCGTTGAGGGCCTCGCGCACCAGGTCGTCGAGGATGCGCTGGCAGACCGCGGTGTCGGTCTCGGGCGTGACCATCGCGGCGGCCTTGGTCGGCAACGCCAGCAGTCGGGCGCGCATCCGCGTGTAGTCGTCGCCGACCACCTCGCCGACCGCTGCCGCCTCGACCAGCTCGCCGCGCTCGCGGGCCAGCGCGTATTCCTGTCGGTCGGCCTGTGCCTTCGCCAGCCGAGCCCGCTCGTGGTTCAGGTCGAGCAGCCGGCCGTCCTCGCCTTCGATGAGCCGGGCAATCTCCCGGTCACGCCACCAGGCGACCACCGCGGCCGCGTCGTAGAGGTTCCTGCGGCCTTCCCGAGTCGGCGCCGGGAACTCGGTATCGCGCTGCCACTCGGAGACCGTGCGCACCGTGACGCCGAACAGGTCCGCGAGGTGCTGCTTGCTCAGCTTCATACGGCTATCGCCTCACTCGGGAAGGAACCATAGGCGGTGCTGTGACTGGACAACTTTCGCGCCTCGAATGACCCGCAACAGAGAGTTGCAGGAAGTACCTTGAAAGGCCCGAGGGCCTCGCCCGTGCCGCTGCCGTCGTTGCTGGAGCCCGCCTTCTTGCAGCGCCGCGAGGGCGATCCCCGGCATGTGCCGGGCGCGGGAGGCCACGCGCGCAAAGAGGAGACCACCGCGCTGCCTCATCTCGGGGTTGCTTTGGGGCGACGGCACTAGCCCGAGTAGACCGCCATATCCATGCCCCCCGATGTACACCATGACTGGTGATACCCATCACGCCGCGAACGGCTTGCGCCGCTGCGTGTATTCCTCGCCGAAGTGCTCAGCGAGCGCCGGCTGGAGGACGTCCTCCACCAGGTCCAGCACTGAGCCTGTGTGTCCGTTCTCGGCGACGGCCAGCTCGTAGGCCTCCCGGACCTTGGGCGCGGCCTTCTTGGCTGCCTCAGCCATCAGACGGCCGATTGCCTCGTCAGGGGTTTCATCCTTGCGCATGCGCATGGTCGTCACCTCAGTTGGTCAGCTTGACGATGCCCACCCGGGACACGGGGGCATAGCCGAAGTCGTGGGCAATCTCGACGCCGGTGCGACGGTTCAGGCGGTCGCCCGGCCGGCGGTAGGTGCGCACCGTCCGCATGGCCGTATCGCCGCGAGGGGCGAGGTACATCATCGCCACGGTGGGGGCCACGTCCGGGGCGGCCATCGCGTACCAGTTGCTTGAGGCGACCCAGGGCGCAGCGATCACCGAGACACCTTCGATGCCGGTCTCGCGGAGCGCCTGGTAAGTCGGCTGCTCCTCAGCCGGCGGGACGATGAGGGTCTGCACCCGGTGGTTGGCGTACTGGTCGCCTGGCGTTTTCTGGTTGCGCAGGGCGGCCATAGCGGTGCCGAGGTTGGCGGCCGTGACTCCGCTCACGCCGGTGACTAGGTTCCCCGCGCCAGACGAGAACATCGCGGCACCGTCACCCATCTCGGGATTGCCTTCTAAAAACTCGTAAAGACGACGGGCCTCGCGCCGGGCTGCCGAGACGGCAATGGCGCGGGCCGTGGTGGCGATCACGTCGAGCTGGTCATTGACGACGAGCTTGTAGGAAACGATCAGGTTGGCCGCGTAGCTCTCGACACTGCCGGTATGGCCGGGCGGCACGCTCACCTGAACGCTGGGGATTTCCTCCAGCTCGCCAATCTCGCCCGTGTCGGCGTCCACGTCGATGGTGGCCACCTGTGCCGGCTGGTAGTTCGGCACCGGCCACGGGAGCACCAGATTTCGATGCTCGCTCGCGGCAAGGTACGCCTGCGAGACGACGCGCCCGACGGCGGACTCCATCACCGAGCCGAAGTCGTCGGTGGTCAGTCCGATGCCGACCACCTGGCCCGCGGTCTTGCCGCTTGCGCCGCGCCGCTTCACCTCGGGCTCGCCGAGGATGTATGCGGCCTCTGCCAGACTCAGCTCCCGATTTCGGAGCTGTTCGGCCACGGGGTGCGAATTCGTGGTGCGTGCGCCCATCGCCTTGGCGAATAGATCGGCGCCCGCATCGCGGATGTCCGAGACGGTGAAGTCTCGAGTGTTGGCGGTTGCTTCAAGCATCCTGCGTTACTCCGGTTTGCCTAGTTTCAAGGCTACCGGCGTTTTTCTGAACGGGGCGGACTTTTCATTCAGAAACACAGGATTTCGTAGAGGGCACGCTGTACCCGAATGGGGCGAACCCCGTTCGCGGTTTCCATCGTCATCCATTCGTGCAATGCGGCCTTCAATGGCGTATCTGCCAATCGCTTCGGCAGCGAATAACGACGCGGCCAGACAACGCCCTCGTAGTGCTTCATGGCCGCCTCGACGTGGCCGGCTTTCGCCCAGGTGGAGAGTGCGCCATCCCGGTCCAGCAGGTCAGCGCAGCGGCGTATCGCAGCGTCTCGTGCCTTTGTCGCCTGCGGGCCGCTCAGGCCGAGAGCGCGGTCCAGGTCCTCACCGGCCCGCCACGCCTCGAGGCCGCCCCGGAGCCACTCTTGCAGCTCCGGGTCGTCCACGGCCTCCACCAGGCGGTTAAGACGGGCGACGCTCACCCGGATCCCCCCACGGCACGGCCTTCGGGCCGAGCTCCTCCATGCGCAGCGCCCGGCGCTGGTCTGCGGACAGCCCCTGCGCCTGGAGCCGGGCCCATTCCCGACGCGCCCATCGGCGCATCCATCCCGCGCGCTTTTTCCTCATGCCGCCTTCTCCCGCCGCTGCTCCGCCAAGCGGACGACCAGCACGCCGGCGCGGCAGCGGGCGCCGTGTTTGCTCTCCAGCACGTACAGCCCGCCGTCGCGGTCGATGACCTTGAACAGCTCCGGCAGGTCGCCCACCTGGACCCAGTCGCCGACCTGGGGGCGTTTCGTAATTGGCTCGTTCATTGGTTCGCCTCGCTCGCCATTTCGACCCAAACGCTTTGGAGACCATTTCAGAAGGGTTGAGATACCCCAGACCCCACCTGGTAGATCTGAGAAGGTGCCCGATAATCGGGCTAACGGGTTTCGGGAAAGGGGGCGGACTAGCCCGATAATCGGGCTAATTGACTCTCCCGGGAGATTCAAACCGGGGCCATAAGCCCGATATTCGGGCAAGGGTTGACCGATAATCGGGCAACTCATGTAAGAACTGTTCGCAATCACGCGGCTTGCCCCTCCTGCTCGGAGAGCTCCGGGTTGTAGCCGAGTCGCCAGTAGCTCAGCCGCTCGCCGACGCGATGGGTGTCGAGCTTCCCGCCGCATTCGTCGATGTCAAAGAAGGTCAAGGCGAAGAGGTTGCAGCGGTTCCGTCCGCCCTGGCGGGTCTTCACAATCCAGCCTGTCCTCAGCAGCTCTCCCTCGGCCCGCTGAACCGTGTCCCGGGACCGCCAGCCGCGGTGCTTGAGCACCGACCATGCAGTGGTGAGGTCGCCGTTGTTGCGCCCCCGGTACTGACCGAGCAGCTCGAACAGCAGCGCCTTTGCAATGGCGCTCAGCCCGTAGAAGTTCGGGTGCGTCGCGCACTCGACCGGCCAGGGGCAAAAGCCCTTGCCATCACGCCCGCCGTAGTAGCGGCCGCGCTTGCGGCTGGCGCCCGCCATCTATGCCGCCTCGCCCGCCTCGAGCATCCTGAGCGCGCTCTCGCGGTCCTTCGCGAGCCCGGCGGCGCACATATCCGCTGCGAGCTTCTGACGCGCTCTCAGGCGCTCTGTGTCGGTCAGGCGGTAACGCGAGACGGTGACGGGGTTACCCATGAAGCCCGACACCTGCTCGTACCGGCGGGCGACCTCGATGCTGTCGGCCTCCTGGATGGCTGCCACGGTGCTCGGCAGCACCCAGTCGTGAAGCTTGGAGACCGCCTCGAATCGGTTCAGGGAACCGCCGCGGGCCAAGAACAGCAGCACGCGCCGGCGCTTGGTCCAGAAGGCTTTAGGCGGACGGCGGACGGTGGTAGTCTCTCTATTGAGTGCTGCCCTGTGCTCATTCCTAGCGGCCCGCCCGGCGTCACCCGGAGCGGGTCGCTTTCGTTCAGTCGTGCTCATGCTTCTTGGCCTCCTCCGTTCCGCGCGATTTGAGGAAGGCATGGAAGTCGGGCACGTGGCCAATTTGCTCCTCCACACAATCCATTGCGTCCATCGCATCCAGTGCGCGTCGCTCCAATTCTCGGCGCATTGCCTCAATCACGTTTCCGGCGTGGCCTTCGCCCAGTAATGCGTGAAGTTTATTTTCGTCGAACTTGGCGAAAGTATCGGCCAGCCAAACCGTTTCCCAGATTCGGCAGAGGCAGGAATTGATGTCTCGATTACTCATGCCGCCCGCTCCTTTTCTTTCAGCCACGCATCCAGCGCCTCGCGGCGCCAGCCGACGCAGCGAGCACTGAAGACGATCTTTCGGGGGAAGGTCGGATCACGCTCGGCAACGTTGTAGAGATGCCGAGTTGTCATTCCGAGATACTCAGCGGCCTGCGGTGGCCGGAGCACGCCGGAGTGCTTGGGGTCGTTCATGAATATGGCCTCACGTTTAGGACGTGAGGCCAGTGAATCAGGCGGGTATCCCGGGATACCGGAATCTCGGGACGCAGGGACTACCTGCCGTTGCGAATCTCGCTCATGAGGTTCCGGATGCGCTTCTCGGTCGCGGCCTTCGGCTCACGGCCCGGACCTGGGACGTAGTAGACCGTACGGGAGGACTCGTCGACCTCGTCGATCACCTCCAAAAAGCAGTCGTCCGTAAGCGCAGCGAGTACGTCGTCAACGGAGTCGGCGCCAGCGCTCATTACGGCGCGAATTACCCGTTTCAATGGCCCTTGTTGACCGCGCTTGCGCAAGCCGGCCCGTCCTTGACGTTGGCGGTCAATTGCGGCTCTGGCATCGGGTGCCTCAACGCCCTCGACACACTGCTGGAGCATGGCTCCCAGGCGCATCATTTCGATATCGCGCGCAGAGTTGGGGCTGTCCACGAGCAGAGATCGAACCCGATCCATGACCTTCTCAAACATTAGTGCGTAATGCGCGGGGTCCGGGCATGACTCGATTTCGATCGTTTGTGGGAAGACGTGCGGCGGTTCGACGTGGAAGCATTTCTTCGCCTCAGAGATTTCCTCTGCTGACCACCCGGTGTCCTCGATGACACTCCTCACTTGAGGCTCAACGTCTTGCACCACACGCCAGAAGATTGCCTCTCCGATTTCGAGCGGATCGTGCAACGTGGTCATGCCCGCTCCCTCCGCGCCACCGTCCGGGAAAACGCCGCGAGCGCATCCGCGGCCGCCACCGGGCACAGATGCCCGTAGTGCCGTTCGATCATCGAGGCCGACTTGTGGCCCGCCATGTGCGCGACCGTGAGCAGCGGCACGCCGGCGGATACCAGCGCCGATATGAAGTGATGCCGCAGGGCGTAGAAGGTGAGGTTCTCCGGCAGGCCGCCCAGGCGCTTCACCCGCGCCCACGCTCTCAGGTGCGCCTTCTTGTCCATGCGCTCGCCGTTGACGGGGCTCGGGAACACCAGGCCCGACTCCGGCTTGCCCTGCTGCTCCCACCATGCGCGCATGATCCTGAGCAGCTCCGGCGGCAGGTCCATCGTGATGCGCGCCGGGTCCGGATGGTGGCGGGTCTTCTCCGGCACCTTAACCAGCCGACCGAAGTTCACGTTCAGCTCAAGCCACGTCAGCGAGTACAGGTCACCCGGGCGCATCCCGGTGTAGAGCGCGCAGTAGGCGAATGGGATGAACCAGTGCGGATAGGCCACAGCATCAAGGTCGGGAAGGTAAGCCCTGCCGTGCTTGCGGCTGTTGCGCCGCTGGGCACGTACCTCGTCGGCGAACGCGGAGAGCCCGGTATGCAGCCCCTGAATCTCGTCATCGGTCAGCAAGCGGCGCGCTGACGAACGCTCGGCGGATAGCTGCGCGGCGCGCTCGGTGTCGGTGGGTCGCTCCAGCGTCACGCCATCCAAAGGGTTCTCGTCAAGGAAGCCCTCACGCACCGCATGGCGCATCAGCGTCTTGAGCGCCCCGAACGCCCGGGTCAGGGTCGCGTGCGCTCTGCCCTCGCCTTCACGCTTTGCCTGCCACTCGAGCACGTCCGCCCGGCTGAACGTCGCCATGTCCCGATCGAGCCATGCGGCAAAGTTGTTCCGCAGGATGGCGAGCGTTTCGTCTCCAGCCTTCTTGCGGGCCTGATAGCGCGCATAGGGGCCTTCGATGTACTTCCCAAGCGTCCGGTGCTTTGCGAGGCGCTCAGCGGCTTTCTGAGCCTCTCTGTCGCGTTCCTGCTCGGAGAGTACGTCCACCCGGTCGTTTCGCCATGCCTGCGCCTTCTCTGCCGCCTCCTGCGGCTTCATGCTCGGGTAACGCCCCACGGTGGCCACGCGCCTTCGCCCCTTCAGGTCGGTGTAGCGGTAGCGCCAGCTCCCGCCCTTGAGGGTCTTCAGTAGGTGGAAGCCGGAGACCTTGTCGCACCAGAGGGTGGCGCGGTCGTCAGCTTCGTTAAGGAAGCGTCGTGCGGCGGTGTCGGTGATGCTGGTATCCAGGGCCTTGCCGGACATGGCCGTATGTCCCGTGTGACCAATCTGTGACCATCACGGTAACATAACCATGCACAAACGTGCCCCACCATTCATCTGGTGTTTCCGCAAACTTATGATTTATCTCGTGTGACCGTTGTTATACAAGGGACTGCGGTTCACCTTGCTTACCTTCACACGGCAGGGGTCGCTGGTTCGATCCCAGCACCGCCCACCAAGAATACCCGGCGAAACGGCGACTTACGGAGCATCCGGGGTCGCCGTTTCTCGTTCCGGGGCCTGCCCACCCGCCGGCCTCTGACGCCCTCGCCGTGGGAGCGGTCTCCGACCGCGATACGACGCGCAGCGGCGTCACCCGGGACATCGACCGCCCCGGTGATGAACCGGGTTCGCGGTACCGCGCTGCGCGCGGCATCGCGGTCGGAGACCGCTCCCACAGGTCCGCGGCCGCCCGCCGTCAGCGGGCGCTGCGGCTCGCCGTGTAGCGCTCGTAGTCCGGCACCATTCTCTGGCTGCGTCCGGCAAACAGCGGCGAGGCGACGATGAAGTCCGCCGAGCTCTCGTTGCAGGCCACCGGGATGTTCCAGACCGCGGCGATGCGCAGCAGCGCCTTGACGTCCGGGTCGTGGGGCATGGGCTCGAACGGGTCCCAGAAGAAGATCAGCAGGTCCACCTTGCCCTCGGCAATAAGCGCACCCACCTGCTGGTCGCCGCCGAGCGGGCCGCTCACGAGCCGCTCGATCACGAGCCCGGTGTCCTCTGCCACCAGCGCGCCGCTGGTGCCGGTGGCGCAGAGGCGATGCTGCGCCAGCGCCTCGCGATGCCGTGCGCACCAGGCGACGAGGCTCGCCTTGCGGTTATCGTGGGCGATAAGCGCGATGCTCTTGCAGGCCGGCAGTTCGACTTCCCGATATTCCACTCACGTTCCCCCGAGATCCTGACCCGCATGGTGCGGCAACCCAGCGTCGACTGCCAGCGCCGCCAGGACGATCCCGCGGCAGTCAGCGCCAGGCGCGGCCGATTCCGTTGCGAGGGCATCAGGGGCCGGGCGATCCGGCGCGACCAGGACTGGCCAGCACCCCGCGCCAGCCAGCGCGAGGGCCCGTCGCTGCCCTGGAGGGCACGAACGCGGGCTGCTGGCCCGCAAGTCTCACCGACTCACGGCTGCGGGCTAGCCTGACCCCTCGGGCCAGCCGTGGAGACGCAGGCGGCTGATACCGCCGTCGGGTATCAGGTTGCACCGGACATGGGACACCACGCCCACGTCCACAAGCTGCTCCGTCTGGAACTCGTGGATCGCGTCCGCCTGCAGCGGCATCTCCGGCAGCAGCGTCTCCCAGAACATGCTCTGCGGCACCAGCGACTCGTCGGTGGCATTCTCGGGACGGGCGGCCTGCAGCGAGACACGGGCCGGGAAGTTGCCCTTGAAGTGCGCCGTGTCCACCACGACCCGCTCGATGCGACCCGGACAGCCCAGGGCAATGATGCCCCAGTCGTTGCCGGGCTCGCGCCGTCGGCGGGTCTCCCAGCCGTCGCCCATGTTCACGCCGCGGCCGGGGGCGAGGATGGCGTTCGGGTCGCCGTAGTGGGCATCGCTTACGGCGACCACCCGCCCTCCATGCCCGAGGGCGGCGAGGTCCGGGACGTCACCCCCCGCGGCCGCGAGGCGCGGGCGGCCGCGGCCGTGGACGCGCAGGCGGGCGATGCCGCCATCCGGGTAGAGATTCAGGCGCAAGTGCGTGAACACCTCGCCGGCCTCCACCCGGCAGAAGCGATGGTCATCGCCCCGCAGGCTCACCACGGGCACGATCTCCTGCCAGACGGTGGCAGCATCCGGGTCCCCCGACTCCACCCGGCAGGCCTCCACCGAGGCGGCCGGCGGGAAGTTGCCGGTGAAGAACGAGGTATCCAGCTCGATGGCCTCGATCACGCCGGGCATGGCGAGCCGCACCACCGCCCAGTCGTGCCCGGGCCCCCGCCGACGGCGCGTCTCCCAGCCGTCCATCCACTTGCCGTGATCGTCGAAGCGCTCCGGGTAGAACACCGGCGGCGCGGCGGCGAGCATGCGCTCGCCGGGCGCGAAGAACTCGTCGCTGACCGCCACCACCGTGGCGCCGGCCCGTGCGTCCGCGAGATTGCTGAGCCCCCGGGCGAAATCCGGCCGCTCGACGGGGTTCGCATGGCGCGCGGCTTCAGTCATCGTGGCCCCTCCTCGTTGCCTGCCCCGGCTGCGGCCGCGGGGAGCACGACCTCCACCGGCGCCGGCAGCGGGCGTTCATCGCAGTTGTTCCCCGGACCGTCGCGGTCCACCACCAGAAAATCGGACACCGCCTCGAGCGCCAGCAGTGGGTGGTGCCAGACGCCCGGCGCATAGCTCACGCCCTGATCGCCACGGGCGAGGAAGGCGTGCAGGTCCCCCAGCGCGAAGCCCTCGCCGGGCGGCGCCACCACCACCAGGTACGGCCGCCGGTCCAGCGGCATGAACGCCTGGCTGCCCAGGGGATGGCGCTCCAGCAAGGCCAGCCGTACCGGCGGGGTCACGGGCTGGCCGCGGAAGATGCTGAGAATCGCCCGTGCCGGCGGCCCATCCAGCGTCACGGCGGCGAGGGCGTGGTAGCGCTCCGTGGTCCCGGCGTTGATCGGGAAGTGCTCCGCGCCCCCGGTCTGCAGCACCTCGCCGAAGGGGGCGAAGGCCTCCCGGGTCAGCGGGCGGGCGACGAGACGCTCAGCCATGGCCGCGGGCCTCCCCATGCCAGGGATGCCGCTCCCGCCAGTGCCGGGCGATATCCACCCGCCGACAGACCCAGACGTCATCGTGGCGCTCGATGTGGTCGAGGAAGCGCTGCAGCGCCCGGAATCGCCCGGGCCGGCCGATCAGCCGGCAGTGCAGCCCCACCGAGAGCATCGCCGGCGCCTCGCTGCCCTCGGCATAGAGCACATCGAAGGCATCCCGCAGATAGGCGAAGAACTGGTCCCCACTGTTGAACCCCTGGGGCGTGGCAAAGCGCATGTCGTTGGCATCCAGGGTATAGGGCACCACCAGGTGCGGCTCGCGGCGGCCGTCGGACAGGCGCACCTCGGTCCAGAACGGCAGCTCGTCGCCGTAGTGGTCGGCGTCGTAGAGAAAGCCGCCGTGCTCCACCACCAGGCGCCGGGTGTTGGGGCTGTCGCGGCCGGTGTACCAGCCGAGCGGTGCCGCGCCGGTGAGCTCCCGGTGCAGGCGCACCGCCTCCTCCAGGTGGGCACGCTCGGTAGCCTCGTCCACGTCCTGATAGCTGATCCAGCGCAGCCCGTGGCAGGCGATTTCGTGCCCGGCCTCGCGGAACGCGGCGGCAGCCTCGGGGTTGCGCTGCAGGGCCCGGGCCACGGCGAACACGGTGAGTGGCAGCCCGCGCCGCTCGAACTCGTGCAGCACGCGCCAGACGCCCACCCGCGAGCCGTATTCGTAGATCGACTCCATGCTCAGATGCCGGTCCGGCACTGCGGGGGCATTGATGATCTCGGAGAGGAATGTCTCGGCGTGCGGGTCGCCGTCGAGCACGCAGCGCTCGCCGCCCTCCTCGTAGTTGAGCACGAACTGCACGGCCACCCGGGCGCCGCCGGGCCAGTCCGGGTGCGGGCGATGGCGGCCGTAGCCGACCAGGTCCCGGGGGTAATCGCTCTGCATCGCGTCGCTCCTCCGCCGCCGCGCGCACGGGCACGTCGGCCTCCGCCTACTGGCCCGCCGCCGTGCCGCGCGCTGCCTCACCAAAGAAGATGGCCTCGAAGTCCGGCGTCACCTCCTCGCCCCCGGCGAAGTCCAGGCTCGCCTCGATCCGGCTCAGGTGGTCCGTCAGCCACTCCCGCGCCACCGATGCCTGTCCGCTCGCAAGCAGCGGCACCAGATCGCCGTGCTCGCCGCAGTCGCAGCCGACGCTGCGTGGCGAGCCATAGACCGCGATGATCAGGGAGGAGAGGGAGGTCAGCTGCTCGACGAAGCTGGTCAGGATGTCATTGTCGGCAACACCCACCAGGCGCACGTGAAACGCCGCGGACAGGCGGATGGCCTCGCTCTGGGCACCGCGTTGCTGCGCGACGCACTCGCGCTCCGCTAGCGCCTGCAGCGCGCGCTCGTCCGCCCCGTCGAACCGTGCGATGACCTCCGGGATGCTGCCGCATTCGGCAAGCTGCCGGGCGGCGAATACATTGCGCGCCTCCCGGGCGCTCGGCCGGCTCACCTGGGCACCGCGCCGCGGCCGGATGGTCACCAGCCGCTCCAGGGCAAGCCGCTGCAGGACCTTGCGAATACCCGTGCGGCTGACCCCGAAGACCTCGCTCAGCGCGTCCTCCGGCAGGCGCGCTCCCGGCCGCAGCCGGTGATCGACGATGGCATCAACGATTTCGCGGTAGATCCGCGCATCCCTCGGGCTCGCCGACACGGCGTCCGCGACCCCGGGCGCGCCGGTTGCATGTCCACCTTCCGAGCTCATGCGCTCCCCTTCCCGTGTATACAAGACTGTCTCCAGGCACCTCCGAGCGGGGCGGCGGGCTGCCCCTTCCCGGTTCGATCGACGTCCCCCAAGCCTATCAGCTCCCCATTACGGAGCCGCCACCTGAGCATGGACGGATCGTCTGCGCCATTCGTCGGATCCCGATGCGGAAAATGTTGCATCCGTTCTTGTATACATAGCTTGTATACGCTACACATTTCAAGCACGCCGTCAGCGACAACCCATCGCCAGCCGCCGGAAGGACGTTGCGCCCATGCAGATTCGCGTCATCAACCCGAACACCACCCGCAGCATGACCGACAAGATCGGCGAGGCGGCCCGCGCCGGTGCCAGCCCAGGGACCGAGATCGTCGCCACGCAGCCGGCCAGTGGCCCGGTGTCCATCGAGGGGCACTTCGACGAGGCGGTCAGCGCACTCGGCGTGGCCGACGAGGTGCTCGCCGGCGAGCGCGCGGGTACGGACGCCTACGTCATCGCCTGCTTCGGGGATCCCGGTCTCGCCGCGGCGCGGGAGCTGACCCGTGCCCCGGTGGTCGGCATCGCCGAGGCCGCGTTCCACGTGGCCACGCTGATCACCCCGCGGTTCTCCGTGGTCACCACGCTTGGGCGCACCGTCGGCATCGCCGAGGACCTGTTGCGGCGCTACGGCTTCGCCGGCCATTGCCGGCGCGTGCGGGCCGCGGAGATCCCGGTGCTCGACCTCGAGGATGACGGCGAGACCGCGCTGGAGCGGATCATCGCCGAGGGCCGCCGCGCCCGCGAGGAGGACGACATCGGCGCACTGGTGCTCGGCTGCGGCGGCATGTCCGACCTCACGGCCCACCTCGGACGCGAGATCGGCCTGCCCGTGGTGGACGGCGTCGCCGCGGCCGTGAAGCTCTGCGAGTCCCTCGCGGCCCTTGGCCTTGGCACCAGCAAGCACGGGGAGCTCGCGTTCCCGCGCCCGAAAACGTTCACCGGCGAGTTCCAGCGCTATTCCGACCTGGGGGGAACCGCCACAACCGCCGGATAGCGTCCGGCATGGCGGCGGGCAGACGTATCCGCCGTCGCCCCGGGTGAGTCCGGGGCATTTGAATCCAACATGAGGAGGGAGAGATGGCCACTACCGATCAGACGCTGACGGCGGAAGACCGTCACGCCCCGGGCGCTTCACCGGGCACCAAGGCACCGGGCGAGGAGTCCCTCGCCCCCCAGCAGATCCGCATCATGGGGCGGACGTCGTACTTCCTGGCCTGGTTCGGCGGGTGCGTGTCCATCGGCACCTTCGCCATGGGTTCGAGCGTGGTGGGGACGCTCAACCTGCTCCAGGCCACACTCGCCATCGCCATCGGCTGCTTCGTTATCGGGCTGGCCCTGATGATCAACGGCGCCGCCGGCTACAAGTACGGCATCCCGTTCATGGTGCAGGCGCGCAGCGCCTTCGGCTTCACGGGCACCCGTCTGCCGGGTCTGGTCAGGGCCGTGCCGGCGATCGTCTGGTACGGCTTCCAGAGCTGGATCGGCGCCGGCGCGCTGAACATGGTGTCGGCGACGCTGTTCGGCTTCGACAACCTGGTGTTCTACTTCATCACCTTCCAGCTGCTGCAGATCATGCTGTCGGTGCTCGGCTTCCAGGGCATCAAGTGGCTGGAGAACATCGGCAGCGGGTTCATCCTCGCCTCGCTGGTGTACATGTTCTACGCCACCATCGTGCGCTACGGCGATGCGCTATCGGCGAGCCTGGTCACCATGGAGGGCTCCTGGGGCCTGCCCTTCTGGGGCGCCACCATGCTGTTCATGGGCATCTACGCGACCATGATGCTCAACGTCAGCGACTACTCGCGCGAACATCGCCCCGGCACCGGTCCCGGCCTGCTGACGACCATCTACTCCTTCTCCATCCTGCCGGCGACCCTGCTCATGGGGCTGATTGGCTACATGGTCTCGGAGGCGACAGGGGTCGCCGACCCCATCCAGGTGTTCGCGAACGCCGTGGACAACACGCCGCTGCTGATGACCACGCTGCTGTTCATCGCCTCGGCGCAGGTCACGACCAACGTGCTGAACAACGTGGTGCCGCCGACCTATGCGCTCATGGACATCTTCAAGCTCGGCTACCGCCCGGCCACGGTGATCGTCGGCTTCCTGGCCTTCGCCACCTTCCCCTGGGAGCTGGTGAAGGACGACTCGGCCGCCGGGCTGCAGCTGTTCGTGCAGACCTACTCGGCATTCCTCGGCCCGATCTTCGCGGTGCTGGTGGTGGACTACTACCTCATCCGCCGCCGCACGCTGGATCTGGACAAGCTCTATGACAGCGAGGGCCCCTATCGCGGCGTGAATTACGCCGCGCTGGTGGCCACGGCGGTCGGTGCGGTGGCCGCGCTCACCTTCTCGCAGGTGTCCTGGTACGCGAGCCTGATTCCGGCCGGCCTCACCTACTACCTGCTGATGCGGCACTGGAGCGCCTGCGCGCGCTTCCGCAGCTGACGCCGGTCACGCCAGGGGCCGGAACAGGATGGCCCGGCCCCTGGCGTCGCCCGAATCGCAGCCCGCCATGTCTACGGGAGACCGACGATGAGCGATCCGGATCTGAAGCTGACCGAGCACGACCCGCGCCTCTACAACGCCGACCTCGCGCCGATCCCGAAGAGCCGGCGCACGTGGGGCTGGTTCGAGATATTCAATGTCTGGGCGAACGACATCCAGAGCCTGTTCGGCTACACGCTGGCGGCGTCCCTGTTCATCACCTACGGGCTGAATGGCTGGGCGGTGATGGCCGCCATCATCCTGGCCGGCGTCATCGTGATGTTCCTGGTGAATCTCACTGGTCAGCCAAGCGTGAAGTACGGCATCCCGTTTCCGGTCATGGCACGCGCCAGCATGGGCGTGCATGGCGCCAACTTCCCGGCCATGCTGCGCGCCATCGTCGCCATCTTCTGGTACGGCGTGCAGACCTACTTCGCGTCCACGGCCCTCGCCCTGCTGCTCAACTCGCTCCTGGGCAGCCCCGGCGGCGGGCAGCTCCTCGGCCTCGACGCCGTGGCATGGCTGTCATTCGTGCTGGTCTGGACGTTCCAGGTGGTGATCTTCTGGCGCGGCATCGAGTGGGTGCGGCGCTTTCTCAACTGGGCCGGACCGTTCGTCTACCTGGTGATGTTCGCGCTGATGATCATCCTCTGGCTCGAGGCGGGGGCGGAGCTCCTGCCCGCCATTGGCGATCTGTTCACCGCCGGCGGCGGCTACGAGGGCGGCCCCGTCGCGGCCTTCCTCGCCATCACCGGAACCATGGTCGCCTACTTCGCCGCGGTGGTAATCAACTACGGGGACTTCTCGCGCTTCGTGCGCAGCGACCGCGAGATGCGCATCGGCAACCTGCTCGGCCTGCCGGTGAACGTCGCCGTGTTCTCCTTCATCGCGCTTGTGGTCACCGCAGGCACCGTGGTGCTCTTCGGCGAGCGCCTGACCAATCCCACCGACATCATCGAACGCGTGGACCTCCTGCCGCTCACCATCATCGCGGCGATTACGTTCTTCGTGGCGACGGTGGGCATCAACATGGTGGCCAACTTCATCCCGCCGGCCTACGACCTGGCGAACCTGATCCCGAGCCGCATCGACTTCCGCCTCGGCGGGCTCATCACCGCGGTGGTGGCGTTCTTCATCGGCGCCCTCTGGGTATCGGTGATCAGCCGCCTCGGCATCGCCGGCTTCGTCAACGCGCTCGGCGCGGTGCTCGCGCCCTTCTACGGCATCATCGTCTGCGACTACTACCTGGTGAAGCGCCAGCGTCTCGACGTCCAGCAGCTCTTCTCCACCGACGCGGACGCCGCCTACCACTACGTCCGCGGCTGGAACCAGCGCGGCCTGGTCGCCTTCGCCCTGGCTGCGGTGTTCTCCCTCGCCTCGGTCTGGGTGCCCGCCCTGCAGGCCCTGGACGGTTACGCCTGGCTCATCGGGGCCTTCCTCGGCGGCCTGTTCTACTGGTTCCTGATGCGGGGTCCCGCGGCAGCCGCTGCGCAGGCCGCCGCAACGGGCGGCGACTGAGGTCGGATCGAGCGGACTGGCCACCATGCCCCCCGGCGGATGAAGCTCGCCGCGGCCGGCCTGCCCTCACCAAATCGGCGCCGGCTCGTGGCATGCTGCGCCCGTTCCGTTCGGCCACCCCGGGGCAGCCATGCCGCTTCACCTCCTCGCCGTTGGCGACCTGCATCTCGGGCGCCGCCCCTCGCGCCTGCCGGACGAGCTCGCCGGGCGCGCCCGTGAGCTCGGCCCGGCCGGTGCCTGGGAGCGGGTGGTGGCGGCGGCGCTGGAGGCCGGCGTCGATGCCGTGGCCCTGGCCGGCGACGTGGTCGAGCGCGAGCACGATTTCTTCGAGGCCTACCGCGCCCTGCGCGCCGGCGTGGAGCAACTTGCGGGGACCGGCATCCGCGTGCTCGCCGTTGCCGGCAATCATGACGGTGCCGTGCTGCCGCGCCTGGCCCGCGAGGTGGACGGTCTGGAGCTGCTGGGCGAGGGCGGCCGCTGGCAGCGGGTGACCCTGGAGCGTGGCGGCGAGGCATTGACCCTGTGGGGCTGGTCCTTTCCGCAGCCACGGGTGCTGCAGAGCCCGCTCGAGGGCGCCGCCCTCGAGCGCGGACCCGGCCCCAACCTCGGCCTGCTGCACGCCGACCGCGACGTCGCAGACAGTCCCTACGCCCCGGTAACCAGCCGCGCCCTGACCGATGCCGGCCTCGACGGCTGGCTGCTCGGGCACATCCACCAGCCGGACGCGCTCTCGGCGTCTCAGCCGAGCGGCTATCTCGGTACCGTGACCGGCCTCGACCCGGGCGAGCCGGGGCCTCGCGGGCCGTGGCTCGTGACCATCGCCAGCGGGCGTGTCGCGACCGTAGACCACTGGCCGCTGGCACCGCTGCGCTGGCAACCGATCAACGTGCCCTGCGAGAACCTGACCGATCCGGCGGAGGCCCGCGCGACGCTGCTCCGGGCCGTACGGACGCTGGACCGGGAGATCGCCAGCGGTCGCGGCCAGCCGGTCGCCGTCGGCCTGCGGGTAAGCTTTACCGGCCGCACGGCGATCGGCGGCGACGCCCTCGCCGCGCTGTTCCCCGAGGACGAGCGCGGGGGCATCCACGACAGCGCGGGCGTGCGCTACTTCATCGAGACCCTCCGGGTGGAGACCCTGCCGGAGGTTCCCCTCGAAACCCTGGCGGCCCGCGAGGATCCGGCGGGTCTGCTTGCCCGGCGCCTGCTGACCCTGCAGCGCCCGGCGGACGACGCGGAGCGCCGGGCGCTGCTTGCCGAGGCCCGGGAGGCGCTGCTGCCGGTCGCCCGGGAGGCCCGCTGGCAGCCCCTCGGGCGGGCCGATCCTGACGACGCCGCCGTGGCCGACTGGCTCGAGCGGGCCGCGCGCTCGGCGCTTGAGGCCCTGCTCCGGCAGCAGGAGGCGGCATGAGACTGACGGCGCTCGCCATCCGCCAGCTGCCCGGGGTAGACGCCTTCACGGTGGACGGCCTCGCGCCCGGCGTGAACCTGGTGGTGGGTCCAAACGCCGTCGGCAAGAGCAGCCTCGCCAGGGCCCTGTGGCATCTGGTCGCCGGTTCCCGGCCCGCCGATCCGTCGGCCCTGAGCCTGGAGGCGGAGCTGGTGGACGACGACGGCCACTGGCGCGTGGTGCGCAGTGGCCGCCAGGTGGTGTGGACCCGGGACGGCGAGCCCGCGGCGGTTCCTCCCCTGCCCGAGGCCGATCGGCTGCACTGCTACTGGCTGCGGGTGGAGGACCTGCTGCAGGCCGAGGGCCGCGACGAGCAGTCGCTGGTGGAGCTGCTGCGCCGTGAGCTCGCCGCCGGCTTCGACCTCGATGCGGTGCGCAACGCCTTCGAGTTTGGCCCGCGGCGGGGCCAGCAGGAGGGCCAGGCCCTGCGCGACGCCCGCCAGCAGCGCCAGCGCATCGAGAGCCGTTACGAGGCGCTCCTGCGCGAGGAGGAGACACTGCCGCGCCTGGAGGCCCGCGTGCAGGCGGCCCGTGCCGCCGGCCAGCGCGCCCGGCAGCTGGAACAGGCCCTCGCGCTGCTGGAGGCGCGGCAGGAGCGGGAGCGTCTGGACGCAGCGCTCGCCAGCCATCCGGAGGGCATGGAGCGCCTCACCGGCCGCGAGCTGCAGCGCCTCCACGAGCTCGAGGCGCAGCGTGGCCGGGCCCGTGATGGAGCCGCCGAGCAGCGCCGACGCCGCGACGAGGCCCGCGCCCGCGCCGCAGAGACGGGACTCGCCGATGCGCGGCCCGAGGCGTCCGAGCTCGAGGCCACGGCGCGGCGGCTGCAGACGCTGATCCAGCGTGACCGGCAACGTGAGGAGGCCCGCCGGCGCCTGGCCGAGCGCGAGGCCGAGTGGCGGGCCGCGGCCGAGGCCCTGGGAGGCGATGACGCGGCGTTGATCACCGCCGGCCCGGCGGAGGTCGCCGCGGCCGAACGGCTCGCTCAGGACCTGCATGCGGCCCGCGCCGAGCTCGACGCCTGCCGCGCCCAGGCCCAGGCCGCTGCGGAACCTGCCGGCGACGGGCCACGGCCGACGCGCCTGCCCTGGATCGCCGGGCTGGCCCTTGCCAGCGCGGTCCTCGGCGGCGTTGCCGCCGTGCTCACCGCGCTCTGGTGGGCCATCGCCGCCAGCCTGCTCGCGGCCCTCGCGACCGGCCTTGCAGTCCCGGCGGCCTGGCGCGAGCAGCGCAGCCACCGCGAGGCGGAGAGCGAGCGGGATTTCGCCCGCCGCCGCCACCGCGAGCTGGCGGACCGGGTAGCCGCCGCCGAGGCCCGGGAGCAGGCGGCCCGCGAGGCGGCCCGTGAGTTCTGCCAGGCGCACGGCATCGACCCGGCAGGGCTCGCAGGTGCCGGGCTCGACCGGCTCATCCGCCTCACCGCCGCCCTCGATCAGGCACGCTCGGCACACGCCGCCGCCCGGGCCGAGCTGGACCGTATAGACGCCGAGCTGCAGGCCGAGGCCACGGCCGTGCACGGCTTCCTCGCCCAGTGGGGCGCCGCCCCCGAGACCTCAGACCCGGTGGCGCTGGAGACGGCGCTCGATGCGTTCCGGGAGCGCTGGCGCGCCGCGGAGCAGGCCGCCCGCGACGGCGGCGAGGCGGACCGGGAGCTGCGCCGGCTGGAGGAAACCGTTGCGGAGCGGGCCGCCGAGATCGGGACGCTGTACCGGGAGGCCGGCATCGAGCCAGGAGACCGGGCCGGTCTGGAGCGCCGCTGCGCCGCGCTGGAGACCTGGCGCGAGCTCCGCCGGCAGCACGATGCCGCCTGCGCTACCGAGGCCGAGCGGCGCCGGCCGCTCGCCGGGGAGGACGACCTGCTGGCCCGGGTGGAAGCCGGCGACGCAGCGGGGCTCGAGGCCGATCTCAGCGAGCAGCAGACCCTGGCGGCGGATTACGAATCGCTGCTGGAGGAGGCCAAGGCCATCCGCACCCGGCTGGAGGAGGCCGGCCGCGACGGCGGCCTGGAGCAGGCGCTGGCTGCGGAGCGGGGCGCGGCGGAGGCGCTGGCCGGCCTGCGCGACGAGGCGCTCCTCGGCGCCGCCGGACGATTCCTTCTGGACCAGGTAGCGGGGGAATACCGGAGCGCCCGCCAGCCGCCGGTGCTGCAGGATGCGAGCGAGCGCTTCCTGCGCTTCACCCACCACGGCTGGTCGCTGGAGCTGGACGCCGAGCGCGGCTTTCACGCCCGCGAGGCGGCCAGCGGCGAGCGACGGCCCCTCTCCGCGCTCTCCTCGGGCACGCGCATGCAGCTGCTGCTCGCGGTGCGCATCGCCTGGGCCCGGCAGATCGAGCGCGAGAAGAAACCGCTGCCGCTGTTCCTGGACGAGGCGCTGACCACCAGCGACACCGGGCGTTTTGCGGAAGTGGCCGCCAGCCTGCAGCAGCTCGCCGACGAAGAGGGCCGACAGATCTTCTACCTGAGCGCCCGCCGCGAGGAGATCGGGCTCTGGGAGCACGCCACCGGCAAGGCACCGGCGGTGGTGGACCTCGCCGCCATACGCTTCCGCCGCCCCACGGCGGCCCCGGTGGACTATCAGGTGCCTGAGCCCGCGCCCCTGCCCGCGCCGGATGCCCGGACCCCGGAGGCGTATGCCGCGGCCCTGGGCGTCCCTGCGCCGGACCCCTGGCAGCCGCCGGAGGCGATCCCGCTGTTCCATCTCCTCCGGGACGATCTGCCCCAGCTGCACCGGCTGATGGAGGACTGGCGGGTCACCCGCCTGGGCGAACTCGAGGCCCTGCTGGCGGGGGCGGCCGCCGAGCGGGCCCTGCCGGACCGGGATGTGCGCGAACGCCTGGCGGCGCGCTGCCGCATCGCCCGCAGCTGGCTCGGACACTGGCGGCGCGGGCGCGGCCGGCCTGTGGACCGGGGGGTGCTGGAGGCGTCCGGGGTGATCCGGGAGACCTTCATCGACCGGGTGAGCGAGCTCGCCGACCGCGTGGGCGGCGATGCCGAGGCCCTGGTCAGCGCGCTGCGCGAGGGGCAGGTCAAGCGCTTCCGGGGCCAGACCACCGACGAGCTGGAGGCCTGGCTACAGGCGGAAGGCTACCTCGACCCCGAGCCGCCGCTGGAGCCGGAGGCGCTGCTGCGGGCCGTGCTCGCGAGCCAGGCCGACACGGCACACCCCGCCGAGATCCGCCGGCTGGTGACCTGGCTGCAGGCGGCATTGCCGCACGCCGGAGCCGCCACCGCAGTGACGGCCGACTGAGGCATCAGCCGCCGCGCAGCCGCGCCTCCAGGCCGCTGCAGCGCCGCACGCTGCGGCCGATGGCCGCCCGCAGCCCCCCCGGCGCCGCCTCCGCCAGGGTGAAGCGCTCCGCGGCCCGGGTGATGGCGGTATAGACCAGCTCGCGGGTAAGCACCGGTGCGGTCCGCTCCGGCAGTACCAGGCAGGCGTGGCGGAACTCCGAGCCCTGGGCCTTGTGCACGGTCATGGCGAACACCGTATCCACCGCGTCCAGACGGCTCGGCAGCACCCAGCGCACGCCGCGCTCGCTATCCGCCGCGGGGAAGGCAACCCGCAGCACCCGCCGCCAGTGCCCGGCCTCGTCCTGCTCCGGCCGGCGCAAGGCGATGCCGAGATCACCGTTCATCAGCCCGAGACCATAATCGTTGCGGGTGACCATCACTGGCCGGCCCTCGTACCAGACACCCCGGGGCGCGATGGCGCCGGCGGCCTCTAGCGCGCCGGCGATGCGGACATTCAGCGCCTCCACGCCCCAGGGCCCGGCCCGCAGGGCCGCGAGGAGCTGGAACCCGGCATGGGCCCTGAGCACCTCGTGCGCCCAGGCATCGCACGCGTCCGGGGTCGCCGTGTCGCCGGGGTCCGCCGCCCGCAGCCGCGCCAGGTACTGGCCGTAGCCGGCCACCGCATCGGTGGCCAGGGACTCCAGCCCGGCCATCCCGTCGGCGCCGTCCGCCACACGGAGCCGCGCCAGACCCTCCGCCCCGCTGTCGAGAACGGCCTCGGCGCCTGCGGCATCCCCGGCGTTGACCGCCGCCGCGAGTCGGCCGATGCCGCCCTCGGCCGGGAACCGGTGGCTGTGGCGCAGCATCACCACCTGCTGGTCCAGCGCCTGCGCCGGCGCCGCCAGGGTCTGCGGCGGCAGGTGCCCGGCCCCGGCGGCGACGAGCCAGTCCGCCGTTTCCCGGCTGTAGGCGCCGGCGCGCGCCCGGGCGCAGAGCTCGCCGAGGACGGCCCCCGCCTCCACCGAGGCAAGCTGGTCCCGGTCACCCAGCAGCACCAGCCGGGCCTGGGCAGGCAACGCGGCCAGGGTGGCATCCATCAGCTCCAGGTCCACCATGGAGGCCTCGTCCACCACCAGCACGTCCAGCGCCAGCGGGTGGCGGGCGTCGTGTCGGAAGCGACGGCTGCCCGGCTGGCTGCCGAGCAGCCGGTGCAGGGTCGTCACCCTCGTGGGCACGGCGTCCCGCACTGCTGCGCCCAGGGCATCCCCCGGCAGCGCCAGCGCCGCCACGGCCCCCGCCACGGAGCGGTTGAGGCGCGCGGCGGCCTTGCCGGTGGGCGCGGCCAGAGCGATGCGCAGCGCGCGACCCTCTGGCGCCTCCAGGGCCAGCCCCTGCAGGATGGCCAGCAGGCGCACCACGGTGGTGGTCTTGCCGGTGCCTGGGCCGCCGGTAATCACCCCGAAGTCCCCGCCTGCGACCAGGGCGCAGGCGACACGCTGCCAGTCCGTCGCCGCCGTGGGCGGCGAGCCGAACAGCCACTCCAGCCAGCGCGCCAGCGCGGCCGGGTCGACGGCGGCGCGGCGCGCACGACCCGTCGCAAGCCGCGCGGCGATGCCTTCGGCCACGCGTGCCTCGGCGTCCCGATAGCGGCGCAGGTAGAGCCGCGGCGGCTCCAGCACCAGCGGTGCCGTCGGATGATCGCTCCCGGCCACCACCGGCGCCCCTCCCAGCGCCGCCGCCAGGGCCCCGGCGTCGTGCCCGCCCAGGCAGGCCGCGGGGCGCAGCGGCTCGGCCACCTCCGCCACCGGCGGGGCGAGCCCGAGCGTCGCGTCCGGATCCTCGGCCAGGGCCTCGAGATCGAGGCAGACGTGGCCCCGCCCCTGGTGCTGGCTCGCGATCGCGGCCAGCAGCAGCGGCAGCGGCTCCGTGGCCGGCGCCTCGCGGGCGAGGAACGCCGCGAACGCCCGGTCCAGCGACCGCAGCCAGCCCGCAGCGACCCAGTCCGCCAGCAGCGCGAGGATGCCGTCGCGATCCTGTGGCAGGGCGCCGGCGGCGCTCACGGGCCCTCCTCCGGAGCGTCCGGCCCGGCCCGCAGATCGGCATCCAGCTGCTCGATGAGCGCCCGCGGCGGGCGCTCGCAGTACAGGCCCTGGCCCTCGGCGTCGATGCCGCGCAGGAAGAGATAGACCACACCGCCGACATGGCGATCGTAGTCGTAGTCCGGCAGCCGGGACGTCAGCAGCCGGTGCAGCGCCAGGGTGTAGAGGACGTACTGCAGGTCGTAGCGCTTCTCGAGCACAGTGGTGCGCAGGGCCGCCGGGGCGTAGTCCCGGGCCTGCGGGCCGAGCCAGTTGGACTTGTAGTCCGCGACCCAGTAGCGCCCCTCGTGCTCGAAGACGAGATCCACGAAGCCCTTGAGCAGACCGTTCAGCACGCTCTGCGCGGCGGGCGGGCGCGGTGCGGCGTCCAGGGTGGCCGCTCGCACCGCGCGGTCCAGCCGCCGGGCATCGGTCCAGCGGGTCTCGAACCAGAACTCCAGCTCCGGCTGGTACGCGGCAACCCCGTGTAGCGTGACCGGCCCCGCCCCGGGCAACGCCAGCGGCTCCGCGATCAGCCGCTGCAGCCAGTCGCCCAGCACCTGGGCCCACTCCCCCCAGCCACGCCGGGCACAGCGCCGCACCACGGTCTCCCGCAGCCGCGCCGGGTCGGCGGCGAGCGCGGCGAAGCCCTCGCGCGCCGCCCACTCCAGCAGGCCGTGGAGAAACGTTCCCGGACCGGGCCCGCGGGGGAAGGCGTGCAGGCCCGCCGCCACGCCCGGCGCCGGACCCGCCGGATCGGCCTCTTCCGCCACCTCGCCGATCACCTCGGCTCGCGCCGTCTCCGGGGCCGCCTCGGGCTGCGCCAGGCGCAGGGCGCTGTAGCTCGCGATCCACCACAGCTCTCGGGCGGGCCGCCGCGGTCGGCGGGCGCTGCCGGTGGCGGCGGCCTCGCCGGGGCCGGCGTAGCGCTCGCCGGTCACCGCCGGGGCCGGCTCGATGGCGACCGCATCGTCCGCCGCGGCAAGCGGGGCGAGGGCCGCCGACAGGCCATCGTCCGGGATCGGCTCGCCGCCGGCGAGCAGATGGCCGAGCGCACTGCGGTGGAGCTGGTTCTGCCGCCGGTTCCCGAGCCGCAGCGGCGCCACGCCGAGCCAGCAGGCGTGCCGGGCCCGGGTGACGGCGACGTAGAGCAGGCGCACATCCTCCGCCAGACGCTCGGCATCGGCCCGTTCCAGCGCCGCCTCGTCCGGCTCCAGCGCCACCCTCGGGGCACCATCGGCATCGTGGTAGCGCAGGGGGGCGCGGTCGGCGGTCGGCGGGCGGAAGCTGCAGGCGAAGGGCAGGAACACCAGCGGATACTCGAGGCCCTTCGCCTTGTGCACGGTGACCACCTGCACCAGGCCCTCGTCGCTCTCCAGGCGCATCACCTGCTCTTCGGCCGGCGTGCCGCCCGCCGCCTCCAGGTGCTCGGCCAGGTGGCGCACCAGGGCCTGCTCGCCGTCCAGCTCACCGGCGCGCTGCTGCATCAGCTCGGAGAGGTGCAGCAGATTGGTCAGCCGGCGCTCGCCCCGGGGCTGCGCCAGCAGCCTTCGCGGCAGGTCGAAGTCGTGCAGCAGACGCCGCAGCATCGGCAGCACGCCGCGGCTGCGCCAGAGGCGGTGGTAGTCGCGGAACTGGACCACCCGCTGTTCCCAGTGCAGCTCGTCGCTGTTCAGCCGCTCCAGGGCGGCGTAATCGAGGTCCAGCGTGGCCGTGGCGAGGGCCGCGCGCAGCAGCCGGTCGCTGCCGGGCTCGGCGCAGGCGCGCAGCCAGCGCAGCAGGTCCGCCGCCTCGTCGGTGCGGAAGACCGAGTCACGGTCGGAGAGGTAGACGCTGCGCACGCCCCGGGCGGCGAGCGCGGTGCGGACGGCGTCGGCCTCCCGGCGGTCACGCACGAGCACGGCCATGTCTGCCGGGCGCAGGGGGCGCAACCCCCCCTCGCCCCGGAACCCCGCCTCGCCCCGGCGCCCCTGCTCCAGCAGCGCGGTCATCACGCTGGCGCCGCGCGCGGCCAGTGTCTCCCGGTAGGCGCCCTGGGACACGGACTCGCCCTCCTGCACCCAGAAGGTCAGCGCCGCCGGCGGGCCGTCGGCAAGAACGAAGCGCTCGGTGCGCCCCTCGGCGGACACGGGCTGGAAGGGCACCGGGTCGGCGTCGTCGCTGCGGAAGCCGAAGGCGCCGCCGGGCTGGGCCTCGCCATGGCTGAACAGCCGGTTCACCGCGGTCACCATGTCCGCCGACGAGCGGAAGTTGCGGGCCAGCGTGTGATGGCGCCCGGCGGTGGCCCGCCGAGCCCGCAGGTAGCTGTGGATGTCCGCCCCGCGGAAGGCATAGATGGACTGCTTGGGATCGCCGATCAGCAGCAGCGCCTCCCGGTCGGCGTTGCCGGCGATGTCGTAGACACGCTCGAAGATGGCGTACTGGACCGGGTCGGTGTCCTGGAACTCGTCGATCATCGCCACCGGAAACTGGCGGCGGATGGTGGCGGCGAGGCGGCCGGCGGGGTCCTGCTCCAAGGCCTCCAGCAGGCGCGTGAGGAGATCGCCGAAGCCGAGCTCGGCGCGCTGGCGCTGCTCGGCCTCGAAGCGCCAGCGCACCCACGCCGCGGCATGGCGCAGCACCGCGGCCCGCGGCGCCGGCGGCAGGCTGTCGTGGGCGTCGGCGGCGAGGTGGGCCGGATGCAGCTCGTCCGGCAGCGTGGCGTTCTTCAACCGGCGCGCCTGCATGCCGCGGCGGCTGACCATCTCCAGGGCCGGGTAGCTGCCGCTCCACTCCGGCACGGTTGCGGCCGGGTCTCGAGCCCAGGCACCCACGGCCTCCAGAAGCTTCTCCGGATTCCTGTACTTGCCGCCGTTGAGCAGCGGCAGCAGAGCGCGGAAGCTCGCCGCCGCGGCCGCGAAGTCGTCCCGCCACGGGGCCTTCAACGGCTCCAGGGCGGCGAGGTGGGCATCGAGCAGCGCCTCCAGCGCAGCGCGCTCCGCCGGGCGTGCCGGCTCGTGGCCCAGCAGCCCGCGCAGCTGCCGGTGCAGCGCCTCGGGCGAGCCGCCCAGCAGCTGCGTCAGCAGCGCCGCCCGCGCCGACGGCTGCGGGTAGACCATGCTGCGCCAGTAGTCGCGGACCGCCTCGGCCTCGCGCTCGCTGGGGTCGGTCTCCAGATGCTGCTCGAACAGGCTGCCGCTGTCGAAGGCGTGCTCGCGCAGCATGCGATAGCACCAGGCGTGGATGGTGGACACCGCCGCCTCGTCCATCCACTCCGCCGCCAGCGCCAGACGCCGCGCCGCCACCGCGCGCGCCCCGGGGTCCGGATAGTCCGCGAGCAGTTCGGCGAGGACCGGGTCCGGCGTGGCGGCCTGCGGCTCCCGGAAGCAGGCCGCCGCCTCGCTCAGGCGCTGGCGGATACGCTCGCGCAGCTCCCGGGTGGCGGCCTCGGTAAAGGTAACCACCAGGATCGCCGGCGGCAGCAGCGGCTCCGGCGGGCCGGCCTCGCCGCCGTGGCCGAGCACCAGCCGCAGGTAGAGCCCCGCGATGGTGTACGTCTTGCCGGTGCCGGCGCTGGCCTCTATGAGGCGGCTGCCGCGCAGCGGCAGGCGGGCGAGGTCCAGGCTCATGCCGAGGCCTCCGGCGGCGTCTGCAGGGCCGCATGCAGGGGCCGGTAAAGGCGCTCGGCCAAAGCCGGAAAACGGCTGTCGGCGAGCAGCGCCTCGGCGGTGGGGAAGGCCCGGGCGAGATAGGGGCTGTGGTCCACCTCACCGCTCTGCTGGCCCTGGCCGGCATAGACGCTGGCCGCGTCGGCCTGGGCGTCGCGCTCGAGGGTCAGCGCCTCCAGCCAGGCGCAGGCGCTCTGGCAGGTCACCGGCAACGGCTCGCGCTGGCCCTCGAGCCAGGCCTCCATCAGCGCTCGCAGGTGCTCGCCGGCGGCCTCGGCGGTGAGCGGGTCGAGCCGCAGCGCGGCGTCCGCGGCCACCAGCACGGTGGTGACCGGCCCGACCACCGTGCAGGCCAGCAAGTGGGCGACCCAGGAGGGCGCCGCGCTGTCGTAGCGCCAGTAGGGCCGGCTGCCGATGCGCAGCCGGCCGACGCTGTGAGCGAGCTGCAGGGTGCGCCCGTCTGCGGCCCGGCGCAGGCCCTCCGGCCAGGCCTCGACCACGACGCCGGCATGCTCGAAGCGCAGCGCCGCCTCGGGAGAGACCCGCTCCGGATAGGCCTCGCACCACTCGAGCACCCCGTCCAGGAGCGGTGTCACCGCCTCCGCCAGCGCCGCTGCCGCCGCCTCCCCCGGCGCCGCCGGCGGCAGCGCACCGCTGCGCCGCAGACGCTCCAGCCCGGCGTCCAGCCGGCTCCGCGCCGCTGCGGCATCCGGCGGCAAGGGAGCGAGCGCGACGTCGGCGAGCTGCCGGCGCAGCTGCCAGGCACCCAGCCCTTCCACGGCGAAGGGCTCCAGGTCCTCGGCCGTTGCCGCCTCGTCCTCCAGCACCACCTGCAGTCGCCCGGTGAAAAACGCCCGGGGCGGGCTGGCCAGAAAGCGCCCGAGCACCGCGGGGGCAAGCGGCTCCGTCGGGCTCACCGCTGGCAGCCGTGCCGGTGGCGGGGTCGGCGCCACGCTCCGGTGGACGGCCTGCCACTCCCGGGCGTAGGTGAACAGCCGCGCATCGTCCTCCACCGGGAACAGCGCGGGGCTGAAGGGCTGCAGCGGCTGATCCACGGTGAGCTGCGCCAGCAGATCGGCGCCCTCCGCCGAGCGCCAGCCGGCGGCAAGATGATCCCGCAGCTGGCCCACCAGCACCGACGGCGGCCGCGCCGTATTGTCCTGCACGCTGCGCCCGACCCAGCTCACAAGCAGCCGCTCGCGGGCCGAGAGCAGCGCCTCCAGGAAGAGATAACGGTCGTCCTCGCGGCGCGAGCGGTCGCCGGGGCGATAGTCCCGGGCCATGAGGTCGAAGTCCACCGGCTGCGGGCTGCGCGGGTAGTCGCCGTCGCTCATGCCGAGCAGGCAGACCACGCGGAAAGGGATGGCGCGCATTGGCATGAGTGTGCAGACGTTGACCGCCCCGGCCAGGAAGCGCCGGCTGAGGCTCGGCGCATCGACGGCGGCGAGCCAGTGCTCCCGGACCACGGCGAGCGGCAGGGGCTCCTCGAGCCCCGCCTCGGCGCAGGTCGACTCCCAGTCGTCAAGGGCCTCCAGCAGCCGATCGAGGAGGAGCTGATCGTCTTCTCCGGCGGCATGGAAGCAGTCGTCCAGCAGCGCCCGCAGGCGCACCGCCCAGTCGGCGGGCGTGGCCTCCGCGGCCAGGGCCTGCCACCAGCGGTCCAGGGTCTCCAGCAGGTCCGCCAGCGGGCCGAGCTCGGCGGCCTCCAGCCCCCCGACCTCTGCAAAGGGTTCGATGCCCTGCCAGGGGTCGGCCTCGCCCACGGCATAGCCGAGCAGCATGCGCCGCAGGCCGAAGGCCCAGCTGTTCTGCTCGAAACCATCGGGCAGTCCCAGGGCCGCGCGCTGGCGGGCATGCAGCCCCCAGCGCACGCCGGCCCCCTCGACCCAGCCATGCAGGCGCCCGAGTGCCGCCTCCGCCAGGCCGAAGCGCCGGCGCAGCGCGGGCACGTCGAGCAGGTCCAGCACCTCGCTCACCGCCACACGGGCCTCCGGCAGGCGCAGCAGCTGCTCCAGGGCGATCAGCAGCGGTGCCTGACCGCGCCGGCCGCGGTCGGCCACGGTGAAGGGGATGTAGCGCGGGTCGTCCGGGTCGAGACGCCCGAACACCGCTTCGATATGGGGCGCGTAGCGGTCAACGTCGGGGACCATGACGATGACATCCCGCGGGCGCAGGGTCGGATCGGCGGAGAAGCAGTCCAGCAGCCGATCGTGCAGGGCCTCCACCTCGCGCTGGGGGCTGTGGGCGATCTGGAAGCGGATGGAGTCGTCCTCCGCGGGTACCGCCGGCCAGCGCTCGCGCGTCTCGCTCAAGGGGCGCAGGTCGCGGATATCCTCCTGCAGCTGGTGCAGGAGGCAGTCCTCGCCATGGGGCTCGAACAGATCGATCCGCTGCCAGGAGAGCGTACGGAACAGCGCCCGATAGCGCTCGGGATCGTCGTGCTCGTCGAGCAGCCGGATATAGTCCCGCCCCTGCTTGCCCCAGGCGGCGAGCAGCGGGTGGGCATGGCCGTGGAGGGCCTCCGGGGAGAGGTCGGCAGGCATGTCCGGGCGTCGCGCCTGGCGCCGGCGTGGGCCGGTGAGGAGCTCCCGGTCGGGGACGATATCCGCCCAGAAGTGCTCGCAGGGATTGTGCACGCAGAGCAGCACCTGGCTGACCCCCGCCAGCGCCTCCAGTGCCTCCAGGCTCTGCCGCGGCAGCGAGGAGATGCCGAAGACGATGACCCGGCGCGGCAGCCCGGGGGGGCGCGCAGTGAGCTCGCCGGCGGCGCGCAGAAAGGCCTCGTGTACGGCGGCCCGGCTACGCTGCCGCGCGGAAGCGGGGAGATCGGCCAGCACCGCGCGCCAGAGCGCGGGCTGCCAGGCGTGATCCGCCGCCAGCGCGGCCTCATGGCCGCGGGCATCGCGCAGTACGTCCCGCCCCTCGGCCCAGTCGGAGAGCCAGTCGGCGCGATACACCTGGTACTGGTCCAGCAGATCGGCGAGCCGCAGGGCGAGCTGATGACGCTTGCGCCGGTCGTGGTCATCACTGAGGAAGCGTTGCAGCGGCGCGAAGACGGGATCGTGCAGCAGGTCGGGCAGCAGGCGCATCAGTCGCCAGGTGAGCGCCTCCTTGGCGAAAGGCGACTCGGCCGGCACGGCATCGGCCCCGAGCACGCCACGATACGCGCTCCAGAGAAAGCGGGCCGGCAGCTGCACATCCACCGCCGCGGCGATGCCGCAGCCGCCCTCCGGCGCCTCCGGGGCCCGCGCCAGGGCAAGCTTCAGCCACTGGGCGATGCCGTTGCTCTGGACCAGGAAGATCTCGTTCTCCAGCGGCGCCAGCGGATGCCGGCGCAGCCACTCCACGGCGAGCGCCCGCAGGTCCTCCAGGCGGTTGCCGTGAATTACCATGAAGCCGGGGACGATCCGGGCGGTCAAAGGCCTGCCCCTGGCGTACATCCGCGCGCGGCCGTCGGGGATGGACGCGTTGCCGGGTTCCGGTGGCTGCTCATGCCGCCAAGGCTCGCCGTTGCCGGCCCCGTCGCGCAAGTCCCTAGGGCCTTCCCGATTGCGCTTCGGACTGTGCCATGCCCGCGGAGCCGTCGGCCGCGACGCCGCGGGCTTCGCATCGGCCGTGCCAAGGCGGGGCGCAGTCCGGGACGTAATCAGAAGGTCCCTTCACCGCTGGGACGATTCCCCCCCATCTGGGGGTAGTGCGGCGATGGCGCATCGACTTTGCTTCAGCTTGCGAGCGCTGGACACACCCCAGCGAAAGAGCGCCATCGCCTCACGATCAGAAAGAGAAGGAGTGCCACCATGCATCCGTCCCGCAACACCCTCCGCCTCGCCGCCGCCTCCACGGCCATCCTCATTGCGGCCGGCTGCGCCACCGCGCCTTCCCCCACCGAGCTGCAGGAGGCCGGGCGCGGGCCGCTGGACCGTGAACAGCTGGAGGCGCTGCACGAAGACGGACTCCACCTGTCATGGTCGAACGCGCAGGGATCCGGCACCGCCACGTACTACCCGGACGGAACCCTGGAGGCGGCCTGGGACGGCGGCGGTACCGCGGGCACCTGGCGCATCGCCGACGACGGTCGGTTCTGCCGGTCTCTGGAGGTCGAAGACAACGAGGAGAAGTGCTTCCGGATCTACGAGGGTGAAACGGACAATACCTACCTGAGCTATCGCAACGGCGAGCAGACGACGAGCTGGGAGGTCCTGGAGACGACGGCCTCGCGTTAGCGTCACACGGCTCGAGTGTCAGACCGCCCGCCGCGCGCCCGATGGCGTGCGCGGCGGGCGAGGACGCCCTCCCACCACCAGATCACGAGACCGCCGCCCACGAGCAGCACCGCGCCCAGCAGGGTGAACACGCTGAGCGGGTCGCCGAAGGCGGTGACACTGATTACGCTCGCGGCCAGCAGCTGCATGTACAGGAACGGCGAGAGCACCGAGGCCGGCGCCCGCGAGAAGCCGAGCACGATGCAGCCGTGACCGAGCGCCCCGAGCAGGCCCATGGCCAGCATCATGCCGAGCTCCGGCAGCGTCGGCGTCTGCCAGAACCAGGGTACGGCGAGGGTGAGCGCCACGCTGCCGAAGGCGGTGGAGTAGAACACCGTGGCAGCACGGTGGTCGCGCTCGCTCATCCAGCGGGTGATGAGCAGGTAGCCCGAGAGCATCACTGCCGCGCCCAGCGGCAGCAGCATGGCCGGATCGGCGCCAAAGCCCGGGCGCACGATCACCAGCACCCCCGCGAATCCCATCACTACCGCCGCGATGCGATGCGGGCCCACCTCCTCGCCGAGGAAGAGCCCCGCGAGCACGGTCACCAGCACCGGGGCAAAGAACATTACCGCGGTGGCGTCGGCCAGCGGCACGAACACGAGTGCCGTGTACATGCACGCCGTCACGCCGAGCAGGTTCAGCGAGCGCAGGAACTGCCCGGCCGGGCGCCTCGTGCGCAGGAAACGGAGGCTGCCCTGACGCAGCAGCAGCCATACGAACACCACCACGGTGTGCACCGCGTAGCGCGCCCAGACCACCTGGAGCACCTCCAGGCGGACTGCCAGGTGCTTGCCCATGGCGTCCATGCTGGCCAGCATCACACCCGAGGCGGCCACCAGCAGGATGCCCGCCAACGTACCCGGCGCGGCCCGCCCCGCCGCCGTCATGCCCCGCGGCCTGCCATGACCATGGCGCCACCGCCCCTCACGCTACGACGATGCGTAGCGTACGCCCTCCGTGGCCGGTACCGGCAGGGGCCGTCAGCGCACCACGGTCACCGGGCAGTGGGCGTGATGGAGCACGCGCTGGCTGACGCTGCCGAGCAGCAGCTCCTTGAAGCTGCTGAGGCCGCGACTGCCGATGACGATCATCGGGTCGGAGACAGCCTCCGCGTGCCGGATGATCGCCTCGGCGGCGTCCCCCGACACCACCTCCTGCTCCACCTCGGCCGCGGTTTCCCCCATCGCCTCCCGCGCGGCCTTGAAGGCCTTCTCGGCACTGCGGTCGCGCAGCTGGCCGAAGGCTTCCGGAGAGAAGTACTTGAGCTCCTCCGGGCGGGGCGTCTCCGTGGGGATACCGAACATTTCCACCGGATCCCTGGGGAAGGCGAACACGAGCCGTAGGGGGATGTTCAGCCCCTCGGCCAGCGTTGCCGCGAGCTGCGCCGCCCTGCCGGCGCCCTTGGAGCCGTCCACCGGTACCAGCAGCATCCTGGGTGCACCCGTCATCGCATCGTCCTCCCGCGTTGCAGTTCCCCCGCAGGGGATCCGTTGCCGTTCAGGCACAATCATGCCCGAGCCTCGGCGGAACCCTGTTGACCCGGGTCAAGGCGGCCACCGGTCCCGGTCGGCCGCGCTACCCTCCAGAATAGGTCATCATCGCGACTCGTGGCGCAGGCTTCTGGGGCTTCGCCTGGCATGCGATCCTAGCGTTCAGGAAGCACACCTGTTCGGAGGGCACGCCGGTGGCCGATCGCCCCTATCGCCTCGCCATCAACGGTTACGGCCGCATCGGCCGCTGCCTGCTGCGCGCGCTTGCCGAGCGCGGCGATGCGACCGGCATGGAAGTGGTGGCCATCAACGACCCGGCCGACGCCGCCGCCATGGCCCATCTCACCCGTCACGACACCACCCATGGCCGGTTCCCCGGAGAGGTCGCGCTGGCTGACGGCGCGCTGGAGATCGACGGGCGGTGGATCCGCCTGAGTCACGAGACCGACCCCGCACGGCTGCCCTGGGCCGAGTGCGGGGTGGACCTGGTACTGGAGTGCTCCGGCAGCTTTCGTGACCGCGCCACCGCCGAGGCCCATCTCACCGCCGGCGCCCGCCGCCTGCTGTTCTCCCAGCCTGCCAGCAGCGATGTGGACGTCACCCTGGTGCGCGGCTACAACCAGGCCGATCTGCGCCGCGGCCACCGCATCGTCTCCGCGGCCTCCTGCACCACCAACTGCCTGATTCCGCTGATCGCGACCCTGGACCAGGCGTTCGGCGTCGAGCACGGGGTGGCGACGACGCTGCACTCGGCCATGAACGACCAGCCGGTGATCGACTCGCTGCAGTCCGGCAGTCCCCGCCTGACCCGCTCGGCCCTGCAGTCCATGGTACCGGTGGATACCGCCCTGGCCCGCGGCGTGGAGCGCCTCATGCCCCATCTCGCCGGGCGCTTCGAGTGCCTGCACATGCGCGTGCCGACGATCAACGTCTCCGCCATGGATCTCGCCGTGACCCTGGCGCAGGACACCGACGCCGAGACGGTGAATGCTGCGTTCCGCGAGGCCGCGGACGGCCCCCTTTCGGGGCTGTTCGGGGTCGTGGACGACGCGGTGGCCTCGATGGATTTCAACCACGACCCGCGCTCCGGGATACTGGATGCGACCCAGACCCGCGTCGCCGCGGGGCGGCTGGTGAAGCTCATCTGCTGGTTCGACAACGAATGGGGCTTCGCCCACCGCATGCTCGACATCGCCGGCGACATCGCCCGCCTGGACCGCGCAGGAGGCTACCCATGACCGACGCGACCCTGGATGTAGCGCTGCTCGCCGGCGACCCCCACCTGCCCTACGAGTACGGCGTTGACGGCCGCTTCGGCGAGGACGAGCAGGAGGCCGTCGGCCGCGCGCGGGACGCCCTCGCCGGGCTGCCCGGCCTGCGGGTGCGCCTGCTGGACGACCACGACCGGCTGATCGACCAGCTGCGCGCCGAGCCGCCGCAGCTCGCAGTCAACTTCTGCGACACGGGCTATCGCAACCGCCTCGCCCTGGAGCCGAACGTCCCGGCGCTGCTGGAGCTGCTGGATGTCCCCTATACCGGGAGTGGCCCGGCGTGCATGGGCATCTGCGCGGACAAGGCACTGGTGCGGCATCTTGCCGTGGCCCAGGGGGTGCCGGTGCCGAACGAGACTCTGGTGGACCTGCAGTCGGACCCGCTGCCGCTGCCGGAGCTCTACCCGGCGCTGATCAAGCCGAACGACGGCTGCGGCAGCCAGGGCGTGACGCCGGACTGCGTCGTCCACGACGCCGCCTCGGCGGATGCCTGGCTGCGCCAGCTCGCCAGCAACCCGGCCCATGACCGGGCCCTCATCCAGGACTTCCTGACCGGCCCCGAATACACCGTTGGCCTCGTCGGCAATGCGGCCCAGGGCCTGGAGGTGCTGCCCATCCTGGAGGTGGACTACAGCCGGCTGCCCGCCGATCTGCCGCCGATCCTCTCCTACGGCTCCAAGGTGGACCCGGAGTCCCCCTACTGGCAGGCCCTGCGCTTCCGTGAGGCGGAGCTGCCGGAGGCGGTGCGGGCGCAGATGGTGGACCAGGCCGCGTGGCTGTTCGGCCGGCTCGGCTTCCGCGACTACGCCCGCATCGACTTCCGCGCCGGCGCCGACGGCGTGCCGCGGCTGCTCGACGCCAACTTCAACCCGACCTGGAGCTGGGACGGCAAGCTCGCGATGATGGCCGGCTGGGCAGGCTGGGACTACGCCGGACTGCTCCAGCGAATCGTCGACGCCGCCCGCGCCCGGCACGGGCTCTGAGCGCCGCCTTGCGCGACCTCCCCCGCCGTCCCGCGAGCCGGAATCTGGGTGCGCTGACCCGGCTGATCGGCTTCCTGCGGCCCTACGTCTGGCGTGCCGCCGCGGCGGCCCTGGCACTGGTGGTCGCGGCCGGCAGCGTGCTCGTCCTTGGCCAGGGGCTGCGACTGGTGGTGGACGAGGGCTTCATGGCCGGGCAGCCGGGAATGCTGGACCGGGCGCTGGCGCTGACCCTCGGGGTGATCGCGGTGATGGCGGTCGCCTCGGCGCTGCGGTTCTATCTCGTGACCTGGATCGGCGAGCGGGTGGCGGCGGACCTGCGGCATGCGGTGTTATCGCACCTCCTGAGCCTCGAGCCGGACTTCTACGAGCGCAACGGCGTCGGCGAGATCCAGTCCCGGGTGACCACCGACACCGCCCTGCTGCAGACGGTGCTCGGCTCCACCTTTTCCATGGCGGTGCGCAACGTCCTGCTGCTCGCCGGCACGCTGGTGATGCTGGTGGTGACGAGCCCCCGGCTCACCGCGCTGGTGCTGCTCGGGCTGCCGCTGGTACTGCTGCCGATGCTGATCTTCGGCCGCCGCGTGCGCCGGCTCTCGCGCCTGAGCCAGGACCGCATCGCCGAGCTCGGCAGCTACGCCGGCGAGACCCTGAGCGGCATCGCCACCGTGCAGGCCTTCGGCCACGAAGCGGAGGACCGGCGACGCTTCGACAGCCTGGTGGAGCAGGCCTTCGCCACCGCCGGGGCGCGCATCCGTCAGCGAGCCTGGCTCAACGGCGTCGCCCTCAGCCTCGCCTTTACCGCCGTCGGGGTGATTCTCTGGCAGGGCGGGCATGACGTGCTGGCCGGGCGCATGAGCGCCGGGGAGCTCTCGGCGTTCGTGTTCTATGCCGTGCTCGCCGCCGGCTCGGTGGGGGTGATCTCGGAGGTGGCCGGTGAGGTCATGCGGGCCGCCGGTGCTGCCGAGCGGCTGTTCGAGCTGCTGGACGCCCAGCCCGCCATCGCCGCCCCGCCGCAGCCCAAACCACTGCCGACACCGCCCCGCGGCGCAGTGAGCATCGACGGCGTGCGCTTCGCCTACCCGAGCCGGCCGCGCACGCCGGCGCTGGACGGCATCAGTCTCGAGATCCGCCCCGGCGAGCGCCTGGCCCTGGTGGGCCCGTCCGGCGCCGGCAAGAGCACGCTTTTCGCCCTGCTGCTGCGCTTCCACGACCCCCAGGCCGGCGCCATCCGCTTCGACGGCGTCGACCTGCGCGCCGCGGACCCGGCGGCCTTGCGGGCGCGGATCGCCCTCGTCGCACAGGAGCCGCTGCTGTTCACCGGCAGCGCCGCGGACAATATCCGCTTCGGCCGCCCGGATGCCGACGACGGCGCCATTCGCGCGGCCGCGGCCCACTGCACCGAATTCGTTGAGGCCCTGCCCGAGGGCTTCGATACCTGGCTCGGCCCGGGCGGGATTCAGCTCTCCGGGGGACAACGCCAGCGCATCGCCATCGCCCGCGCGATCCTGCGCGACCCGGCCCTGCTGCTGCTCGACGAAGCCACCAGCAGCCTCGACGCCGAGAGCGAGCGCCAGGTGCAGCACGCGCTGGAGCGGCTGATGGCGGGACGCACCAGCATCGTCATCGCCCACCGGCTGGCCACGGTGACCGCGGCGGACCGCATCGCCGTACTCGAGCAGGGCCGCCTGCGCGCGGTGGACAGCCACCACCGGCTGCTCGAGCGGGATCCGCTCTACGCGCGGCTGGCAGCCCTGCAGCTGCGCGAGCCGCGGCAACCGGCGGCGAACGAGCGGCTGGGCAACGCCTGATCGTTCGGGCTGGCCCACCTGTCTCACCGATTCCAGAGGCGAGGGCGTGGAAATGGCGGGCTAGGGCTCCCCCAGCGGCCGGATGCAGACCTCCCACACCGGCGGACCCTCCGCCACTGGCAGCCACTGGAAGCGCCCCGGGTAGCGGGCCTCGAGATGGGCCGGCAGCCGCGCCGGCGCCTCGCCGAAGACCACCAGCAGATCCTCGCCCGGCCGCAGGGCCTCCAGGGTCATGTGCAGCAGCCCCAGACGCTCCCGCGGGTCGAACAGGCGCAGGTCGATGGTGCCGCCGGGGTAGTGGCGGCGTGCTGAGGATGAATCGGGCGGGATCTCGGGCATCGGCGGACGGCTCGCAGCAGGCGCTGCCGCACAGTGTGCCATGCGGGCCGCTTGCATCAGAGCCGGAGCGCACGGCGCAGCAGCGGCGGCAGCGCCTCGGCGTCGATCCCGTCGAGGGCATTCTTGGCCGCCAGCGCCAGCTCCGTGTCCCCCTCCACCACCAGCCGGCGCTGGAAGAAGGCCGTATCCGGGTCGAGGCGGCGCCGGGCAAGCCCGACGAAGATCGCCGCAGGGCCGCGAATCACGGTGTCCGCCGCGGTGGCGGGCGGGAGCACGAGCAGCCGGCCGCGCAGCACCGTCAGCGCCAGGCGCAGGCCGATTCCCTGCACCTCGAGCACCAGCACCCTCCCTTCCAGGAAGCCCAGCCGCCCATCGCTCAGGCTGGCGGCAAGGGCGTGGTTCAGCGCGGCCTCGGCCGGGAGGCGCAGCAGGGCATCCAGAGCAGGCAGAGACGGCACGGCGGCCGGGCGCGCAATCGGTGTCATGGGCACCTCCTTCGGGCCAGACATCAGTGGTGACCCGGCGGCAGCCTAGGTCAGGCCTCCGGACCCGCGTTTGTCGCAGCGCAAACCACTGCCGAAGCGCTCTGGCAGCCTGCATCGCTGACGGGACATCGGGAGGAACGCTGCATGGAACTGGTCTGCCCCGCCGGCAGCCTGCCGGCTCTGCGGGCCGCCGTGGAGGCGGGTGCCAATGCGGTGTACACGGGCTTTCGCGACGCCACCAACGCCCGCCACTTCGCCGGCCTCAACTTCGGCGAGCGCGAGCTCGAGCGCGGCATCGAGCACGCCCGGGCCCGCGGCTGCAAGGTCTACCTCGCCATCAATACCTATCCGGGCACGGCCGGCTGGCCGCGCTGGCGGGCGGCGGTGGACCGCGCCGCGGGTCTCGGCGTCGACGCCCTCATCGCCGCCGATCTCGGCGTGCTGGACTATGCCACCGAGCGCCATCCCGGGCTGCGGCTGCATCTGTCGGTGCAGGCCTCGGCCACCAACGCCGAGGCCCTCGACTTCCACCACCGCAGCTTCGGCATCCGGCGCGCGGTGCTGCCCCGCGTGCTCTCGCTGCAGCAGGTGGCGCAGGTGGCCGCGAGCGCGCCGGTGCCGGTGGAGGTGTTCGGCTTCGGCAGCCTCTGCATCATGGTGGAAGGGCGCTGCCTGCTGTCCAGCTACGCCACTGGCCAGTCCCCCAACACCTACGGTGCCTGCTCGCCGGCAGCCCACGTGCGCTGGGAGCAGCAGGCCGGGGGCCTGGAGGCGCGGCTCAACGGCCATCTCATCGACCGCTTTGCACCCGGCGAGCGGGCCGGCTATCCCACGCTCTGCAAGGGCCGCTTCCTCGTCGGCGGCAACGCGTACCACGCCTTCGAGGAGCCCACCAGCCTCAGCAGCGTCGACATCCTTGCCGACCTGCAGCGCGCGGGGGTGGCGGCGATCAAGGTGGAGGGCCGCCAGCGCAGCCCGGCCTACGTGGCGGAGGCCACGGCCTTGCTGCGCGCGGCCATCGACGCCTGCGGCAGCGGCAGTCCGGCGCCGACCGACGCCTGGCAGCGCCGGCTCGGCGAGCTGGCCGAGGGCAGCCAGGTCACCCTCGGCGCCTATCACCGCCCCTGGGGCTGACACGGAGCCCGCCATGAGCATCCCCGAGCTGACCCTCGCCCCCATTCCCTACTTCTGGCCGCGGGAGCGCGTCTTCGCCTTCTACGCGGCCGTCCGCGACTGGCCCGTGGATACCGTGTACCTGGGCGAGACCGTCTGCCCCAAGCGCCGGGAGCTGCGCCCCGCGGACTGGGCGGCCATCGGCCAGCGGCTCGAAGCCGCCGGCAAGCGCGTGGTCATCTCCACGCTGACCCTGCTGGAGGCGGGCTCGGAGCTCGGCGCTCTGCGCCAGCTCTGCCGGGAGACGCGGTTCACCGTAGAGGCGAACGACATGGCCGCGGTCAACGTCCTCGCCCGGCTCGGCCGGCCGTTCGTCGCCGGGGGTCCGCTCAACGTCTACAACCCGCGCAGCCTCGCCCGCCTGCGTGCCGCCGGGGCGGAGCGCTGGCTCCTGGCCGCGGAGCTAGGGCGGGACGACGCCGCCGCGCTCGCCGCTGCCGAGCCGGCAATGACCCTGGAGGTCCTCGTCTGGGGCCGGCTGCCGCTCGCCTGGTCGGCCCGCTGCTTCACGGCCCGGGCGGAGAACCGCTCCCGGGACCGGTGCGGCTTCGTCTGCCAACGGGACCCGGATGGCCGGCTCACCCGCACCCGGGACGGACGGCCCTTCCTCAACATCAACGGCATCCACACCGAGTCCGCCCTCACCCAGAGCCTGGCCGCCGAGTATCCCGCCGTGGTCGCCGCCGGCGCACGCGCGCTCCGCATCGTCCCCCAGGCGGAGGGGACGGAGCAGGTCGTCGCGGGCTTCGACGCCCTGCGTCACGGTGCCGACCCAGGGGCCACCACCGCGGCACTCGCCCCGCTGGCCCCCGTCGGGACCTGCAACGGCTACTGGCATGGCCAGGCCGGGGCGGCCGAGCTTGAAGCTGCATTGTGATTACTGGTTAACTTGGCATGCGCCCGACGCACAGCCTCACCCGGCCGAACTCGACCGTGGAGCACCGACGCATGACCCAGCCGCGCACCGCTCCATCCATCGCCAGCCGGGGCGGCGCCGCGAACATCCCCTGCGAGGAGTGCGGACTCTACAAGCTCTGCTTCGCACCGCGGCTGCGGCTCGCCGCAACCGGCGGGCTGAAGCGGCTGTCGTTGCCTGCCGGCGCGACCCTGCCCGGCATGCCGGGCCCCACCGCCTGCGCCGTGCGCTCCGGCGCCCTGGAGCACCAGTGGGTGATGCCGGAGGGCGAAGTCGACGTCACCGGCTACCGGCTGCCGGGGGAAGCGCTGAGCCTGGCCGAGGGGCCCGGCGCCGCCTCCTGGGTGGCGTTGCAGCCGAGCCATCTCTGCATGCTGCCCCGGGGCGAGGTGGCCCGGCTGCTCGCCGGCGAGCGGCGGACGGCGCTGGCGCTGATGCGCCTGCTGCTCCAGGATTCGGAGGGTGTGCTTGCCGGCCTGCAGCGGGCGCGCCACGGCTCCGCGCTGCAGCGCATGGCGTCCGTGCTGCTGGACCTGCGCCGGCGCCTGCGCACCGGCTCGCATCTCGTGCTCCCAATGTCCCGCCGCAGTCTCGCCGCACACATGGACATGACCCTCGCCACGGCAAGCCGTGCCCTGTCGACGCTGGAGACCCGCGGGATCCTGCGTCGGCGCGGGCGGCGCGTGGAGATCCGCGACCCTGACGCGCTGGCGCACGTGGCCGAGCGGCCCGCCGAATCATGAGCACCGGGCCGCACGCTCGCCCCGGCGTCCCCCAGCCCATCGTCGGCTTCCACCGGGACGAGGAGGGCGACTGGGTCGCCGACCTGGCCTGTGGCCACACCCAGCACGTGCGCCACCGCCCGCCCTGGTTCCAGCGCCCCTGGGTGGTCACCGCCACCGGCCGGCGGCGCATGCTAGGCCACACCCTGCCCTGCCGGGACTGCCTCGAGGGTCGTTGAGCCTTGAGCCGGGCCACGGGCGTCAGCAACGGAGACATGAGCGACGGGTGGCTTCCAGGCCAGCATCGGCGGGATGACCTCAGCGGGCATACCGCCAAGTGAGGGAACGCGTAGCGACTGCGCGGCGCTCGCCCGCGAGTCTTGCGGCAGGGGTGGTCATGGCGGCGCTCCTGCAAGCCCTTTAGATCCCGAATGGCGACGCATCGTCCAGCGGCACCGAGGCGGCGAGCTCCTCGGCAAGGGTTTCATCACTCATCCCCTCCAGGGTCTGCGCCGCCTCGATCTGCGAGTCGGCACCCAGGGCGGTCTTGCGCACCTCGCTCCCGCCCTGCAGGGCGAAGATCAGCACATGGGTGCCGTAGGAACCGAAGGTCACGTCCACGCTCCAGCGCCGGCCCCGGTCATCGGTCAGAGTTCGCATGGCACCTCCCAGCCGCTCCGGCCGGCTCATCGCTGCGGAAACTGGTCCGCGTAGCAGACCGGCGACGCCGGCTCCCGGGGCTCGTCCTCGGCCGCGAGCTCCTCGCGCAGCACCTCGCGCAGCACCACCGCCTGGTTGTGCTCGCGGTCGCGGGCGCCGAACAGCAGCGTCACCGGCCCGCGGCGACACAAGGCCATGAGCTCGCGCAGCGCCTCCGGCACGTCGGCGAGCTCCCGTCGGTAGCGCCGGCGGAACTCCGCCCAGCGCTCCGGGTCGTGGCCGAACCACTTGCGCAGCTCGGTGGAGGGCGCGACCTCCTTCAGCCAGCGGTCCACCGCGGCATCGGCCTTGCGCACGCCGCGCGGCCAGACCCGGTCCACAAGCACACGCGTACCGTCACCCTCCTCCACCGGGTCACGCACGCGCTTGAGCAAGATATCTGCGGACATGGCCGCGTCTCCCACTGCCTCGGACCTGGCGGCACCGGAGCATTCCGGACTGCCCCATGGTACTGCGATAAAGGCGCGACGCCGATCCGGGTCACCCAGGGGTCGGGCTCAGGCGGGCTGCGACTGGTACTTCTCGCGGGCCACGCACCGCGCCCTCTCTGGCGAGCGCATGGGCAGCCGCATACCGCGTGACCCGCATGACTCACCTACGGGCCGGATACGTATAACGCATAACCCTTTCTTCCCTTGCGAGGGAGCAACCCGGTGGTCGCTAGCGACGCGTCTAACCATTATCCTGAATGAACCATTAAAGGGCTCAGTTGCGGGGCGAGAAACGCTCCACCCCGCTGCGGCCGACTGCGAGGAACCGGTTCCCATGAAGCTCACGCGCTACAGCGACTACTCCCTGCGCGTGCTGATGTACCTGGGGGTGCGCGGCGAGGGGCTCGCGACCATCAGCGAGATCGCCGAGGCCTACGGCATTTCGCGCAACCATGTCATGAAGGTGGTCTTCGATCTCGGGCGCATCGGCTACATCGAAACGGTGCGCGGCAAGCGCGGCGGCATCCGGCTGCGGCGGGCACCGGAGGAGATCAATGTCGGCGAGCTGGTGCGGCGCACGGAGACGAGCCTCGAGCTGGTGGAGTGCTTCGGCAGCGACAACACCTGCTGCCTGGCCCCGGTGTGCGTGCTGCGCGGCGCCCTCGACGAGGCCCTGCGCGCCTTTCTCGAGGTGCTTGACCGCTACACCCTGGCCGATCTCATCGCACCCCGGCGGCAGCTTGCCGACCAGCTGAAGACGATCAGCTTCGCCTGAGCCCCCTGCCCTTGCCTCGCACCCATCCGCAACCCGCCTCATGGCCTGCGACATTTAACATTTATTTGCTATACTACTTATGTGATGAATGGGAGGCCCCACCATGCCGCACAACACCCTTGACGGGCTGCGCGAGGAGCACCGCGAGCTGCACGGGCTCCTCACCATCCTCGAGCGCCAGCTCCTCAGCACCCACGACGGCGGCTCGCCGGACTTCGAGGTCATGGCGGAGCTGCTGGACTACCTCGGTGACGAGCCCGAGCGCCATCACCACCCGCTGGAGGCCCGGCTGCTCGAGCGACTCGGCGAGCGGGCGCCGCATCTCGCCAACGCCGCCGCGGCACTCAACCGGGAACGCGGGCGCGTCGTCACCGCCGGGCGCAAGCTGCAACGCATGGTGAGCGAGGTGCTCGACGGACTGATGGTCCCGCGACAGCGCCTGACCCGGCTCGGGCTGCGCTACGTCCACGGCTATCAGGCGCTCATTGCCCGCGAGGAGACGGCGGTGTTCCCCGCACTCGAGCAGCATCTCCGTACGCGCGACTGGCTCGAGCTGGTGACCGCCTGCCACTGGCACTGCGGCCTCACCGAGGTGAACCCGGAGCGGTCCGAGTACGCTGTGCTACGACGGCGGATCGTGCACGAGGCCGGCGGCCTCTGGCCAGTCGGGGTCGACGCCGCGCAACGCTGCCCCGTCTGCGACGGCCACTGACGACTAGCCCGGATATCTCACCGATTCGCGCAGCGAGGGCGTGGAGATGGCGGGCAGGACAAGGCGCGGGAGAGCTCGGGCGCGCAGGCGTACTCGACAGTACGTCGAGCACCCGGGCCGAGCGCAACGCGGGCCTGCCCGCCAGATCCGCGCCCGCAGCCGTGAATCGGTGAGATATCCGGGCTAGCGACCGTTCACCCGAGCCCCGGGCGCCAGCCCCGCCGATACGACGGGCTGGCGCCCCGCGCCCGCGCACCGGGAACCCAGCGCACTTGCGCTCCCCCCCGCTGCCCGCCGGTCACAACACCTTGGCGCCTCACGCCATGACGCGTCGCCGTGGCATCTGTACCGTACGCCTCACAGAACAAGCAATCACTATACTGCTTTGGATACAACGCACCATGGCCTCGGAGGCGCCCATCGTGACCCCACAATGCCCGCAGGACTGGGACCCACGCAGCGATGACGTGATCCGCGATCCACTCGCCGCCTACGACGGACTGCGCGCGCGCTGCCCCATGGCATGGAGCGGGCTGCTCGGTTGGACCCTGACGGACAACGCCGGCATCCGCGCGGTGCTGCAAGACCCGGAGACCTTCAGCAACTCGGTCTCGCGGCACCTGTCGGTGCCGAACGGCATGGATCCACCCCAGCACACGCCCTTCCGGCGCCTCGTCGAGCGCTACTTCGAGCCCGCCGAGGTGGCCGGACTGGAGCCCGAGCTCGACGGCATCGCCCGCGAGCTGGCCGAGGCTGCACGCGGCGCGGGGGATGTGGACCTCGTCAGTGACTTCTGCGAACCCTTCGCAGTCCGCGCCCAGTGCGCCTTCCTCGGCTGGCCGCGCTCGGTGGAGGCGCGGCTTGCGGAATGGGCGCGGCGCAACGAGGCGGCTACCCGGGAGCAGGACCGCCAGGCCCTGGCCGAGATCGCCGCCGAGCTGGATGCCCTGGTGGTGGCACTGCTCGACGAGCGCCGCGCCCTTGGGGACGACGCACCGCCGGACCGCACGACACGGCTCCTCCATGAGCAGGTGGACGGACGGCGGCTCACGGACGCGGAGATCGTCAGCATCCTGCGCAACTGGACCATGGGGGAGGTCGGCACCCTGGCGGCCTCCCTCGGCATCATCGGCGCCTTCCTTGCCGGACACCCGGCGGAGCAGGAACGCCTGCGCGCAGACCCGGCCGCAGTCCCCGACGCCATCGAGGAGATCCTGCGCCTGCACGGGCCGCTGCTCGCCAATCGCCGCCGCGTCACCCGGGACACGACCATCGCCGGCCAGCCGGTCGCCGCCGGGGATCGCGTGACGCTGCTCTGGGTGCCCGCCAACCGGGATCCGGCGGCCTTCAGCGACCCCCTAGCCTACCGCCCGGAGCGGGATCAGTCCCGCAACCTGCTCTGGGGCGAGGGCCTGCACGTCTGTCCCGGCGCGCCGCTGGCGCGGCTCGAGCTCCAGATCGCGGTGCGGGCGCTGCTGGACGTCGCCGGGCTGGCGCCGCAACCGCAGGCGACGCCCCAGCCTGCTGCCTATCCGGCCAGCGGCTTCGCGTTCGTCCCCCTGCGGCTGGAATGACGCCACCCGTCGGCGCCGGGAGACGCGGCACTTCCCGGCACTGCCGCTGTGGACTGCGGACGCAGGCGCCCGGTCGCTCCCGGCCGCTCTTCAGGCGCCGAGGTCCACCAGCAGGAACCCGAGGAAAAGGACCGTATTCAAGGCCCAGGCCACTGTCAGCCAGCGCGCCAGCACCCCGTAGAGCTCCTTCTGCACGTTGTCCGCCGCAGCCCAGACGGCCACGACGATCCAGCCGGTGTAGACCAGCAGGACCGCGCCCAGGGCCGCGATGAGCGCCGCCGACGAGCCGGCCCAGAGCATGGCCAGCAACACGATCCAGAGCACGTTGCTCGGAATGACCCCATACAGCCAGAAGACCCGGGCAAGCGGGGCAGTTTCGGGAATGATCCGGGGAAAGCTGCGATCCATGATGGATTCCTCCAGGCGTCCGCGCCCAGCGCAGTGATCGGGCGTCATATATTAGTACTCAGTTTACTAGTTACCGCGCCTACTGCCACCCGACCGGAAGCCAGCCCAGGAGAGGTCCGATGGACATTAGGCAGGAACTCGCGAGGAGTCAGGAGCTAGAGGCCGAGCGTGTCCGCTTTCTCGAGCGCACGCGCAGTCCTGGGGAGGCGCAGGCGTTCGCGCGGCGCACCCGCGGGATCTACCGCCGGGCAGTGCTCAACCGCTCGGCCCCGGCCGCCGAGCCAGTGTATCGCCTGCGCCTGATCGGCTCCTACTGCTACCTCAGACACTACCTGAATCCCGGGCCGGAAAACGGGTCCGGATCGCCGCCGCCGGCGCGCCGGGGCGGGCATGACTGAATGGGCAAGCTGACAGGCGGCTCGCGGCGGCACCCGGCCTACCCGGTGTTCTTTCCGGTCGCCGCGGCCTATGGGGCCATTGCGCTGCCGGTCTCCGTACTGGCCCTGCACGGCATGGCGCCCCTGCCCCCTCTGGCGACGCCGTGGGGGCACGCCCAGGAGCTGCTCTTCGGCTTCGGCCTCCTGGTGGCGGCCGGATTCCTGCTGAGCCGCGAGCGGCCGGCTGTGCTCGCGCTGCTGCTCGGCTTCTGGCTGCTGGCGCGCACCGCCACCCTGGTGGCTCCCGCGGGGCCCGTTGCCGCTCTCGCCGGCAGCGGCTTCGCGCTGCTCGTCGCCGCGGTGGCCGCGCCACGGTTCCTGAGCGCGGCGAAGAAGCTCCGCAACCAGACCTTCGCCCCCATCCTGATCGCCATCAGCCTGGCCGCAACGGCCTTCCACGCCGCCGGAGCCAGCCTTGGCATACCGGCGCGCTATGCGGCCGTGCATGCCGGCGTGCTGCTATTCGCGGTGCTCATGCTTTTCATGGCGGGACGCATCATCGCGCCGGCCGCGGCCGGTGCCGCCCGGCAGGCCGGGCATCACCTGGAGGCGCGCGTGCAGCCGCGTCTGGAGGCTGCCCTGCTGCTGCTCATGGCCATCGCCCTGGTGGCCATGCTGATACCTGGCGCGAGGGTCGCGGGCGGCACCGCGCTGGTGCTCGCGGGCGCGGTCGCGGCTGTGCGCCTCGCCCGCTGGCGTCTGTGGTGGAGTCGCCACCGCCCGGACCTGCTCTGCCTCGGCGCCGGCTACGCGTGGCTCGCTGTCGGCCTGCTGCTCTGGGGCGCGAGCGCCCTGCTCGGGGTACCTGGCCGCGGCGAGGCCGTGCACGCGATCACCGTCGGCGCCATGGGCACGCTCACCGTATCGGTGATGGCGCGCATCTGGCTCGTCAAGGCCGGCGCCGATCCCGCGGCGGCACCCGAACCGGTCATCGGCACGCTGCTGCTCGCGGGCGCAGCGGCGCTGCGGCTGCTGCAGCCCGGCAGCGAGCCGGCGCTACTCGCGGCCGCGGCCCTCTGGGCGCTGGCCTACCTGGTGCTGCTCGGACTTTTCCTGCGCGTTCCCCACGGTCGGAGGCGCGCGGCCCGCGCCAGCGGGGAGGCCCGAAGACGGGCGCCGGGACGTCCCTGATCGCGCCGTGCAGTTCGGAGGGGGCGCCGGGGAGCCGGGCTCACAACGGCTGGCGGATGCGGCGCACATAGGGCTTGCTCACCGCGCGCTCCCCAGGGCGATTCAACCCCCGTGTGCCCGGCGCCGGTACCGGACTGGCGAGCACGGGCTCGCCCGGCACCCAGTCGGCCGGTGTCGCCACCGGATGCCGGTCCGTGAGCTGGAGTGCGTCCAGCAGGCGCAGGACCTCGTGGAAGTTGCGCCCGCAGGCGAGCGGATAGGAGAGCATGGCGGCCACCCGGTGTCCCGGCGTGACGATGACCACCGAGCGCCCGGCGACGCGGTCCAGGGCCGGACCGCAGCCGGGCGCGCTGATGTCGGCGGCGGGCAGCATGTCGTAGGCGCGGGCGATCTCGAGCTCAGGGTCGGAGATCATCGGGAAGTTGGGTGCGATACCCTCGCTCGCGGCGATCTCGCGCGACCACTGGTGGTGGCTTGCCAGGGCATCCGCCGAGAGCGAAATCACCCGGGTGCGACGACGTTCGAACTCCGGTGCCAGGCGCGCGACAGCCGCCAGCTCGGTGGTGCAGACGGGCGTGAAATCCCCCGGGTGCGAGAACAGCATGCCCCAGTGGTGTCCCAGCCAGTCGTGAAAGGCCAGCTCGCCCACGGTGGTCTCAGCGGTGAAGTCGGGCGCCTCGTCGCCGATACGCAGCGCCATCACGCCCAGTCTCAGTGCCATGGCCGCCCTCCCGCCGGGCCGCTGACATACGCGTAAGAAGTATATCTTCTGCATATTCATTGCAACACCCGTGCCGGTGTTGCCCGTGGCCGCTTCGGCTGCTAGATTCGATATGCGAATCAGGTGCATTACAGTTACAGGAGGGATTCCCGATGCGCCACCTGCTGTCTGCGCTCGCGCTCGCCGGCCTGCTCGCTGCCTCCGGTGCGGCTGTCGCCGACGAGGTCGATCACTACGAGGCCCAGCCCTCGCGCACCCTGGAGGAGGCGCTGACCAACCTGGCCGAGTACAACGACCGGCTGAGCGCCATCATGGAAAAGGATGAGCTCACCCCCGACGATCTCGACGCCATCCACCAGCTCACCTACACGCTGGAGAACGCCCTTGCCCGGTTCAACACCGAGGTGGAGGGCATGGCGGTGAACCTCGAGGAGGTGCACCTCGCCTCCGAGCGCCTGGACCGGGAGACGCTGCGCGAGCACGGCCCCCGGTACCTGCGCAAGGCCCGCATGCTCGCCGGCCAGGACGAGTGAGCCGCAGCTGCCGGCGCACCGCCGCCGGCAGCTCTCAGTCGCAGCGCTCCACGCTTACGGTCATGGCCGTGGGCGCCAGAGAAGGCCCGAACTGCGTGAACAGCGCGACGTCTCCGGCGTCGTGACCGTAGGCGATGGCGACCCGCCCGCCCCGGGGTTCGGCCTGCGTCGGATCGAAGGCGTACCAGCGCCCCCCTACCCAGGCCTCGAACCAGGCATGCATGTCCATCGGCTCGAGCCCGTGCAGATAGCCCACCACGAGCCGCGCCGGGATTGTCAGCGCCCGGCAGAGGGCGACCCCGAGATGGGCCAGATCCCGGCATACCCCCTGCCCCCGCGCCAGCGTCTCCAGCGCCGACACCGGGACGTTACTGGTCCCCGGCCGGTAGGCGATCTCGGCGCGGATCCAGTCGTTGATGCGGCGCACCTGGTCGTAGCCGGGCCACTCGTTCGCCACCAGATGCCGGGCGCGGTCGCCGAGGCGGTCGGCCTCGCAGTAGCGGCTGGCGATGAGGTAACCCAGCAGCGAGGCCGGCAGATCCGGAACCGGCACGAACGGTGCGCCCGGGGCCGTCGCCGCGCTCGCGGCGGTCCGCACGCGGGCCCGGGCATCGATGCTGAAGGGCCCCGGGTCGGCGACAAGACGCTGACAGCGGTTGCCGAAGGTGTCCCGGTATTCGGTGACGGGGACCGCCGGCTCCACACTCAGCGCGTCCTCGGCCACCCACTGGCGATCATCGCTGCCGGGCCTCAGCATGAAGATGAACGGCGTCGGCAGGCCGACCTGGAAATCGATCCGGCAGTGGGTCGTGAGCCACAGGCTGTCGTCACCGCTCACCCGCCACCTCCTGGCGTGGCGCGGCCGCCGCGCTGGCGCACGTCAGGCAGGCCGGGTTCGGCGCAGGTCCACTCCTCGTGCAGACCGACCTCGCCATGCCGGCGAATCTCCGCCAGCACGGTGGTGTCCAGGTCCGCATAGACCCAGCCCGGCTCGTCCTCGCGTCCGCTCGCCAGCAGGCCGTCTCCAGGCAGGCCGGGCTCCGGCGGCCCGAACACCCCGGCGGCGCCGTGGTTGACGTCGATCACGGGCATCCACGGCGCCTGGCCCACCAGCGAGGCCTGCACCGTATAGCACTGGTTTTCCAGCGCCCGGGCGCGGCAGCCGATGCGCACGCGGTTGAAGCCCGTGACGCTCTCCGTGCAGCTTGGCGCGAGCAGCGTGTCCGCCCCCGCGCGCACCAGGGCACGGGCGACGTCCGGAAACTCGCTGTCATAGCAGGTGATGATGCCGAGGCCGCCGAGCGCGGTGGCGAAGCGGGTCAGCCCTTCGCCCGGCTCGAGGAGGTCAAGGCTTGTCTCGAAGCGGGTGAGGCGCAGCTTGTCCTGCCAGCCGAGCCGGCCGTGGGGGCCGAAGAGCATGGCGCGGTTGCGGTAGCGCCCGCCGCGGGCCCGCACCGGCACGCTGGGGGCGAGGATATGCAGTCCATGTCCGCGGGCGAGGTCGTGGAACAGCGCCTTGAACGCCGCCAGGTGCTCGTGCACCACGGCGAAGCCGTCCGCCGCTGTCAGCGCCTCCCGCTCATCCAGGCCGGCCAGCTCCAGCCCCCCGTACTCGGGGAAGACCAGCAGGCTCGCATCGGCGTCGGCCGCCTCGGTCACCCAGTCACCGATGCGCCGGACGTAGCCATCCCAATCCGCGGGGCGGCGGATGTCGTACTGGGCCGCCGCGATGCGCCAGCGCCCGCTCACGGCTGCAGGGCCTTCAGCCAGAACACCATGGGCTTGTCCGTCTCCTCGCTGTGGTCGAGATCCCGCCAGGCCATGCGCGCACGCAGATCGTCGCGCCGGCGGTAGCCGCGGCGCCGCCAGAAGCCATCCAGCGGCGTGTAGCCCGGCGGCCGTCGGGGATGATCCGCCGGGCGCTCCACCGCACAGAACGCGGTCCACTGGAAGCCACCGAGACCGCGGGCATGGGCCTCGCGGGCGTCGAAGAACGACACGCCGATGCCCTGCCCGCGCCACGCCGGCTCCAGCACCGACTCGCCAAAGTAGAATACCTGAGCGGGATCGAAGCCGGCGGACCGGAACGGCGCGCGCAGGTTCTCCGTCTCCTCCGCCAGCGGCATGCCGGTGGCCGCCCCCACCGCCCGATCGCCGGCAAGCGCCAGCACCACCACCGCGCCCTGGGCCTCGGCATAGGTACGCAGATAGCGCCGCTCGTAGTCGGCGTCACCCGCATACAGGTAGGGGAAATCCCGGAACACCCGGATCCGCAGGGCAGCGAGGGTGTCCAGGTGCGCCTCGAGGGAGGCACCGGTGTGCGCTTCGAGCCGTACCGGGGTCATGAACCGTGGTCCCGTGCCGAGTATGGGCGACAGGGTGACGCGCCCGTCCGGGACTGTCGAGTACGGTGCTTGCCGGGCGCCCCGCGGAGGGCCGACACTGCGCGCCCTGCCCCGGGGGGAGCCAATGACCGAGTCACGCACCGCACCCAGCCTGCCCGTCGCACTCGTTCTGCTCTGGTGTGCGGGGCTCTACCTCCGGCTGACGGTGCTCGTGGCGCCGCCGCTGGCGCCGCGCATGGCCGCGGATCTGGGGCTCAGCCAGGCCGGCACCGGCGCCCTCACGACGATTCCGGTACTGGCCCTGGCGCTGGCCTCCGTGGCCGCGGCCTTCGTGATCGCGCGACTCGGCCCCCGCCGGGCCGTGGCGCTGGCCCTGCTGGTGATCGCGCTGGGCTCGGCCGCGCGCAGCCTCGCACCGGGGGCGCTGACACTGTTCACCGCCACCGCGGTCATGGGGCTCGGTGTCGCCACCCTGCAGCCGGGCCTGCCTACCCTGCTCACCCGCTGGTGCCCGGAGCGCATTGCACTGGGCACCGCCGTCTACATGAACGGCATGCTCCTCGGCGAGATTGCGGGCGCCGGGCTCACCCTCCCCGTGCTCATGCCGCTGCTCGGCGATGACTGGCGCCTCGTGCTGGTGGCCTGGTCGGCGCCTGCAGTGCTGCTGGCCGCCGGTCTGCTGCTGCGCCGGGACGATGACCACCCCGGCCCCAGTGGCGGCGCCTGGATGCCGCGCTGGCGCGATCCGCTGGTCTGGCGCCTCGGTGCCCTGCTCGGCGCCACCGCCTGCCTGTTCTTCGGCACCAACGCCTATCTCGGCTCCGTGCTCGGCGGACGTGGCGAAACCGACTGGCTGGCCACCGGGCTGATCATGCTGAACGGCAGCCAGGTCGCCTCCTCGCTGCTGATGCTGCGGGTCGCCCGGCACTGGGTGGGCCGGCCGCAACCCTTGCTTTGGCTCTCCGTATTCGGCGGCATCGGTCTCGCGGGCTTCCTCGTGCTGCCGGGCTGGGCGGGGCTGAGCGCCGCGGCGCTGGTGGGCTTCTGCTCCGGGGTGCTGCTGATACTGCTGGTGGCACTGCCACCGCTCTATGCGGGCAATGACGGCACCGCGGCACTCTCCGCCGGCATGTTCACCGTGGGCTACAGCATTGCCTTCCTGGTCCCGCTACTCGGGGGCGCCCTGGCCGACGCCCTCGGGCGCCCCACGGCCGCGCTCTGGCCGATTCTCGCCTATGTCGCCGCCACGCTGGCGCTGACGCTGAGGCTGCCGGCGCCTGTGGCAATTCGGGACTATTGATGTAACCATAATACTTCTTCAAACAGGAGGATCGACAATGCCTACGAGAAACGGCAAGGCGACATGGCACGGGGCGGTTCCCGGTGGCACCGGCGAGGTGACGACCCAGTCCGGGGCGCTGTCGGCGGCGTACTCGTTCCCGTCCCGTTTCGAAGACGGCGACGGCTCCAACCCGGAGGAGCTCATTGGTGCCTCCCACGCCTCCTGCTATGCGATGGCGTTCTCCCTGTTGCTCGGCCAGAAGGGCTACCGGGTCGAGCGCATCGATGCGCAGGCGGAGGTCACCATCGACGAGGTGGATGGCCGCCCGACCATCACTGGCTCCGAGCTCAGCGTCAGCGGCCGGGTCGAAGGCATCGATGCGGCCGAGTTCGAGCGCATCGCGGAGGAGGCCAAGGGCTTCTGTCCGGTCTCGCGTGCCCTGGCCGGCACCAACGTCACGTTGACCAGGGCGGAGCTCGGCTCCGGCTGACCGGCTGAACGGAGCGTGTGTGAAGGGTGCCCTGGCGGGCGCCCCCCACACGCGCTGACGGGCACGGCCCGGCACCGGTTTTGCCTGCAGGCCGTCGCGGTGCGCATCCGCCCAGCAGGGTCGCGCCTGCCGCTCGGCGGGCCGAGGCGGTATCATGCGGGCAGCAGCCAGGGGACCGGAATGCTCGGCGGGACGACGCAGTTCGAGGTGGAGTTCGACAACGGTCGTGCCCGGCGGCGGCGCGGCCAGCCACCCCCGGGCTTCGTCGACGCCTGCGACGACATCGCCCGGCTCTACGACATCCGCAGCGGCACGGTGCGCGGCGTGGGCCTGCGCAGCGCGCGGCGCTTGAAGTTCTCCCGCGACGTCCCCGAGCGCGCCCGCCAGCCCATCCGCAATGTCTGGACCCCACCCCCCACCGGCGGCTCCGGCAACCGCCGGGCTCGCGGGTAATCGAACGATTCCTGTGCGCCGCCGGCAAGCGATTCGGGCCTTGCTGTTCAACACAACGACACAACGGACACAACGAATCACATCGGAAGAGGTTTCTTACTGCGCTGAAAGATAACTTCCTGGCATTGTGTTCCGTTGTGTCCGTTGTGTCGTTGTGTTTAATCGGGGGCTTCGCTGAACCGCTGCCTACCGATTGTCCTCCAGGATCATCTCGGCGGCCTTCTCGGCGATCATGAGGGTGGGGGAGTTGGTGTTGCCGGAGGTGATGGTGGGCATCACCGAGGCGTCCACCACTCTCAGGCCGGGGACGCCGTGGACGCGCAGGCGGGGGTCGACCACCGCGTCCGGCTCGCTCGCCGGGCCCATGCGGCAGGTGCCGACCGGGTGGAAGATGGTGGTTCCGATGTCGCCGGCGGCCTTTGCCAGCTCGTCGTCGCTCTGCACCCCAGCGCCCGGGAGCAGCTCGTCCGGGGAGAAAGCCTGCAGCGCCGGGGCGGCGAGGATGTGGCGGGTGACACGGATGGCGCTCGCCGCCACCTCGCGGTCGCGCTCGGTGCTGAGATAGTTCGTGAAGATGCTCGGTGCGCTGCGCGGATCGGGGTCGCGCAGCACCACGCGACCCCGGCTCTCGGGGCGCAGGTTGCAGACCGAGGCGGTGAGCGCCGGGAACGGATGCAGCGGGTCGCCAAGCTTGTCCGTGCTCAGCGGCTGCACGTGGTACTGGAGGTTCGGCCGGGTCTCGCGGTCGTCGCTGTAGGTGAAGCAGCCGAGCTGGCTCGGGGCCATGGACAGCGGGCCGGAACGGCGCAGGGCGTACTCCATGCCCATGGCGATGCGGCCCCAGAGGCTGTTCACCCGCTGATTGAGGGTGACCGTGTTCTGAACCCGGAACACGGTGCGGATCTGCAGGTGATCCTGCAGATTCTCGCCCACGCCAGGCAGCGCACGCGCCACCTCGATGCCGAGGCGCTGCAGCGTCTCCCCGGGGCCGATGCCCGATGCCTGCAGCAGGCAGGGTGAGCCGACGGAGCCGGAGGCCAGCAGGATCTCGGCGTTGGCCTCGGCCCGCTGCCGCTCGCCGTCTCGGCGCAAGCGAATCGCGCGCACGCGCCCCTCGGCCAGCTCCAGCCACTCTGCCTGGGCGCCGGTAACGACGGTGAGATTGCGGCGGCGGCGAACGGGGTGGAGAAACGCCCTGGCCGCGCTCACCCGGACGCCGCGGCGCTGATTGACGTGGAAGTAGCCGCAGCCGTTGTTGTCGCCGGTATTGAAGTCGTCGGTCCTGGGGATGCCCACTTGTTCGGCGGCATCCCGGAAGGCCTCGAGGATCTCCCAGGAGAGGCGCTGTCGCTCCACGCGCCACTCGCCGCCCTGGGCATGCCACTCGTTGTGAATGAAGGCGTGATCCTCATGGCGCAGGAAGTAGGGCAGCACTTCCTCCCAGCCCCAGCCGGGATTGCCGAGGTCGCGCCAGTGATCGTAGTCCTGGGCCTGGCCGCGCATGTAGATCATGCCGTTGATGGCGCTGCTACCGCCGAGCACCCGCCCGCGCGGATAACCGAGGCTGCGGCCGTTGAGCCCGGGATCGGGCTCGGTGCGCAGGCACCAGTCGGTGCGCGGGTTGTTCATGGTGTAGAGGTAGCCCACGGGGATGTGGATCCAGAGGTAGCGATCCGCGCCGCCCGCCTCCAGCAGCAGTACCTGGTTCTGCGGGTTGGCGCTGAGGCGGTTGGCCAGCAGGCAGCCAGCCGTGCCGGCGCCGACGATGATGTAGTCGAACCGGCCGAGCTCGCGCGTGGCCCCCATGCCTCGGTCTCCTCCCCTCGCGCCAGGGCCTGGACGCCCTCGGCTCAGCTCACACGGCGTGGCCGTTGCCGGCGGCGCCGTTCGGCTTGTGCCAGCTGTAGAAGTGCATGGGCGGGACGTTGAGCAGCTCGAGCTCCACTTCCGGGTCCCCCAGCAGCTCGCGGCCCAGCACCATGACCTGGTCGCGGAACTGATAGGCGACGAAGCGGCCACCCTCGGCGAGGGAATCCCAGACGGCGCGGATAATGCCCTGCCCAACCGCCTTCGGCATGGTGGAGAACGGGATCCCGGAGAAGACCACCTCCGGAGCGGGCAGCTCGTGCTCGCGCAGGATGTCGGCGATGTCCTCGGCGCTGCCGTGGTGCGGGATCAGTCGCGGATCGTCGAACTCCTCGAGCACGCGGGCGAACTCGGCATTCGCCTCGATGGCCAGCAGACGTGAGTCCGCAGGCATGGCGTCGAGCACGGCACGGGTGGTCCCGCCGGTACCCGGGCCGAGCTCCACGAGCGTTCTTGCGCTACTGGCGGCGGTGGTGCGCACGATGCGCCGCTCGAGGAAGCGGGAGCTGGGGATGATCGAGCCCACCTGCTTCGGGTTGCGCAGAAACCCCTGGAAAAAGGTGACTCGGTGGATCGGTTGCGGCATTCCCCCCTCCTGATGGCGCGACTGAAGACGCGCCATAGGGTAGCACCGGAATGCCTCGAACCACTCCCCGGCCATCGCCTGGGCAGGTAAACGGCGGGCAGCCGGGGCGCCCTGCCGGGGCGTGCACCCCGGTACGGCGGAGACTCCCAGCCCGTCACTGCACCAGGGGCGAGTCCGCTGTCTCCAGCTCGATGCCCTCGATCTCCGCTGCCCCCGCCAGCACCGCGATGTACTGGCGTATCGCCCGCCGCCGCGTGCGCTCGGTGAGGTACTCCGCGATCCGTGCGCGCACCGCGTCGTAGGGCTGCTGGCGGCCCTCGGCGCGCTGCAGCACCTCTACCACGTGCCAGCCATAACGGCTGCCGAGCGGCCGGGTGCACAGGCCCTCGGGCTGGCGCAGCAGCACCTCGTCGAGCTCGGGCACGGTGGAGCCGCGCTCGAGCTGGCCGAGGTAGCCGCCCTCCTCCCGCGACGGGCAGGCGGAGTGCTCCCGGGCGAGCGCCGGGAAGGCCTCGGGGTCCGTCTGCAGGCTGGCGATCAGGCGCTCGGCCAGGTCGCGCTGGCGGTCCTGCTCCTCCAGGTCGTCCGGGTGGGCGGGCAGCAGGATATGACGCGCCACCAGCACCGGCGAGGTGGTGAAGCGCTCCGGGTTCTTGTCGTAGTAGGCGCGGCAGGCCGCCTCGTCGGCGGTGGGCACGGGCGCGTCCTCGGCAAGCAGCGCATCCAGGCGCCGCTCCTCGTCCTCCTCTTGCGGCAGGCCGAGCTCGTCGGCCCGCTGGCGCAGCAGCTCGCGCACCACCAGGGCCACGGCGGCCTGGTGCTGGCGCTCGCGGATGTCCCCGCCCTCGTAGTGGGCGGACTCGACGTTGACGGCGTGGTCACTGATCTCGACGCCATTGACGGTAATGGGCATGGCGGCCTCGGTCCTCATTGCCGGCGGTATTCCCGGGCGGGATGTCGCACACGGCCCTTGGCCGTGCACGACCTACGCAAGGGGTAGGGCGTGCACGGCAGGGGTGCGACGGCTCCCGCTCACGCGCTGCGCTGGCGCACGATCTGGTAGCGACGCGCGATGTAGGTGTAGGGCACGCTCCAGATGTGCACGAGCCGGGTGAACGGGAACACCAGGAACACCACCAGCCCCAGGAAGATGTGCAGCTTGTAGATCCAGTGCACGCCCGCAATCATCTCCGCCGCGCCCGGCTGGAAGGTCACGATCTTCTGCGCCCAGCCGGTGAGCAGCAGCATGGTCGAGCCGTCCAGATGGTCCACGGAGACGAAGATCGTGCCCATGCCGAGGATGAGCTGGACGTAGAGCAGCACCAGGATGAACACGTCGCCCTGGGAGCTCGTGCGCCGCACCCGTGGGTTGGTCAGCCGCCGGTGCAGCAGGAAGGCTCCACCGACCAGCGCCAGAATGCCGAACAGGCCACCCGCCGTCATCGAGGCCACCTGCTTGAACGAGGTGCTGATGCCGATGGCGTGGTAGACCGCCGGCGGGGTCAGCATGCCGAAGAAGTGCCCGAAAAAGAGCAGGATCATCCCGGCGTGGAACAGGTTGTTGGCGATCTGGAAGCGCCGGCTGGAGTCCAGCAGCTGGCTGGTGTTGGTCTTCCAGGTGTACTGGCTCATGTCGAAGCGCACCAGGCTCCCGGCGAGGAACACGGTTCCGGCGACGTACGGGAAGTAGCCGAAGAGAAGGTTGTTCAGGAATTCCATGGTCGGGATCTCCGCCTGTGGATCAGCTCAATCGTTACCGCGCGCCGGCCCGCCTCAGCGGGCCTGCTGGCGGCGCTCCGCCCACTGGATGGGCGTGGTCTTGCGCTGGGGCCGGGCCGAGGGGCAGCCGCCCTCGGGTCCGAAGGTCACCGGCTCTTCCATCCAGACCCGGTCCAGCGCCTCGGCCGTGTTGTCCGGCGGCTGCGCCGCCACCCGCGCCCGCAGCTCGGCGTCCTCCGGCTCACAGCCGGCGAGCGCCAGCAGCGGCTCGAAGACCACCGCGTACGGGTTGCCGTCCTCGGCGAGCCGGGCGTGGAGGACGGCGAGCAGTGGCCCGGTCTCCTCCAGCCAGGCCGCCGCGGCCTCCAGCTCCAGCGTCGACAGGAACTCGAGGAACAGCGGCAGGTAGTCGGGCAGCTCCCGGCTCGCGATCTGGAAGCCGTTCTCCCGGTATACCTGCTGCAGGTCCACCATGGCCTGGCCGCGGTCCCGCGACTCGCCGTGCACATGTTCGAAGAGATGCAGCGACCGGGCCCGGCCGCGGTCGAAGGTCTCCACGTACTCCGCCTGCAGATCGAGCAGATCCCGGGCGCGCAGCCGCTCCAGCAGCCGCTCGAAGCCCTCCCGGCAGCGGCCGGCCACCAGGCCCTCCACATCGAGGGCCTCGCCGAGCTCGCGGGTATGGGCCACGAGCTGCTCGTCCGGGTAGTGCAGCAGCAGGCCGATCACCTTGAACGTATGCATGACCCTGCCCTCCTCACGAGACCTGCTTCGCGCGGGCCAGCAGCTCGTCGCGGTTGGGGAACTTCCGCTTGCGCGGGCTCTTCGAGCCGAACAGGTTCGGGCTGGTGACACCGGTGGTGTTGCAGCCGTCGCCGAAGCTGAAGCCGCAGCCGCTGCGATCCCCGTACGGATCCTCGGTGGAGAGCTCGCGGTGCGCCGTGGGGATGACGAAGCGGTCCTCGTAGTCGGCGAGCGCCATGATGCGGTACATGTCCTCAAGCTGCGCCGGGGTCAGGCCCACGTTCTCCAGCACCTCGGTGTGCTCGACGCCGTCCACGGTCTGCCCGCGCTTGTACACGCGCATGGCGAGCATGCGCTCCAGGGCGTGGGCGACGGGGCGCTCGTCGCCGGCGGTGAGCATGTTGGCGAGGTACTTGAGCGGGATGCGCAGGGACTTCACGTCCGGGATGAGCCCGTCCATGCCGACGTTGCCCGCATCCGCCGCCGACTGAATGGGCGAGAGCGGCGGCACGTACCAGACCATGGGCAGCGTCCGGTACTCGGGGTGCAGCGGGAAGGCCACCTTCCAGTCCATGGCCATCTTCCACACCGGCGAGACCTTGGCCGCCTCCAGCCAGGAGTCCGGCACGCCGTCCTTGCGGGCCTGGGCGATGACCTCCGGGTCGTTGGGGTCGAGGAATACCCGCAGCTGCGCCTCGTAGAGGTCCTGCTCGTTGGGGGTGGCGGCCGCTTCGGCGATGGCGTCGGCGTCATAGAGCAGCACACCCAGGTAGCGGATGCGGCCGACACAGGTCTCCGAGCACACCGTCGGCTGACCCGCCTCGATCCGCGGGTAGCAGAAGGTGCACTTCTCGGACTTTCCGGACTGCCAGTTGTAGTAGATCTTCTTGTACGGGCAGCCGGAGATGCACATCCGCCAGCCGCGGCACTTGTCCTGGTCGATCAGGACGATGCCGTCCTCCTCACGCTTGTAGATTGCCCCACTCGGGCAGCTCGCGACGCACGTGGGGTTGAGGCAGTGCTCGCAGAGCCGCGGCAGGTACATGAGGAAGGTGTTCTCGAACTGCCCGTAGATCTCCTTCTGCACCTGCTGGAAGTTGTAGTCCTGGGAGCGCTTCTCGAACTCGCCGCCGAGGATCTCCTCCCAGTTCGGGCCCCACTCGATCTTGTCCATGGGCAGCCCGGTGATGGCCGAGTAGGGCTTCGCCGTGGGCTGCGCCTTGGACTCGGGAGCGGTGTGCAGGCGCTGATAGTCGTAGTTGAAGGGCTCGTAGTAGTCGTCGATCTCCGGCAGGTGCGGGTTGGCGAAGATGTTGGCGAGCAGCCGCCACTTGCCGCCCTGCTTCGGGCGCAGCGTGCCCTTGCCGTTGCCGGTGCGCTCCCAGCCGCCACGCCAGCGGGCCTGGTTCTCCCAGTCCTTGGGGTAGCCGATGCCGGGCTTGCTCTCGACGTTGTTGAACCAGGCGTATTCCATGCCCTCCCGCGAGGTCCAGACGTTCTTGCACGTCACCGAGCAGGTGTGGCAGCCGATGCACTTGTCGAGGTTGAGGACCTTGCCGATCTGCGCGCGGACCTTCATCGCGTGTACTCCTGTGCCAGGATGCTTTCGTCATCGCCCTCCAGCCAGTCGACCCGGGACATCTTGCGGGCCACCACGAACTCGTCGCGGTTGGAGCCCACCGTCCCGTAGTAGTTGAAGCCGTAGGAGAGCTGGGCATAGCCGCCGATCATGTGGGTCGGCTTGAGCACCGCCCGGGTGACGGAGTTGTGGATGCCGCCGCGTTTGCCGGTGATCTCGGATCCGGGCGTGTTCACGATCCGCTCCTGGGCGTGGTACATCATCGCCATGCCCTCGCGGACGCGCTGGGAAACCACCGCCCGGGCCACCACCGCGCCGTTGACGTTGAAGACCTCGATCCAGTCGTTGTCCTCAATGCCGGCCTTCTTCGCGTCCACCTCCGAGATCCAGATGCAGGGCCCGCCCCGCGAGAGCGTGAGCATCAGCAGGTTGTCGCTGTAGGTGCTGTGGATGCCCCACTTCTGATGCGGGGTGATCCAGTTCAGCACCAGCTCCGGATTGCCGTTGGAGCGCCGGCCCTCGAGCTGCTTCCAGGTCTTGGTGTTCACCGGCGGGCGGTAGCTCACGAAGCCCTCGCCGAAGGCCCGCATCCAGGAGTGGTCCTGGTAGAACTGCTGGCGCCCGGTGAGGGTGCGCCAGGGGATCAGCTCGTGGACGTTGGTCCAGCCGGCGTTGTAGCAGACCTCCTCCGACTCGATGCCCGACCAGGTGGGCGAGGAGATGATCTTGCGCGGCTGGGCGACAATGTCGCGGAAACCGATGTGCTCGTGCTCCTTGGACAGGGCCAGGTGCCGGTGATCGCGCCCGGTGAACCTGCCGAGCGCCTCCCACGCCTTGACCGCCACATGGCCGTTGGTCTCCGGGGCGAGGGACATGATGGTGTCCGCGGCCTGGGTGGCCGTGTCCATGCTCGGACGCGCATCGCTGCCGTTGCCGTTGTGGCGCCCGTGCAGCCGGCCGAGGTAGTCCACCTCCGACTCGGTGTTCCAGCTGATGCCCTTGCCGCCGTTGCCAAGCTTGTCCAGCAACGGCCCGACGCTGGTGAAGCGCTCGTAGGTGTTGGGATAGTCCCGCTCCACGACGACCAGGTTGGGCATGGTCTTGCCCGGCACCGGATCGCACTCGCCCCGCTTCCAGTCCTTGACGTCGAAGGGCTGACCGAGCTCCCCCGGGGTGTCGTGGAGCAGCGGCACGGTGACCACGTCCTTCTCCACCCCGAGATGCCCCGGCACCACCTCCGAGAACTTGCGCGCGAGACCCTTGAAGATGTCCCAGTCGCTGCGCGCCTCCCAGGCCGGATCGGTGGCCTCGGAGAGCGGGTGGATGAACGGGTGCATGTCCGAGGTGTTGAGGTCGTTCTTCTCGTACCAGGTCGCCGTCGGCAGGACGATGTCCGAGTACAGGCAGGTGGTGGACATGCGGAAGTCCAGGGTCACCAGCAGATCGAGCTTGCCGCGGGGGGCCTCGTCCCGCCAGACCACCTCCTCGGCACGCTGGAAGCCCTCGTCGCCGAGGTCCTGCTCCTGGACGCCATCGTCGGTGCCGAGCAGGTGCTTGAGCAGGTACTCGTGACCCTTGCCGCTCGAGCCGAGCAGGTTTGAGCGCCAGATGAAGAGGTTGCGCGGAAAATTGGCCGGGTTGTCCGGGTCCTCGCAGGCCATGCGCAGCTCGCCGCTCTTGAGCTGCTCGACCACGTAGTCCTTCGGCTCCATGCCCGCAGCCGCGGCGTCCCGGGCGACCTGCAGCGGGTTGCGTCCAAGCTGGGGAGCCGAGGGCAGCCAGCCCATGCGCTCGGCGCGGACGTTGTAGTCGATCATGCTGCCGCCCCAGTCCTTGGGATCGGCCAGCGGCGAGAGGATCTCGGAGACCTCGAGCTTCTCGTAGCGCCACTGATCGGAGTGCGCGTACCAGAAGGAGGTGCCGTTCATGTGCCGTGGCGGGCGCGCCCAGTCCAGGGCGAAGGCCACCGGCAGCCAGCCGGTCTGCGGGCGCAGCTTCTCCTGGCCGACGTAGTGGGCCCAGCCGCCCCCGCTCTGGCCGATGCAGCCGCACATCACCAGCATGTTGATGATGGCGCGGTAGTTCATGTCCATGTGGTACCAGTGGTTCAGACCGGCGCCGAGGATGACCATGGACTTGCCGTTGGTCTTCGCGGCGTTGTCGGCGAACTCCCGGGCCACCCGGATCACGTGCTCCGCCGGCACGCTGGTGATGCGCTCCTGCCAGGCCGGCGTATAGGGCTTGTCGTCCTCGTAGGACTTGGGGACGTCGTCACCCTCGAAGCCGCGGTCGACGCCGTAGTGGGCGGCCATGAGGTCGAACACCGTGGCCACCTTCACCTCGCGGCCGTCGGCCAGCGTGAGCCGGCGCACCGGCACCTTGCGCTCGAGCACGTCCTGCTGCTCGTTGGCGGTGAAGTACTCGTGCTCGATGCCACCGAAGTAGGGGAAGGCCACGGTGGCGAGCTCGTCGTGGCCGTCGGCCAGCGAGAGCACCAGCTCGACGTTGCGGCCCTTGCCGCCGCCCTCCTTCTGCTCCAGGTTCCAGCGCCCGCTCTCGTCCCAGCGGAAGCCGATCGAGCCCCGCGGGCAGACGATGTCGCCGGACTTGCCGTCGATGCCGAGGGTCTTCCACTCGGTGTGCTGCTTCTGCCCGGCGCCGTCCTCCAGGTCGCTGGCGCGCAGGAAGCGCCCGGGGGCGGTACCGCGCGGGGTCTCCTCCAGCTCCACCAGCAGCGGCATGTCCGTGTAGCGCCGGCAGTAGTCGGTGAAGTAGGGCTCCTGGCGGTCGACGTGGAACTCCTTGAGGATCACGTGCCCGAGGGCCATGCCGAGGGCGGCGTCCGTGCCCTGCTTCGGCGACAGCCACAGGTCGCCGAACTTGGTGGCCTCCGCGTAGTCGGGGGAGACCACCACGGTCTTGGTGCCGTTGTAGCGCGCCTCGGTCATGAAGTGGGCGTCCGGCGTGCGCGTCTGCGGCACGTTGGAGCCCCACATCATCAGGAACTTGGCGTTGTACCAGTCCGCCGACTCGGGGACGTCCGTCTGCTCGCCCCAGGTCATGGGCGAGCTCGGGGGCAGGTCGCAGTACCAGTCGTAGAAAGACAGGCAGGCCCCGCCGATCAGGGACAGGTAACGCGCACCCGCGGCGTAGGAGACCATGGACATGGCCGGGATCGGCGAGAAGCCGATGATGCGGTCCGGCCCGTAGTCGCGGGCTGTGTAGACATTGGCCGCGGCGATCATCTCCTCGACCTCGTCCCAGTCCGCCCGCACCAGGCCGCCCAGCCCGCGCTTGCGCTTGTACTCGTCGGCCTTCTCGGGGATGGAGACGATGGACTCCCAGGCGGCCACCGGGTCGTCGTGGACCTTGCGCGCCTCGCGCCACAGCCGCAGCAGCCGCCCGCGCACCATCGGGTACTTCAGGCGGTTGGCGCTGTACATGTACCAGGAGTAGCTCGCACCGCGGGCGCAGCCCCGGGGCTCGTGATTGGGCAGACCGGGCCGCGTGCGCGGGTAGTCGGTCTGCTGGGTCTCCCAGGTGACCAGGCCGTCCTTGACGTAGATCTTCCAGGAGCAGGCCCCGGTGCAGTTCACGCCGTGGGTGGAGCGCACGATCTTGTCGTGCTGCCAGCGCTGGCGGTAGGCCTTCTCCCAGGAGCGGTCCTCCAGGGTGGTCTGCCCCAGATCGCCGGAGAAGGTGTCCTGCACCCGCTTGAAGAAGGTGAGTCTGTCGAGGAAGTGGCTCATCGCTCTCTCGCTCCGCTGGTTGCCACGAGGCCGGGGCGGCAGGCCGCCGCCCCGGCGAATGGGTCGCGCCGCGCGCTCAGCACGGCGCCTCCGCGCCGCGGCGGTGGTAGAACCACCAGGTCACGGCGATGCACGTCAGGTAGTAGATGGCGAAGGCATACAGCGCCGCCGTCGGCCCGCCGGTCACGGCGATGGAGGTGCCGTACGCCTTGGGGATGAAGAACGCGCCGTAGGCGGCGATCGCCGAGCTGAACCCCAGCGTCGCCGCGGACTCCTTGTTGGCGGCCTTGATGGCGGCGAGCCGGGCCTCCTCGCCCTGCCCCTCGGCACCGCGCTCGTGGATGTTGCGGAAGATCACCGGGATCATCCGGAAGGTGGAGCCGTTGCCCACGCCGGTTGTGATGAACAGCAGCATGAACATGCCGAAGAAGCCCCAGAAATTGCCCTCCGTGCCCAGCACCGGCAGGAAATAGACCACACCGAAGACCGCTGCAATCATCACCACGAAGTTCCAGAAAGTGACCCGGGCACCGCCCAGTTTGTCGGACATCCAGCCGCCGACCGGGCGGATGAGCGCGCCCACCATCGGCCCGAGGAAGGCGTACTGGAGCGGGTCCACGTCCGGGAACTGGGTCTTGATCAGCAGTGGGAAGCCCGCCGAGTAGCCGATGAAGCTGCCGAAGGTGGCGATGTAGAGATAGGTCATCAGCCACTGGTGCTTGCGCTTGAAGATGACGGCCTGATCCCGGAACGAGGCCTGCGCGGTGGCAAGATCGTTCATCCCGAACCAGGCGAGCACCGTGAACAGCAGGATGAACGGCACCCAAATGAAGCCGGCGTTCTGCAGCCACAGGCGCCCGCCGTCGGAGAGCTCCTGGGGCCCGCCGAACACGGCGGCGAAGGCGCCGGTGGTGATCACCGCCGGCACCACGAACTGCATCACCGACACGCCCAGGTTGCCGAGCCCGGCGTTCAGCCCAAGGGCCGTGCCCTGCTGGCTCTTCGGGTAGAAGAAGCTGATGTTGGCCATGCTGGAGGCGAAGTTGCCGCCGCCGAAGCCGCAAAGCAGCGCGAGGACGATGAACACCCAGTAGGGCGTGTCCGGGCTCTGCACCGCCAGCCCCATGCCCAGCGCCGGGATCACCAGCGAGGCGGTGCTGATCACCGTCCAGCGCCGGCCGCCGAAGATCGGCACCATGAAGCTGTAGAAGATGCGCAGCGTCGCTCCGGAGAGCCCGGGCAGCGCGGCGAGCCAGAACAGCTGGTTGTCGGTGAAGGTGAAGCCGATGCTGTTGAGGCGCACGGCGACGGCGCTGAACACCATCCACACCGAGAAGGCCAGCAGCAGGCAGGGGATGGAGATCCAGAGGTTGCGGGTGGCAACCCGCTTGCCGTAGCTCTCCCAGAACTCGGCATCCTCGGGACGCCAGTCCGTGATCAGGTGTCTGTTGCCAGGGGTGGCGATGGTAGCCATGGTCAGGTTCCTCCCGGGAATCCGTAGCGGGGGGCGCCGTCAGGCGCCGCTGCCCTGGGGTTGTGACTGGGGACCGGTCGCCCGCTCGGGCGGCCGGGCGGTGCCGGGGAGGTCCTGGATCTCCGGCAGGTAACGGAAGCTCTCCTCGCTCTCCAGGCCCGGGAACTTGCGCCGCTCCATGCGCCGGATGGCGAAGTGCATCCAGGTGAGCGAGACAGCCACCAGCACGAACAGCACCATGTAGGAGCTGGTCCAGATGCCGGTGAAATCGAGCACCATCCCGAAGGCGATGGGCAGGAAGAAGCCCCCGAGGCCGCCGATCATGCCGACCAGGCCGCCCACCGAACCCACGTGGTTCGGGTAGTACACGGGGATGTGCTTGTAGACGGCGGCCTTGCCCAGCGACATGAAGAAGCCGAGCACCACGGTGAACAGCACCGCCCCCCACAGCGGTAACGCCATGCTGAACTCGATGGGCCCGTCCTTGCCCTGGACCACGTAGCGGGTCTCCGGATAGGAGAGGAAGAACAGGCAGACCAGCGAGGCGATGAAGGTCCAGTACATCACCGCCCGGGCGCCGTAGACGTCGGACAGCCAGCCGCCCAGGGCCCGGAAGACGCTGCCGGGCAGCGAGTAGAGCGCGGCGAAGGTGCCGGCCAGCGCGATATCCACGCCGTAGGCGCCGACGTAGTAGCGCGGCAGGTAGGACGCCAGCGCCACGAACGCCCCGAAGACGAAGAAGTAGTACAGCGAGAAGCGCCAGACCTGCAGGTACTTCAGCGGCTCGAGCTGCATCAGGGCGCTGTTCGGCTTGCGGCCCTCGCGCTTGCGCCGCGCGGTGGCCGGATCCTCCTTGGAGAAGATGAAGAACACTACGGCCATGATGGCGAGCACCGTCGCGTAGACGACGGCGGTCTGCTCCCAGCCGAGCGCCACCAGCAGGAACGGTGCGCCGAAGTTGGTCACTGCCGCGCCCACGTTGCCGGCGCCGAAGATGCCGAGGGCCGTGCCTTGCTTCTCTTTCTCGAACCAGGCCGACGTGTAGGCGATGCCGACGATGAACGAGCCGCCGGCAAGCCCCACGCCCAGCGCGGCGAGCAGGAAAAGCTCGTAGGTCTGCACGAACGAGAGCAGATACACGCAGAGGGCCGTGAGCAGCATCTGGATGGTGAACACGAGCCGGCCGCCGAACTGCTCCGTCCAGATGCCGAGAAAGATGCGGCTGATGGAGCCGGTGAGCACCGGTGTGGCCACCAGGAGGCCGAACTGAGTCTCGGAGAGGCCCAGATCCTGCTGGATGCGCACACCGATGATCGAGAAGATCGTCCACACCGCGAAGCAGACGGTGAAGGCGACGGTGCTCAGGGTCAGTGCCCGGTATTGCTCGGGGCGTTGTACGCCCTCTGGTGGTTGAGACATGACGCCCTCCGGTTGCCAATGGCTTTGTCGTTGGAGCCGAGGCTACGGAGGGTCAGCGGGATAACCTTGATGCGGATCAAGGTCACCCTGGAGATGTTCCAAGGATATCAACTGCCTACCTCTTTTTAGGTAGACACCGGCCAGCCATTGGATGAGAGTCTCGGCGCATGGCTGCCAGCACGTACCCGACTCCGAAGCGATCCCTGCTCGCCCAGCTCGGGGTGGTGCTCGGGGCCATCGTCGCGCTGGCGCTGCTGGGCCTGCTGTCCTCGGTGATCGTGGCGCAGACCGCGGCGGGAGATGCGGCCGCCATCAACCATGCCGGGACGTTGCGCATGCAGGCCTGGCGGCTGGCCAGCCTGTTGCAGCAGGGCGCTCCCAGGGCTGAGGTCGACGGTGCCCTGGCCAGCTTCAGGGACGACCTGGAGGCACCGGCGCTTACCCGCGTGCTGCCAGGCGCCGACGGCCACCCCGTTCGCGTCACCTACAGCACGGTCACCGTGCAGTGGTCCCTGGCACTGGAGCCGCTGGCTCGGCGAGCCAGCAGCGGCGACAGCCAGGCAGTGCGCGACTACCTGGAGGTGGTCGGCCCCTTTGTTGCCAGGGTGGACGAGCTGGTGACCGGGCTCGAGCGCGAGGCGGAGGCCAAGATCCAGCTCCTGCGCACGCTCCAGGGCATAGCTCTGTTCGCGACACTGGCGCTGGTGTTCTACGCCATGTATCGCCTCAGCACGCAGATCCTGCCCCCGCTGCGGCAGCTGCTCGCGGCCGTGGAGCAGGTTCGTGCCGGCGATCTCGCGGCCCGCACCCGCTACCGTGAGGACGACGAGATCGGCCTGCTCTCCATGACCTTCAACCGCATGGCCGAGAGCCTGCAGGGCATGACCCACCGCCTGGAGACGCTGGTAGCGGACCGCACCGCTCGGCTGACCCAGAGCAATCGGGCGCTGCAGCTGCTCTACGAGGGTGCCCGGCGACTCGGCCGCGAGGCACCGGCCGTCGCCGACTTCCAGGAGGTGCTGGAGCATCTGACGGCGGTGCTGGACGTTGGCCCGGCGAGCCTGTGCCTGACACGGCCCGGCCACCGTCAGCCCTACCGCCAGCTCGTCGCCGCGGGTCCGCTGGCGGGCAATGGCCCGGCGGTACCGAGCTGCCCGCCGCCGCCCCACGGCGAGAGCGGTGTCTTCGATCTGCGGCTGAGCGAGGCCGGCCACCGCTACGGCACGCTGCGCATCGCCCACCCCCCCGGGCGACCGCTCGCCGGCTGGCAGATCCGCCTCGCCGAGTCCATCGCCGGACAGTTCGCCGGCGCCCTGGGGCAGCGGGAGCGCGAGGCCGAGCGCCGGCGGCTGGCCCTGGCGGAGGAGCGCGCCGTCATCGCCCGCGAGCTGCACGACTCGCTGGCGCAGTCGCTGTCATACCTGCGGATCCAGACCACTCGCATGCAGGCGGCGCTGGAGGAGGACGGCAGGGAAGAGGCACGGGCCGTGCTGGAGGAGCTGCGCACGGGCCTGGCCGATGCCTACCGCCAGCTACGCGAGCTCCTGGACACCTTCCGTCTGCGGCTCACCGAGGGCGGGCTCGGTGCTGCCCTGGAGGCGGCAGTCAGCGACAGTGCCGAGCGTGGTGGCGTTCGCGTGTCGCTGTATCATGCCGGCGCGGAGCCGCCGCTGACCGCCAACGAGGAGCTGCATCTCGTGCAGATCGCCCGCGAGGCGCTGGCCAACGTTACCCAGCATGCCGAAGCGAAACACTGCGAGGTGCGCCTTGCCACTGACGCCCAGGGGCGGCTGTGCCTGACAGTGGATGACGATGGTATCGGCCCGCCGGCTGGTGAGCCCGATCATCACTATGGCCTGGTCATCATGCGCGAGCGGGCGGAGACCCTCGGCGGCCGGCTCGAGCTCACCCGGCGCCCGGAGGGCGGGACCCGCGTACAGGTGTGCTTCCGGCCCCAGGCCACCCGTGAAACGGAGGACGTCCCATGAGCACGCCAACCACGGTGCTCATCGTCGACGACCATCCGCTCTTTCGCCGCGGAGTACGCCAGCTGCTCGAGCTCACGCCGGGGCTCGCCTGCGCCGGTGAGGCCAGCGACGGCGAGCAGGCCCTGGCCGCGGTGAAGAACGACGAGCCCGACCTCATCCTGATGGACCTGCGGATGCGCGGCATGGACGGACTTGCCGCCATCGGCGCCCTGCGCAGCGCCGGCGTGCAGTGCCGCATCGTTGTGCTCACGGTCTCCGACAGTGACGAGCATGTGGTGGCGGCGCTACGGGCGGGCGCCGACGGCTACCTGCTCAAGGACATGGAACCCGAGGCCCTGCAGGAGAGCATCCGCGAGGCTGCCGAGGGCGAGATGGTGCTGAGCGAGCGCCTCACCGGCGTGCTCGCCCGTGCCGTGCAGGGTCGCGATCCGGGCAGCGAGGGCCTGGAACAGCTGACACCCCGGGAGCGAGCGGCGCTCGGCTGCCTTGCCCGTGGCCTCAGCAACAAGCGCATCGCCAGTGAGCTGAAAGTGAGCGAGGGCACGGTGAAGGTCCACGTCCGCAATCTGCTGCGCAAGATGGGGCTGCGCTCGCGGGTGGAGGCGGCCGTGTGGGCCGTGCAGCACGGCATCGAGTAGGCCGGGTGGGTCCAGGCCCCTCGCCCGCCTGCGCTTCCATCTGTCCGCGGCCGCCGGCTTCGGCGCGAGGGCGCGCCTCCCAGGGCTTTCGTCCGCTGGCGGTCCCGGCACGCAACGCGTCGAAGCTGCGCCCCCGCCGCGAATCCCCCGGGGGGAGCGCACCCATGCTGCGCGCAACCCATCCGCCCAGGTGGAAGCCGGCCGACATCGCCCACTGGCCCGCCGCAGAGCGCACAGGCATCATGATTGTCCCGGCCGCCATTCCCAGGACCCAGCGTGACCGCGCAACCGGCCTCCGCTGCACAGCCAGCCCCTGTCCTCGGTATCGCCGGCTGGAGCGGCGCCGGCAAGACGACCCTGCTCGCCGCCGTCATACCACGGCTCACGGCGGCGGGGCTGCGGGTTGCCCTGGTCAAGCACGCCCATCACCGCTTCGACGTGGACCACCCCGGCAAGGACAGCCATCGGCTGCGTGAGGCCGGCGCCCGTGAGGTACTGATCACCTCCGCCCGGCGCCACGTGCGCATCGTCGAGCGTGCCGAGCCGCGCGATCCGGTGCTGGAGGAGGAGCTGGCCCGGGTGGACCGGCAGCGGAACGACCTGGTGCTGGTAGAGGGGTTCCGCCATGCGCCCATCCCCAAGCTCGAGGTCTGGCGCGCCGCCCGGGGTGAGCCGCCGCTCTACCCCGGGGACGCTCACATCCTCGCCGTGGTCACGGACAGCCCGGAGCAGGTCGATACCCGGCTCCCGGTGCTGGCCCTGGATCAGCCGGAATCGGTGGCCGCGTTCATCCGCCGCTGGCTCGAGGAGGTTAGGCAACCGCGAGCCCCGCAGAATGAATGATATCCGCGAGGGCATCGCCGCGCGGCTTGCAGGGCATGCGCTGTTCCGCCCCCTCTCCGCCGCCCAGCGGCTGCAGCTCGCCGGCGCCACCCGGGAGGTCGCGCTAGCCGCCGGGGAGCCGCTGTTCCACCAGGGGGACCCGTGCGAGCGCTTCTTTCTGGTGGAGGCGGGTCAGATCAAGCTCTCGCGCACTTCGCGCACCGGCCACGAGAAGATCATCGAGCTGTTCGGCCCAGGACAGGCCTTCGCCGAGGCGGTGATGTTCATGGACATCGCCTGCTATCCGGTGGACGCCACCGCGGTCACCGACGCCCGCCTGCTTGCCGTCGGCAATGCCGCCTACCGCGAGATCCTCGCCGCCGACAACACAGCCTGCCTGGAGCTGCTGGGGGATCTCAGCATGCATCTGCACGCCCGCGTCGCGGAGATCGAGCGGCTGACCCTGCGCAGCGCCCGCGAGCGCCTGGCGGACTACCTGCTCGCGCTGCTGCCCGAGGGCGCGACCGCCGGCACCACCCTGACCCTGCCCGTCCCGAAACAGACCATCGCGGCGCGGCTGTCGGTGAGCCCGGAGACGCTCTCCCGCAGCTTCGCCCAGCTCACCGAGGCCGGCATCCTCAGCCTGCGCGGCCGCGCGGTCACCATTCACGCGCCGGAGCGGCTGCGCCGGGATGGGGAGTAGTTGCCCCAGATCAAGGCACTGCGGCGCCCTGAGCGTCCATGCTGCCAGCGCTATGAAAAACGTCTGCACCCTGCCGTTCTTCTCCGTGGGCTTCCGGCCCTTCTTCCTCGGTGCCGCCTGTCTGGCGCCGGTGCTGCTGCTGGTCTGGGTCGGCTTCCTCGCCGGACACGTGCCGCTGCCGGCCGGTATGGTGCCGGTGTACTGGCACGCCCACGAGCTGCTCTTCGGCTTCACCAGCGCGGTGATCGCCGGCTTCTGCCTCACCGCCGTGGGCAACTGGACCGGGCTTCGGCCCATCGGGCCCCGGGGGCTGGGGGCGCTGTTCCTGCTCTGGCTCGCGGCCAGGCTCGGCTTCCTGCTGCCGGGCCTCCTGCCAGCGTGGGCGCTGGCGCTGCTCGACCTCGCCTTCCTGCCGGCGCTCGCCCTCGCCCTGGGGCGGGTTCTCTGGCGTGCGGGCAACCGGCGCAACTACGTGTTCGTGCCGCTGCTGGCGGCCTTTACCGCCCTCAACGCCGGGTTTCACGCGGACTGGCTGGGGATCGCACCGGGGGCCGCCTACCCGGCGCTCACCCTGTCGGTCTGGCTGGTCGCCCTGCTGCTGACTTTCATGGGCGGTCGCGTCATCCCCTTCTTCACCGAGCGCCGGCTGGCGGCGGTGCGCATCCCGCCACGCCCCTGGCTCGCCTGGGCGGCGACACTGGCAACCGCCACGATACCAATCGCCTGGCTCGTGAGCGGACGCAGCGCCCTGCTCGCGGCGGTGCTGCTGGCGGCAGCGGCGCTGACGCTGGCCCGCTGGCTCACCTGGCAGCCGTGGCGCACCCTGGGCGAGCCCATGCTCTGGGTGCTGCATGCGGGCTATTGGTTTCTGCCTGTCGGCTTTGCGCTGCAGGCCGCGAATCTGTTGGGGGCCGGCATACCCTGGAGCGCCGGTGCGCATGCTCTCACCGCCGGCGCACTCGGACTGCTCGCCCTCGGCATGATGGCCCGCGTCGCCCTCGGCCACACTGGCCGGCCCATGCGCGCGCCGAGGCCGATGGTCGCCGCATTCGGGCTGATGCTGATCGCGGCCGCGCTGCGCCTCGGCGCCTACACCCCGCTCCCCACTGCCAGCCTGCAGGCACTCGCGGGCCTCGCCTGGGCCCTGGCATTTCTGACCTACGCCGTCACCTACCTGCCCATCCTGGTCCGGCCACGGGCCGACGCCCTGGCCTGAACCTGCGGCGCCGTCGGTCGAGCTGCCGGCCGGAGTGCCGTTCCGGCACCATGGAGCCCCCGGTTGCGCCGCCCGTCCAACTGTCATCATTCGGTAAGGACGGTTGGGACAATCCTTGCTTAAGCTTTGTACAGGGGTTATCAAAACGGGGGCACCATGGCGAGCCACATCGAGGCGGTGCCGGAGTTTCCCTTCGGCCTGGCGCAGAAGCATCTCCAGTTCGCGTTCCAGCCCATTGTCGGCATCCGCAGCGGCCGCTGTGTCGCCGTCGAGGCACTGACCCGCGGCGTGGACCGGATCGGCTTCGCCTCGGTGCCGGAGATGCTGGAAACCGCCGCCGGCAGCGGGCGTCTGCGACTGCTGGAGAACCTGCTCCGCCAGGGCGCGCTCGCCGCCTTCCGGCAGCTGGACAAGGCGGACGAGCTCACGCTGTTCCTGAACGTGGACAACCGCGTGCTCGAGGATTCAGCCGACAGCCCCGAGAACTGGCTGGATGCCATACGCGAGCGGGGCGTCTCGCCGCTGTCGGTGGTCATCGAGGTCTCCGAGCGGCGGGAGATCCGGGATCTGGAGACCCTGCAGAGGCGACTCACCCGCTACCGCGACGCCGGGGTGCAGATCGCCCTCGACGATTTTGGTACCGGTTATTCAGGCCTCTCGCTCCTCTACGACCTGCATCCGGACTTCATCAAGCTGGACCGCTACTTCATCGCCAACATCGATGCCGATCCGCGCAAGCGGGTGTTCGCGGCGCATGCCGTGGAGCTCGCCAAGACGCTCGGGATCCAGGTGATCGCCGAGGGCGTGGAGACCGCCGAGGAGTTCCGCACCTGCGAGCAGATCGGCTGTGATCGGGTGCAGGGTTACTGGACCGGAGCGCCGGCACTGGATGCCCACCGCATGCGCTGCCACTGCGAGCGGGTCACCGAGCTGCACGCCGGGGAGCGCCGCCGCTCGCGCGACGATGCCGATTGCGCCGAGGAGCAGGTGGACCAGGCGCCTACTGTCAATGCGGACATGCGCATGGCAGACGTATTCGAGATGTTCCGGCGCAATCCCGAGCGCCGCGCCTTCCCCTTCGTCGGCGTCGAGGGCGGGCCCCGGGGCCTGGTTCGGGAGCGCGACCTCAAGGCCTACATCTACTCCGCCTGCGGCCGCGACCTGCTATCCCGCAAGCGGCTCGGCGACTGCTTCGGCCAGTTTGTCCACCCGGCCCTGCGAGCCGAGCTCGGCACCCCCGTCGAGGCGCTGCTGGAGGCATACACCGCTGCCGGCGGCGGGGAGGGCGTGCTCCTCACCCGTGACGGCCGCTACCACGGCATGCTGCACGCCGAGGCGCTGCTGCTCGCCATGCACAAGCGCAGCCTCGAGCAGGCCCGGGACCAGAACCCGCTGACCCAGCTGCCGGGCAACCGCATGATCCAGCGCTTCATCGGCGAGCGGCTGCACGTCTCCGAGCCCACCACCATGGCCTACGTGGACCTCAACCACTTCAAGGCCTACAACGACCACTACGGCTTCCGCCAGGGCGACCGCGTGCTGCGTCTGCTGGCGGAGCTGCTCAGCAAGCGACTGAGCGATCAGAATGCCTTTGTCGGCCATATCGGCGGCGATGACTTCTTCGTCGGCCTGCCCGGCGATGATGGCCGCCTTCTGCCCCGAACGCTTGGCGGCATTCTCGACAGCTTCCGAGAAGACGTGCGCGCGTTCTACGAAGAGGCCCATCGCAGGGCCGGCTATCTGCGCGGTGTCGACCGCCGCGGCAGGGTGCGACGCTTCCCGCTGCTCGCGGCCTGCGCCGCGACCGCCGTCCTCGCTCCGCAGTCGCGGCAGCGCGACGACGCGGCCCTCATGCAGCTGCTGGCCGACCTCAAACAGCAGGCCAAGGCGGACGGCGCGGACGTAACCCTCGCCTGCCTGCCCTAGCCCGCCTATCTCACCGTTTCGCAGACAGGACGCGCACCGGGGCCGGGCGTTGCGTTTCTCCCTGCGCCAGCCAGGCTGGATAAACACAACGACACAACGGGCACAACGCTTCCGGAGGCGATAACGAGCCGACGGGCGACACAGGAACCAATCGGCCAAGTTGGCAAGTCGCCCCCTCTCCCAAATCTCCGTCGTGGTGAAACGTTGTGCCCGTTGTGCCGTTGTGTTTTATCCCCGCGCGGCAGGAACGCCACCGCCCATGTCGCACGCGGCCTGCAGCCGCGCACGACCTACCCGCCTTCCTCCCGCCTTGGCGTCCTTCGCGCCTTCGCGGTTATTCCGGCTCCGGCAACCGCTCCAGGCGCACGGCGCAGATCTTGAACTCGGGGATCTTGCCGTAGGGGTCGAGCTCCGGGCTGGTAAGGAGGTTGGCGGCGGCCTCGCGGAAGTGCATCGGCAGGAACAGCGTGCCCAGGGCGACGTCATCGGTGACCTTCGCCTGCACCTGCACGCTGCCGCGCCGGGAGGTGAGGCGCGTCCAGTCGCCGTCGGCGATGCCGAGGCGCCCGGCATCGTCCGGGTGCACCTCCACCCGCGCCTCCGGGGCCAGGGCGTCCAGCGCCCGCGAGCGCCGCGTCATCACGCCCGTGTGCCAGTGCTCCAGCTGCCGCCCGGTGTTGAGCACCAGCGGGTACTCGGCGTCCGGCAGATCCGGCGCCTCGCCGAGCTCCGCCGGCACGAAACGGCCGCGGCCGATGGGGAAGCGCTCCGTGAAGAGTAGCCGTTCGCCGTCGGACTCCGGCGACGGGCAGGGATACCAGCGCCCATTGTCGCCGAGCCGTTCGTGGCTGAGGTTGGCATAGAGCGGCGCTGCCGCCACCAGCTCGTCGAAAATCGCCGCCTCGTCGGCGTAGTCCCAGTCATGCCCGAGCCGGCGCGCCAGGGCCGCGATGATGCGCCAGTCCTCCCGCGCTTCGCCGGGGGGCTCGCGCACCGGGCGGCCAAGCTGCACGCGGCGGTCGGTGTTGGTGTAGCTGCCGCGCTTCTCCATGAACGAGCTCGCCGGCAGCACGACGTCCGCGAACTCCGCGGTTTCGGTGAGGAAGATGTCCTGCACCGCCAGGAACTCCAGGCTCGAGAGGGACTCGCGCACCCGGTTCACGTCCGGGTCGGAGAGGAACGGGTTCTCGCCCATGCAGTACAGGGCGCGGATCCGCCCCTCCAGTGCGGCGTGGGTGATCTCGGCGGTGGTGAGCCCCGGCTCCGGCGACAGCGGCACGCCCCAGAGCCCTTCGAAGCGCGCCCGCACCGTCGCGTCCGCCACCTTCTGATAGCCCGGGTAGTACATGGGGATGAGCCCGGCATCGGAGGCGCCCTGGACGTTGTTCTGCCCGCGCAGGGGATGGAGGCCCGTGCCGGGACGGCCGATATTGCCCGTAAGCAGTGCCAGGGCGATCAGGCAGCGGGCGTTGTCGGTACCGAACACATGCTGGCTGATGCCCATGCCCCAGAAGAACATCGCCGAGCCCGCCCGCCCGAGGGTGCGCGCAAAGCCCGCGATCTCGTCCGCCGGCACGCCGGTAATCCCGGCCACCGCCTCCGGGCTGTAGCGGGCCACCACCTCGCGCAGGGCCTCGAAGCCCTCGGTGCGCTCGGCGACGAAAGCGCGATCGTGCAGGCCCTCGTCGATGAGCACGTGCATCACCGCGTTGTAGAAGGCGACGTCGGTGCCGGGTCGGATCTGGCAGTACTGCTGCGCGTAGTCGGCGAGCCCGGGGCGGCGCACGTTCACCGCCAGCAGCTTCGTGCCCGCGGCCGCCGCCTGCTTGATGAAGGTCGCGGCCACCGGGTGGTTGGCGGTGGGATTGCAGCCGGCGATCACCGCCACCTCGGCGTTCTCCACGTCACGCACGACGTTGGTCACCGCCCCGGAGCCGATGCCCTCCATCAGTGCGTACACCGAGGAGGCGTGACAGAGGCGGGTGCAGTGGTCGACGTTGTTGGTGCCGATCACCGCGCGAATGAACTTCTGGAAGAGGTAGGCCTCCTCGTTGGAGCCCTTGGCGGAGCCGAACCCGGCCACGGCGTCCGCGCCGTGACGGTCGCGCACGCCGGCCAGCCCGGCGGCGACGCGATCCAGCGCCTCTGCCCAGCTCGCCTCGCGAAAGTGCGGCAGCACTTCGGCATAGTCGACGATGCCGCCGGGCTTGCGCGGCCCGCTGGCGCCCGGGCGGGAGAACGCGGACAGCGGGCCCCGCGGGTAGGCCTCGTCCCGGCGCACCAGCGGGCGGGTCAGGCGCTGGGGGTGGCTCGCGTAGTCGAAGCCGTAGCGGCCCTTCACGCAGAGCCGCCCGGCGTTGGAGGCGCCGTCCCGGCCGCGGGCATAGTGGATGATGCCCTCGCGGTCCACCCCGTAGGCGAGGGCGCAGCCCACCCCGCAGTACGGGCAGAGGGTCGGCACCTCGCGGATGTCGTCCAGTGCCGGGGCAGCGGCGCCGGCGTCGAAACGCTTCATGGCTGGCTTCCCTCCCCCGCCGCGGCAGCGGGCAGCGCCCGGTGGGTGAGCGCCCCCGTCGGGCACACCGCGACGCACTCGCCGCAGGACACGCAGCTGCTCTCGCCCATGGGGGCGTCCAGGTCAAAGGCGATGCGGGTGGCGTAGCCCTTGCCGCTGCGGGTGATGACGTCATTGTGCTGGATCTCGTCGCAGGCGCGCACGCAGCGGTCGCAGAGGATGCAGGCCTGGTGGTCGACGGCGATCACCGGCGAGCTCCAGTCCTCGCCGCGGGGATGACCCTCGGCGCCATCCGGCCAGGGGATCGTCCCCACGCCGAGCCTGCGCGCCAGGGCATAGAGCTGGTCATGGCCGGTAGTGGCCTCGCGGCGGCTCACCGGTGGCTGGTCGGCAAGCAGGAGCTCCGTGAGCACGCGGCGGTGCGCCTGCACCTCGTCGGTATCGGTGCGCACCTGCATGCCCTCCTGCACCTCGCGCACGCAGGACGCAGGCAGCGTCCGCTCGCCGGTGTCCACAGCGCAGACCCGGCAGACACCCACCGGCCGCAGGCGCGGATCGTGGCAGAGCACGGGGATGTCGATGCCGAGCCGGGCCGCCGCCTCCCAGACGCTGGTGCCGGCAGGCACCGTGACGGTCCGGTCGTCGATGGTCAGGGTGACGTCGCCCATGGGACCTCTCCCCGCAGTCGCTGGACGGAAGGCTCGTCGGCGAAGCGCTCGAGGGCGTCCACCACCGGCAGCAGGGCCACCTGGCCGAGGCCGCAGATGGACGTGCGTGCGAGCGTGCCATGAAGGGTGCGCAGCGCCTCGGCCACGCCCGGGGCGACCTCGCCTGCAGCCGCCGCTTCGGCCAGGGCCACGCCCTTGCGCGAGCCAACCCGGCAGGGCACGCACTTGCCGCACGACTCGTTGCGGAAGAACCGGGCCTGGGCGAGCAGCACGTCGGCGAGGTCACGGCCCTCGGCCACCACCACCAGCGCGCCGGTGCCAAGCCCGCTGCCCGCCTCGCGCAGGGTCTCGAAGGCGAGGGGGGTGTCCAGCAGCGACCCGGGCAGGAACGGCGTCGAGGCGCCGCCGGGGGAGAAGGCGAGTACCCCTCGGCCCTCCATCACCCCGCCGCAGCGCTCGATGGCCTCCCGCACCGGCGTGCCCCAGGGCAGGCAGTGCACTCCCGGGGTGACGACGTCCCCGGAGACGCTGACGTACTTGAGCCCGGAGTAGCCGCCGCTGCCCTGGGCGCGCCACCATTCCGGGCCGTGGGCGAGGATGGTGGTCACCGCCGCCAGGGTCTCGACGTTGTTGATCAGCGTCGGGCCGCCGTGCAGGCCGACATTGGTGGGGAACGGCGGCTTGTTGCGCGGCTCGCCGCGGCGGTCCTCGAGGGCCTCCAGCAGCGCCGTCTCCTCGCCGAGGATGTAGCCGCCCGGGGAGACGAACAGCTCGATGTCGAAGCCCTCGCCGAGCAGGCCGCGGCCGCGTGCGTCGGCCAGCGCCGCCGCGATCGACTCGCGCGCCCGCTGGTACTCGTGGCGCAGGTAGATGATGCCGTGGCCGGCGCCGATCACCCGCGCGCCCATGACCATGCCCTCGATCACCAGGTGCGGTGCGGCCTCGAGGATGAGCCGGTCCTTGAAGGTGCCGGGCTCGCTCTCGTCGGCGTTGCAGATGACGGTGCGCGGCGCGCCCTGGGCGGCCCGGGTGAAGGCCCACTTGCGCGCGGTGGGGAAGGCCGCGCCGCCGAGTCCCTGCAGGCCGGCCTCGTCCAGCGCCCGGATCACCGCCTCGGGGTCGGCGCCCTGCCAGCGGGCGGCCGTGGCGTAGTGCTCGTGGCGCCCGGCATACGGGTCGGTGGGCAGCGGCCCACCGGCGGCCGTGGCGGCAGGGGGCCGCTCGCCGCCGTCCAGCCAGGCGCTGAGGCGCTCCGGCGCGGGCAGCGCGCCGGGCGCCTCGTCCAGGCTCGCCGCCGGCGCGCAGTCGCAGAGCCCCAGGCAGGAGACCCGCTCCAGTGCGACGTCGTCCCGGCCGGCGAGCGCCGCCTCCAGGGCGGCGACGGCGGGCTCGGCACCCGCCAGCCGGCACACGGCATCGCGGCAGACCTGAACACGATGCACCGGCCCCGGCGCTTCCCGGAAGACAGGGTAGAAGCTGCGCAGGCCCTCGAGATGGTAGAGCGGCGTTCCGGTGTCGCGGGCGAGCGCCTGCAGGTCGGCGTCCGTCACGGCGCCGCCGCGCGCCTGAATCGCCTCGAGCCGCTCCAGCAGTCGCATGCTCGCCTCCTCGCCGGCCGCCCGCGCCTGGGCGTGGCCGTAGGCCTCAGCATACCGCGCCTCCGGCGTACTGTCGGCCCGGGCCATGGCTTAGCCTGACCCTCGCGAGCCCTGCGCCGCGCTCACGGCGACGCGGGCCCGATCGGCGAGGCGGCCGACGCGCGCCCGGCGGGGGTCGGCCGGGCGTGCCGCCAGCGTGTCCTCGAGCAGGGCGCGGGCCACGCGCACGCCCGCCTCCGCCAGCAGCAACGCCGCATGGGCGTCGCCCGCAAGCCGCGGATTGCCCTCGCGCACGAGCCGGGCCGCCGTCTCCGCGATCTCCGCGCCGCTCTCGGCGAGGGCCAGCGGGGTATCGCAGATCCGGGCCCGGGCCGCCGGGCCACCCGCCAGCATCGCCGTCACCGCCTCGGCATCGGCGTCGATCTGGCCGAGGGCATGCCGGCGCAGGGCGTCGAGGCGCTGCACCAGCAGCCCGGAATCCGGGATACGGGCGCCGGCAAGCCTTGCCGCCATGGCGGCCAGCGCAGCCCCCGACGCCACCGCGAGGGCGGCGCCGGCGCCACCCCCCGGCACTGCGTGGCGCGAGGCCAGCCGCTCCAGCAGCCCCGCGGCCGACTCGGCGGCGTAGCCTTCCCGCGGCGGTGCGACTGCCTGGGCCCGTGGCATGGCAGCGCCTCAGAACAGGCCGTGAATCCGGCCTTCGGCATCCAGATCCATGGCCGCCGCCGCCGGCTGCGCGCCCAGCCCCGGCATGGTGCGAATGTCGCCGCACAGGGCGTAGACGAAGCCCGCTCCCGCGGAAAGGCGGACCTCGCGCACCGGCATGCGCCAGCCCCGGGGGGCACCGCGCAGCGCGGGATCCGACGACAGCGAGAGGTGCGTCTTCGCGATGCACACCGGCAGCTCGCCGTAGCCCTGGGCAGTGAACTCCTTCAGCTGACGCCGCGCCAGCGCGGACGGGTCAATGCCGTCGGCGCCGTAGACCTCGCGCGCGATGCACTCGATCTTGCCCTCCAGCGGCGTCCCGGCCGCGTAGAGGAAGCGGAAGTCGCCGGGCTCCTCCGCCGCCTCGGCCACCGCCTCGGCGAGCTCGGCAGCGCCCGCACCGCCGTCGCGCACATGGGTGCAGACCGCGACCCGCGCGCCCATGGCCTCGGCCACCTCGCGGATGACGGCGTGCTCGCTCGGGTAGTCACCGGGGAAGGCGTTGATCGCCACTACGGGGGAGACGCCGTGCAGGCGGATGTTCTCGATCTGCTTGCGCAGGTTGTCGGCGCCGGCGGCAACGTCTTCCGGGCTCTCCCGCAGCATGCCGCTCGGCAGGGGCCTGCCGGCGACCACCCGGTGGCGTCCGGAGTGGAGCTTGAGCCCGCGGACCGTGGCCACGAGCACCGCGGCGTCCGGCGTCATGCCCGAGGCGCGGCACTTGATGTTGAAGAACCGCTCCGCACCCATGTCCGCGCCGAAGCCCGCCTCGGTCACCAGGAAGTCGCCGCCATGGATGCCGATCCGGTCGGCGAGGATGGAGGAGTTGCCGTGGGCGATGTTGCCGAAGGGGCCGGCGTGGATCAGCGCCGGGGTGTTCTCCAGCGTCTGCATGAGGTTCGGCTTGATCGCCTCCTTCAACATCACCGCCATGGCACCGGCGACCTTGAGGTCGTCCGCCGTCACTGGCTCACCGTCCCGGGTCCAGGCAACCACGATCCGCCCGAGGCGCCGGCGCAGGTCCTCCAGCGAATCGGCCAGAGCCAGGATGGCCATGACCTCGGAGGCCGCCGTGATCTCGAAGCCCGTCTCCCGTGGGATACCGTTCTCCGGCCCGCCGAGGCCGATCACCACGTTGCGCAGGGCGCGGTCGTTGATGTCCACCACGCGCCGCCACGCCACGCGGGCCGGATCCATGGGGACGCCGTCGCGCTGAATGAGGTGGTTGTCCACGACCGCGGCAAGCAGGTTGTGGGCCGCGGTCACGGCGTGGATATCGCCGGTGAGGTGCAGGTTGATGCGCTCCATCGGCACCACCTGGCTCCAGCCGCCGCCGGCGGCACCGCCCTTGATGCCGAGGGTCGGGCCCATGGAGGGCTGGCGCAGGGCCACCGTCGCGGTACGTCCGATATGGTGGAAACCCTGGGCGAGCCCGACGGAGGTGGTGGTCTTACCTTCGCCGAGGGGCGTCGGCGTGATCGCGGAGACCACCACATAGCGTGCCCGGGGCCGCTCGGCCAGCTGCTCGATAGCCTCCAGCGGGATCTTGCCGACGTGGTGGCCGTAGGGCTCGACCACCCCCGGCGGCAGCCCGAGGCGGGCGGCGATATCGTCGATCGGCTTCAGGAATGCCTGCCGGGCGATCTCGAGATCGCTCGGCAACGCCGCCGGTACCGCGTCTTCCGGGCTCGTCGCCATAATCCACCCTCACTCTGTTGATCTGCCAACCGTCGGGCGACGGATTGGCAAGGAGTATGGGTGGCGCCGGGATGCAGCATTTTGCCGTGCACGTCACCGATCACCGCAGTAACGACAGCTGCCGTGCGCGTGGCGCAGGCGCTGGCGCGGACGCGCAGACGCAGGTCGCCTGCAGACAAGACTCTGGGCAAACCCCCGACGAGCATCCACAATCCATGAACGGTTCGCTCCCTGCGGAGGCTCAATGGCGGCGGCGCAGCATACCCATCGGGTGGTCTTCCTGCTGGTGCCCGGCTACTCGCAGCTCGCATTCGCCTCGAGCATCGAGCCGCTGCGCATGGCGAACCAGCTCTCCGAACGGCAACTCTACGACTGGTCTCTGGTCTCGCGGGATGGCGAGCCGGTGGCCGCCAGCAACGGCACGCGAATCGCCGTGGACCATTCCCTGGCCGACGCCCCCGTGCCCGATCTCGCCATCGTCTGCGCCGGGGTGGACGTGGAGACCCGGGCGGAGCGCGACATCCTCGCCTGGATCCGGCGCCTGGCCCGTCGCCAGGTCACTCTCGGGGCCGTGTGCACAGGCAGCTTCCTGCTCGCCCAGGCCGGCGTGCTGGAGGGGTATCGCTGCACGCTGCACTGGGAGCACATCTCGGGCATCTACGAGGGGCTGCTGTTCCCGGGGACGGTCTTCACCTCCGAGCTCTTCGTGATGGATCGCGACCGCTACACCTGCTCCGGCGGCGTAGCGCCGCTCGACATGATGCTGAATCTGGTCGCGCGGCAGCAGGGCCTGGAACTGGCCGAGTCCATCGCCGAGGAGTTTCTGCACGAGCGCATCCGCGAGTTCAGCGAGCGCCAGCGCGTACCGCTCAGGGTCCGCCTCGGCACCAGCCAGCCCAAGCTGGTGGAGGTGGTCACTCTGATGGAGGCGAACATCCACGAGCCGCTGACCCTGGACGAGCTCGCCGAGCATGCCAACACCTCGCGCCGCCAGCTGGAGCGGCTGTTCCAGCGCTATCTCGGCTGCCCGCCGACGCGCTACTACCTGGATCTGCGCCTGGCCCGCGCCCGCCAGCTCCTGCTGCAGACCGACATGCCCATTACCGACGTTGCGGTGGCCTGCGGCTTCGTCTCGCCGCCGCACTTCACCAAGTGCTATCACGACCACTTCGGCCACTCGCCGAGCGAGGAGCGCCGCCGTCGCCGGCAGCGGCTGCTGCAGAATCCGCAGGTCGCCCCCACGGTGGGCGATGCCGCCGTGGGGGCGACCAGCTTCGTGCCGCCGGAGGCGGCGCCTCCCGCCGCCGGAACCGAACCGAACGAGTGAGCCGTCGCAACACGCCCGAGTCCGGCGCGCTGTTCTCGCGCTGCGGACGCTATCGATACCGCCTCTGGCGGCGCTGGAGCGCAGGCGACACGCTGCTGTTCATCATGCTCAATCCGAGCACCGCGGACGCCGACCACGACGACGCCACCATCGCCCGCTGCCGCCGGCGCGCCGAACGCCTTGGCTTCGGCGGCCTTGAAGTGGTCAACCTCTTTGCCCTGCGTTCCCGCGATCCGCGAGCCCTCTATGAGGCCCATGACCCGGTGAGCCCGCACAACGATCGCGTCCTGCGCGCCCGTGTCCGGGACGCGCACCGGGTGCTCTGCGGCTGGGGCAATCACGGCCGACTCGGGGGCCGCGGCCGGACCGTGCTGGCGCGGATCCAGCGCCTTGGCGTCGTGCCTCACGCCCTCGCCCTCACCCGCTTTGGGGAGCCGGCGCATCCACTTTACCTGAGCCTTCATCTCGAGCCCGAGCCCATTCGCGGCGTTGCGCCCCAAGACCGCTGACGTCCCCCTCAGCGTGCAGGGCCGCTCCCGGTCCCCGGCCTGGATGCCGTCGATGCCCGCCATCGAACGCGGCAGTCACGCTTTGACGCACCCGGAATTGATTTCTATATTTCAATTATGATTGAAATACAGGCGGCGGAACGCCTCGCGGCGCTGGGGCATCCGGCACGGCTCCAGGTCATGAGGCTGCTGATGGCGGCCGGGGTCGACGGGGTGGCTGCCGGCGAGCTGGCCCGGGCGGCAGGGCTTGCGGCCAGCGCCGCCACCTTTCACCTCGACCGTCTGCGGCTCGCCGGCCTGGCCCGGCGCCGGCGACTCGGCCGGGAAATCCGCTACAGCGCGCGATTCGAGGAAATGCGCGAGCTGGTCGACTTCCTCACTGACACGTGCTGCACCCATGCCGAGGGCGAGGGCCGTTGCCAGCCGATCTGTGCCGCCGGCACGGCGGGCCCTGGCGCCCGGAGCGACTCACAGGCCGAGCAGGAGACACCATGAACGCACGACCCCAGGTCATCGTTCGCGGGCTTGGCCTAGGCATCGCCAATGGCGCGCTGTTGTCGCTGATCATGGTGCCGGCGTTTGTCGCCGGTCTGCCGCCGATGCCGAAACCGCCGAGCCTGGCGTTCGCCGAGGCCCTCTTCGGCGAGGGGTTGCCGATGCCGGTCGGGCTGCTGTTCCACCTGGCCTACGTCACTTTCTGGTCGGCCGTGTGGGTTGTCTGGGACTATCCGCGGCTGCGCCTGTCGACCGCCGCTGCCCTCGCCGCGCTGCTGTGGGTCGTCGCGCTGGTGGTCTTCTTCCCCATCAACGGCTGGGGCATGCTCGGCCTCGGGGTCAGCCCGGCCCTCATTCCGGGCGCGCTCGTGCCCCATGCCCTGTTCGCCGTCTTCCTCTGGGCGCTCGGCAGGCTTCTCATTCGCCGCCAGCGCGGAGCGGGCTGAGGCGACTCAACAGAGCAGTCGGGTCAAATCGATTGCATGCTGGGCCGCTATCGCTCTGCCGTCTCTGTTAGGTAATGCTCGAGCTCCTCACCCGGCATGGGCTTGGCAAACAGGAATCCCTGAAGCTGGTCGCAGCCGTACCGCCGCAAACATTCCGCCTGCTGCTCTTCCTCGATTCCCTCCGCGACCACCCGCAGCCTGAGCTCCCTGGCAACAGCCAGGATCGCCTTAACGATTGCGGCATCAGTGACATCATCGGCCACGCGAGCAACGAAAGAGCGGTCGATTTTCAGGCCATCAACGGGCAGCCGCCTCAGGTAATTCAGCGAGGAGTATCCGGTTCCGAAATCGTCCAGCAGGATGCGGAACCCGTAGCCGCGCAGCTCCTCGAGAATCCGCCGGGTCGTGGGAGGGTCATCCATGATCGTCGACTCAGTGATCTCGAACACGACCTGATTCGCGGCAAGCCCGTTATCTATGACGACCTGCAGCAGATGGTTAGCGATCATCTCCTGGCGCAACTGGCGCGCTGATAGATTGAACGTGATGACCAGCCTTCGCTGGACGCGGTCACAGAGCCCCGACATCTCACGAGCCGCCTCTTCCAGCAGGATATGCGAGAGGTCGCCAATAAGGCCTGACCGCTCAGCGACACCGATGAATTCCGCTGGACCCAGGACACCACGGGTTGGGTGTTTCCAGCGCGCCAGCACCTCGAACTTCTCCACGCTTCCGGTAACCGCATCGACAATGGGCTGAAAGTACGGTGCAAACTCCCGGCGCCGGATGCCTGCCCGAATCTCCGACGTCTTGGAAACGAACTCTCTCGCCCGCTCCTCGGCGCCTTCTCGGTAGTATCTGAAATCGTCACCACCATCCGCCTTGGCACTATCGAGCGCAGACTCCGCGGCGCGCAGCATGGCGTCGACCGTCATGCCATCTGTCGGGAACACGCTGATGCCAATCGATGCGGTGAGCGCGATACTCGACCCATCGATCTCGACCGGCTGCTCGAACACGGCCTTGAGCTGTCGTGCGATGAGGCCAGTGTCTTCCTGAGACCGTAGCGAGGGCACCATGATCAGGAAGCTGTCACCACCGTGCCGGGCCACGACGGAAGCCGGGATGTCGGCCTCAACCAGCCTGTTCGCCACCTCCCGCAGGCACCTGTCCCCCGCTGCGTGACCCAGGCTCTGGTTCACGTGACCGAAATGGTCAAGATTGAGCAGGTATAGCCCCACTGACTCATGTTGGGGATCGGCTTTGGCGAGGGCCGTCTCGCAGCTCTCCTCGAACGCCCAGCGCGTGGCAAGGCCCGTCGCCTCATCATGCCGGCCTGCGCGGCTGAGTTGCGCCTCGTACTCTTCCAGGAGCGAGGTATCGGTGAAGGTCGCCACGTACTGCACTTCCCCTGTGACGTCGTTGATTACGCGCGTCACCGCACCGGCCAACGGGTAAAGCTCCCCGTTGGCGCGGCGAGACGTCAGCTCCCCCGTCCAGTAGCCCTGACTTTCCATTGCATGCTCAAAGGCCCGCAGGCTTTCGGGCTCGGCCTCCAGCAATCGGTAGAAGGGTGCCACCTGGCCAATGATCTCGGTGAGACGCCACCCCGTTACCCGCTCGAAGGCGGGATTGGCCCATATGATGCGCAGCTTGCTGTCCAGTACGCCGATACATTCCGACGTCTTATCGAAGGCGACATCCGCAAGTTGGGCGCGGTACGTCTCGACGACTCTGTCGGTGATGTCCCGAAAACTCATCGAGGTGAAGGTGTCACCAGCCGCCTGGAAGAGCGCGCTACCCACCTCCACGCGTATCCGACGTCCGTCCTTGCGCCGCGCCCAGAATTCCCCTCTTGCCTGGCCTTTGGCCTCGCGCTCGGCCAGGAACGCCTGCACCGCGAGGTCCGACTCGTCGAGAACCGAGGCGCGACCGGCGCCCTGCAGCTCACGTTCGGTGTACCGGAGAGCCTGGCAGGCAGCCGGGTTGGCGGTGAGAATTCGACCATCGGGAGCGGTAAGGAGCAGCCCGTCGAGACTGTGCTGAACCAGTGCCTCATAGCGACGGCGTACCGCTAGATGCTCCCGGTGGAGCCGCCATGCGCCCAAGGCAAGTACGGGCGCCGAGACCGAGACGAATAACAGGCCTGGCCCGGCTGCCAGTGACAGCGGCCTGACATCCCCAAAGATCTGGATAACGATCAGCTCGATGAGCGGGATAGCCGTGAGCCCGGCGAGTGCATAGAGGCCACAGACAGCCAGCACGCACCGGTTTGTGGGGCAAGAGAGCGTCATATTGAGCGGGTACTGATGGCCTTACATCGCCTTAGCCCCGCGATCCTCAAAGCCACTCGCCACCATAGGCCCCCACCATTGCTGCCGTCCAGACCACCATTCGGTCAGCATGAGATGAGCGTCTCTCCGTGGCCAGTTTTCGTACTTTCCAGCGGGTTCGGTCCCGATATCGCCCCGGGACAGCGGGAAAGCGACAACGCTGCAGAGTGAACCGCCCCGGATTCCCGGAGACCCGAAGCCTTGAGAGGATCAGGTCATGAACACTGCGGTGAAATACCCCGCCGAGGTCCGGGAACGCGCGGTTCGGATGGTGCTGAAGCACCAGGACAGCGACGGCTCGCAGTGGGCGGCTGTCGCCTCGATTGCGGCCAAGATTGGCTGCACCGTGGAGACGCTGTGCCGGTGGGTGAGCCAGAGCGAGCGTGCCAGCGGCCGGCGTGCCGGGCTGACCACCGAGGGGCGCCGGCTGTTGAAGGCGATGGAGCACGAGCACTACTAGCTCAAGCGTGCCAACGAGATCCTGCGCAAAGCGTCGGCTTTCTTCGCCCAGGCAAAGCGCGACCGCCACGGGAAGTCATGGTGGCGTTCATCCACCGCCATCGAATAGTTCACGGGGTGGAGTCGATCTGCGCGCTGCTGCCGATCGCCCCGTCGGCGTACTACGAGCACAAGCCCCGGGAGACCGATCCCGCGTGGCTGCCTGCGCGGGCCAACCGCGATGCCTGGCTCAACGCCGAGGTCCGCCGCGTATGGGAGGCGAACTTCCGGGTCTACGACGTGCGCAAGCTCTACCGGCAACGACACCGCGAGGGCATCGCGGTGGCGTGCCGCAGGGTGGCACAAGGGAGGTTTCGCAACTCCGTTGCAACGATCTTTCAACGCGAAAGAGGCGGGCCGCCAGTCATTCCCTAACCAGCTGACCCGCCTCCCAAAATATGGTCGGGGTGAGAGGATTCGAACCTCCGACCACCTGCACCCCATGCAGGTGCGCTACCAGACTGCGCTACACCCCGTTGTCGAATCGAGAGGATACAACAGCGCCCCGCGCGGGCCAACGTCGATCCGCGCTCGGCTAGCGCTTGAGGCCGGCGAGGATGTCCTCCAGCTCCGTGCGCAGCTGGCGGATGATCTGCTGGCTCTGGTTGACGTCTTCCCGGGCGTGCTCGCCGGAGAGCTGCTGGCGCGCGCCGCCGATGGTGAAGCCCTGCTGGTAGAGCAGCGCCCGGATCTGGCGGATGAGGATGACGTCCTGGCGCTGGTAGTAGCGGCGGTTGCCCCGGCGCTTGACCGGCTTGAGCTGTGGGAACTCCTGCTCCCAGTAGCGCAGGACGTGCGGCTTCACCGCGCAGAGGTCGCTGACCTCGCCGATGGTGAAGTAGCGCTTTGCCGGGATCGCCGGCAGCTCGTCATTGCTTGACGTGTCCAGCATACGCCTCGACCCTCGACTTCAGCTTCTGGCCCGGGCGGAAGGTAACCACGCGCCGGGCGGAGATCGGGATCTCCTCGCCGGTCTTCGGATTGCGGCCGGGGCGTTCGTTCTTGTCCCGCAGATCGAAGTTGCCGAACCCCGAGAGCTTCACCGGGGTGCCTTCCTCCAGGGCTGCGCGGATCTCCTCGAAGAAGCTCTCCACCAGTTCCTTGGCCTCACGCTTGTTGAGACCGACCTCCTCGAACAGGCGCTCGGCCATATCGGCCTTGGTCAGTGCCATTCGGATGCTACTCCCTTAACTCTGCCTGGAGTTCCGCGCGCAGCCGCTCCACCACTCGGGCAACGACCGCGTCCACGTCGCTATCGGTAAGCGTGCGCGAAGAGTCCTGTAAAATCAAGCCTATGGCCAGGCTTTTGAAACCGTCAGCCACGCCCTTGCCGCGATAGACGTCGAACAGGATCAGCTCGCGCAGGGCCTCCCCCGCGCTCGCAACCACGGTGGCGCGCAATTCCGCCGCACTCACGGCCTCCGGCAGCACCACCGCGAGGTCGCGGCGGATCGCCGGATAGCGTGAGATCTCCCGGAACGCCGGCACCCGTGCGGCGGTAATCCGGCCGAGATCGAGCTCGAAGACGAAGACCGGCCCGTCCAGGTCGAGCCTGCGCAGCACCTCCGGGTGCAACGCCCCCACCCAGCCGGCGTGGCCGTCAGCATGGCGGACGCGGGCGCTCTGCCCGGGGTGCAGGGCCGGATGCGCGGCCGGCTCGAAGCGATAGCGCTCGGGCTCGCCGGTGAGTGCGAGCAACGCCTCGACGTCGCCCTTGACGTCGAAGAAGTCGAGTGGCGTGCGCGGCGCGTCCCAGTGCTCCGGATGGCGCTGGCCGGCGGCGATGCCGGCGACGCGCGGCGCCTGCTCCAGGTTCTCAAGTCGCCCGCGGAACGCCAGCCCGCTCTCGAAGAGGCGCACGCGGCCGGCCTGGCGGTTGCGGTTGTGCTGCAGGGCGCGCACGAGACCCGGCCAGAGGCTGCTGCGCATCACCGCGAGATCGGCGGAGAGCGGATTGGCCAGCGGCAGCGTCTCGGCCTCGGGGTCGAGGCTGGCCTGCAGCTCCGGGGCGACGAAGCTGTAGGTAATCGCCTCCTGATAGCCACGATCCACCAGCAGCCGTCGCAGGCGCCGCAGCGGCAGGTGCGCCTCGGGCTGCGCCGGCATGGCGAGCGGCGCCGGGGTGCGGGAGAGCGGCAGCGCATCGTAGCCGTGGATGCGAGCGATCTCCTCGATCAGGTCCACCTCGCGGGCAATATCGAACCGCCAGCTCGGCGGCGTGACGGTCCAGGCCTCGGCGCCGGCGGCAACCGCCATGCCCAGGCGCTCCAGGATCCCGCGCATCGTCTCATGCGGGATTGCGGCCCCCAGGAGCGCCGTGCAGCGCCCGGGCCGGAAGCTGACGGCCGGCGCCACCGGGACCTGCTCGGCGCGCTCGGTCACCACGGTGGGGCCGGGGTCGCCCCCGGCGATGCCCACCAGCAGCCGCGTGGCCCGCTCCACGGCGACGGCGGCCCGCTCCGGATCGACCCCGCGCTCGAAGCGATGGGAGGAGTCCGTGTGCAGGCCGTAGGCGCGGGCGCGGCCGGCGATGGCCGCCGGCGCGAAGAAAGCGGCTTCCAGGAAGACGTGGCGCGTGGCCTCGGTGACGGCCGTCGGCTCGCCGCCCATGATGCCCGCCATGGCCACCGGGCCGGCGGCGTCGGCGATGACCAGGGTGCCGGGCTCCAGCTCGACCGTCTGGCCATTCAGCAGCGCCAGACGCTCACCCTTGGTTGCCGAGCGCACCCGGATGCCCTGCTCGAGCCGTTCCAGGTCGAAGGCGTGCATAGGCTGGCCAAGCTCGAGCATCACGTAGTTGGTGATGTCGACGGTGATCGAGAGCGGCCGGACGCCCGCGCGCCGCAGGCGCTCGCGCATCCAGACCGGCGTCTCGGCGCTGGTATCCACGTCCCGGATCACCCGCCCCGTGTAGCGCGGGCACTCCGCCGGCGCCTCGAGAGTGACCGGGAACTGCGCGTCGCACCGGGGCGGGACCGCCTCCACGCCGGGCCAGACGGGCTCGCGCCCGGCGAGCACGCCCACCTCGCGGGCGACGCCGGCCATGCCCAGGCAGTCCGCCCGGTTCGGGGTGAGCTCCAGCTCGATGACAGTGTCATCCAGCGCCAGGTACTCGCGCAGGTCGGCGCCGGCGGGCGCGCTCGGCGGCAGCGCCATGAGCCCGGCCGCGTCCTCGGAGAGCCCGAGCTCGCGGGCGGAGCAGAGCATGCCCTCGGAGGCAGTGCCGCGGAGCGTGGCGCGCTCGATGCGGGTGCCGTCCGGCAGCGTGGCGCCGACGCGGGCGAAGGGCGCCTTCAGGCCGACGCGGGCGTTGGGCGCACCGCAGACCACCTGCAGCGGATCGCCGTCACCGGCCACCACGCGGCAGACGCTCAGCCGGTCGGCCTCCGGATGCGGCTCGCAGGCGGCGATCTCCCCCACCACGACGCCCTCGAACGCGGGCGCCGCCGGCTCGATGGCGTCCACCTCGAGGCCCGCCATGGTCAGGCGATGGGCCAGCTCCTCGGTGCTGCCGGGGAAGTCCACCCATTCGCGCAGCCAGTGCTCGCTGATCCTCATGCTGGATGTGCCCTATCGAAACTGGCGCAGGAAGCGCAGATCGTTGTCGAAGAAGATACGCAGGTCGTTGACCCCGTAGCGCAGCATGGCAAGGCGCTCCGCGCCCATGCCGAAGGCGTAGCCGCTGTAGCGCTCGGCATCGACGCCGGCATACTCGAACACCGCCGGATGGACCATGCCGCAGCCGAGGATCTCCAGCCAGCCGCTCTGGCCGCAGACCCGGCAGCCCTCCCCCGCACAGAACATGCACTCCACGTCCACCTCCGCCGAGGGCTCGGTGAAGGGGAAGTAGGAGGGGCGGAAGCGTACCGCCAGATCCTGCTCGAAGAAGCGCTTGACGAAGTCGTCCAGTACCGCCTTCAGGTCCCCGAAGGTGATGCCCTCATCCACCAGCAGCCCCTCGACCTGGTGGAACATGGGGGTATGGGTGAGATCCGAGTCGCAACGGTAGACGCGCCCCGGCGCAATCACGCGCACCGGCGCGCCCTCACCCTCCATCACCCGGATCTGCACCGGCGAGGTGTGGGTGCGGAGCAGGTGGCGGGCGTCGAAATAGAAGGTGTCGTGCATCGCCCGGGCAGGATGGGCCTCGGGGATGTTGAGGGCCTCGAAGTTGTGGTAGTCGTCCTCCACCTCCGGACCCTCGGCGACCCGGAAACCCACGGCGGTGAACAGGTCCTCGATGCGCTCGAGCGTACGGGTAATGGGATGCAGCCCCCCCGGCGGCTCGCCCCGCCCGGGCAGGGTGACGTCCACCCGCTCGACCTCCAGGGCGTGGTCCATCTCCGCGCGCTGCAGGGCTTCCCGCCGCGCGTCCAGCGCCTCGCCGAGCCGGGCCTTTGCCTGGTTGATGGCCTGCCCGGCGGCGGGCCGCTCGTTCGCCGGCAGCCGGCCGAGGCCCTTGAGCTCGGCGGTGAGCCGGCCCTTCTTGCCCAGGTACGCGACCCGCACCTGCTCGAGCTCGGCCACGGTGGCGGCGGTGGCGATGGCCTCCTCGGCCTCGGCCACCAGGGTCTGCAGATCTTCGGTCATGCTGTATCCCGTTCACCGACAAAAAAGGGGAAGGATGCGGCCAACCCTTCCCCTTCGCGACCGGAATCGGCCGGGCCCCGCCCGGCCCCCCGGCTTGCTCAGCCCAGGCTGGCCTTGGCGCGCTCGGCGAGCTTGGCGAACCCGTCGGCGTCGTGCACCGCCATGTCCGCCAGCACCTTGCGGTCGACCTCGATCTCCGCCCGGCGGAGGCCGTCCATCAGCCGGCTGTAGGACAGCCCGTTGAGACGGGCGGCGGCGTTGATGCGCTGGATCCACAGGGCGCGGAACTCGCGCTTGCGGACGCGGCGATCCCGGTAGGCGTACTGGCCGGCCTTGGTGACCGCCTGATTGGCGATCCGGAACGACTTGCGCCGCGCCCCGTAATAGCCCTTCGCCTTGCCGAGGACCTTCTTGTGGCGGCGGCGTGCCTCGACGCCGCGCTTGACTCTGGCCATCTTCAGAATCCTCTAGTGGTTGTGAACGTTACGCGTACGGCAGCAGGCGCCGCACCATGGCGGTGTCCTGCTCCGAGACGAGCGTGCTGGCCCGCAGCTTGCGCTTACGCTTGGCATCCTTCTTGGTCAGGATGTGGTTGTGGTAAGCGTGCGCCCGCTTGAACCGCCCGGAGGCGGTCTTGGTAAAGCGCTTGGCGGCGCCGCGGTTGGTCTTGATCTTCGGCATTGACCGATTCTCCGCTGCCCAAAACAAGAACTCCCGGCCGCGGCCGGGAGATCACCCGCCCCGAGGGCCGCGGGCCGCGTTAGCGACCCTTTCTCGGGGACATCATCATGACCATCAGCCGGCCCTCCATACGGGGGCGCTGGTCGACGGTCGCCAACTCCTCGAGGTCTCGCTCCACGCGCTCCAGCAGCTCCAGCCCGAGCTCCTGATGCGCCATCTCGCGGCCGCGGAAACGCAGCGTCACCTTGACCTTGTCGCCGTCGTCGAGGAAGCGCTTCAGGTTACGCAGCTTGACCTGGTAGTCGCCCTCGTCCGTGCCGGGGCGGAACTTCACTTCCTTGACCTCGATCTGCTTCTGTTTCTTCTTCGCCGCCTGCTGTTTCTTCGACTGCTCGAACTTCCATTTGCCGAAGTCCATCACCCGGCAGACGGGCGGGTCGGCATTCGGGTCGAGCTCGACGACGTCCAGGTTCACCTCGGCGGCGCGCTGGATGGCGTCTTCCGTGTCGACGATGCCCACCTGTTCGCCATTCTGGTCGATCAGGCGGACCTGCGGGACCTGAATGTCCTCGTTGACGCGGCGGTTGTCGCCGACGCCGGGCTGCTGGCGCCGTGCCCCTGGCTTTCTGCGTATAGCGATGCTTCAGTCCTCCGAAAGCGTTCTGCCGAGCCGCGCGACATCCGAGGCGAGGCGCTCGCGGAATTCCGCGACAGGCATGGCGCCCAGGTCCTCGCCGCTGCGTGTGCGCACGGCCACCGTGTGGGACTCGCGCTCCCGCTCCCCCACGACCAGCAGATAGGGAACGCGACGAATCGTGTGCTCGCGAATTTTAAAGCCGATCTTCTCGTTCCTCAAGTCGCTTGAGGCGCGAAATCCGTGTTCTGCAAGCTCTTTTTCGACTTCCGCCGCGTACGCCGCGTGCCGGTCCGTGATGCTCATCACCACCGCCTGCTGGGGCGCGAGCCAGGCCGGCCAGTTGCCGCCGTAGTGCTCGATGAGCACGCCGATAAAGCGCTCGAAGGAGCCGAAGATGGCCCGATGCAGCATCACCGGCGCCACCCGCTCACCGGACTCGGCCACATACTGCGCGCCGAGCCGCCCGGGCATGGAGAAGTCCACCTGCATGGTGCCGCACTGCCAGACGCGGTTGAGGCAGTCGCGCATGGAGAGCTCGATCTTCGGGCCGTAGAAGGCGCCCTCCCCCGGGTTCAGCGTCCACTCGACGCCCCAGGCGTCCAGGGCCCGCTCGAGGGCGGCCTCGGCCCTGTCCCAGAGGGCGTCCTCGCCGACGCGCTTTTCCGGCCGGGTGGACAGGGCGACGATGACATCGTCGAAGCCGAAGTCCCGGTAGACGCCGGATGCCAGCTCCAGGAACCCGGCCACCTCTGACTGGATCTGGTCCTCGGTGCAGAAGATGTGGGCGTCGTCCTGGACGAAATTGCGCACGCGCATGAGCCCGTGCAGCGTGCCTGAGGGCTCGTTGCGGTGGCAGTTGCCGAACTCCGAGAGCCGCAGTGGCAGGTCGCGATAGCTCTTCAGGCCCTGGTTGTACACCTGCACGTGGCAGGGGCAGTTCATGGGCTTGATGGCGTAGTCCCGGCTCTCGGACTCGGTGGTGAACATGTCCTCGCGGAACTTCTCCCAGTGTCCGGAACGCTCCCAGAGGCTGCGGTCGACCAGCTCGGGCGTGCGGATCTCCTGGTAGCCGTGAGCCCGCAGGCGACCACGCAGGTAGTCCTGAAGCACGGTGTAGACCTGCCAGCCCGCCGGGTGCCAGAACACCATCCCCGGTGACTCCTCCTGCAGGTGGAAGAGGTCCTGGGTGCGGGCGATGCGGCGGTGGTCGCGCTTCTGCGCCTCCTCGAGGAAGGCCAGGTGCTGCCTGAGCTGCTTGCGGTCCGCCCAGGCGGTGCCGTAGATGCGCTGCAGCATCTCGTTGCGGGCGTCGCCGCGCCAGTAGGCGCCGGCCAGCTTGGTGAGCTTGAAGGCCTTGCAGAAGCGGGTGTTGGGCACGTGCGGGCCGAGGCACATGTCCACGTATTCCTGGTGGTGGTAGAGCGCCATCTCCCGCACCTCGGGCATGGCCTCCACCAGCTCGACCTTGTACGTCTCGCCGCGCTCGCGGAATATCCGCAGCACCTCTTCCCGCGGCGTCACCCGCTTGATGACGTCGTACTCCTGCTCGATCAGCTCCGCCATGCGCGCTTCGATGCGCTCCAGGTCCTCGGGGGTGAAGCCGGCGTCGTAGCGGATGTCGTAGAAGAAGCCGTCCTCGATCACCGGGCCGATGGCCATCTGCGCCTCGGGGTAGAGCTGCTTCACCGCCTGCCCGAGCATGTGCGCGCAGGAGTGGCGAATGATCTCCAGGCCCTCGGGGTCCTTCGGGGTGATGATCTGCAGCTCGGCGTCGGCCTCGATCCGGTCGCAGGCGTCGTGCAGCTCACCGTTGACGCGTCCGGCCAGTGTCGCCTTCGCGAGACCCGGGCCGATGTCCTCGGCCACCTGCATGATGGACACGGAATCGGCGTAATCGCGCCGGCTGCCGTCGGGAAGGGTGATTGCGGGCATGACATGCTCCACAGTGGTGACCCATACGAGAGGCCACATGCATGGCCGGCCGCGCCGGTCGGGAGAAGACCGCCCCGAGGGCGGCCGGAAAAAATAAAGCATCGCACAAGCGATGCTTTACCGAATCCTGGTAGGCGCGAGTGGACTCGAACCACCGACCCCCACCATGTCAAGGTGGTGCTCTAACCAGCTGAGCTACGCGCCTTCTACGACGACGGACTATACCGAGCGGGTGGTACAGGCGCAACCGGCGCGGCGGCGAGCTCGGCGAGTTCAAGGTTCAAAGTTCAAGGTTCAAAGTCCGCCCCCGCACGGCCTTGCCCTTACCGACAGTGACCACGTTGCTTAACCCGCACACCGCCAAGAAGCCTCACGGGCGGAACCGCGCGAACCTTGAACCTTGGACTTTGAACTTGGAACTCGCCTTTGGCGAGCCCGACCGCGACGCGGTTAGACCGCGTCGCGGTCGGGCTCGCCAAGGGCGTACTTCTGCAGGCGCTTGACCTCGTCGCGCAGCTTTGCGGCCTCCTCGAACTCCAGGTTGCGGGCGTGCTGGTGCATCTGCTGCTCCAGCTCGCGGATGCGGCGAACGGCATCCGCGGTGCTGAGGCTCGCGTACTGCTTCGTCTCCGCCGCCACTTTGGCGTAGTGCTCCGGGGTATCGGGAGCGGCGGGACCGCCCCGCTCCATGACATCGGCAATGGCCTTGCGGATGCCCTGGGGGGTGATGCCGTGGGCCTCGTTGTGGGCGATCTGCTTCGCCCGCCGGCGCTCGGTCTCGTCGATGGCGCGGCGCATGGAATCGGTCATCTCGTCGGCGTAGAGAATGGCCTTGCCGTGCACGTTGCGAGCCGCGCGGCCGATGGTCTGGATGAGGGAGCGCTCGGCGCGCAGGAAGCCTTCCTTGTCCGCGTCCAGGATCGCCACCAGCGACACCTCCGGGATATCCAGGCCCTCCCGGAGCAGGTTGATGCCGACGAGCACATCGAACTCGCCGAGGCGCAGGTCGCGGATAATCTCGGTTCGCTCCACCGTGTCGATGTCCGAGTGCAAGTAGCGCACGCGCACGCCGTTCTCGTGCAGATACTCGGTGAGGTCCTCGGCCATGCGCTTGGTGAGCGTCGTCACCAGCACCCGCTCGCCGACATCGGCCCGCTCGCGGATCTCCGAGAGGACATCATCCACCTGGCTCGAGGCCGGGCGGATATCCACGGCGGGGTCCACCAGGCCCGTGGGCCGGACCACCTGTTCGGCCACGACCGCGGAGTGCGCTTTCTCGTAGGGGCCAGGCGTGGCCGAGACGTGGACCGCCTGGGGTGCCAGGGCTTCGAACTCTTCGAACTTGAGCGGCCGGTTGTCCAGCGCCGAGGGCAGCCGGAAGCCGTACTCCACGAGCGTCTGCTTGCGCGCGCGGTCGCCGCGGTACATGCCCCCGAGCTGCGGGATGGTGACGTGGGACTCGTCCACGAACAGGATGGCGTCCTCGGGGACGTAGTCGAACAGGCAGGGCGGCGGCTCGCCGGGCCCGCGCCCGGAGAGATAGCGCGAGTAGTTTTCGATGCCGTTGCAGTAGCCGAGCTCCTGCATCATCTCCAGATCAAACTGGGTGCGCTGCTCCAGGCGCTGTGCCTCCAGCAGCTTGCCGGCGTTGCGCAGTTCCTCCAGGCGCTCGGCAAGCTCCACCTTGATCTTCTCGATAGCGGCGAGGACGGTCTCCCGCGGCGTGACGTAGTGCGTCTTGGGGTAGATGGTGAGCCGTGGCACCCGGCGCAGGACCTCGCCGGTAAGCGGGTCGAACCAGGACAGGCTCTCGATCTCGTCGTCGAACAGCTCCACCCGCACGGCCTCGTCCTCGGACTCCGCCGGAAAGATGTCGATGACGTCGCCGCGGGCGCGGTAGTTGCCACGGGCGAAGTCGTGATCGTTGCGCGCGTACTGAAGCTGCGCGAGCCGGCGCAGGATCTGGCGCTGATCGACGCGCTCGCCCCGGGAGAGGTGCAGCACCATCTTCAGGTAGGCGCTCGGGTCGCCCAGACCGTAGATGGAGGAGACCGAGGCCACGATGATCGTATCCCGGCGCTCGAGGATGGCCTTGGTGGCGGAGAGGCGCATCTGCTCGATGTGCTCGTTGATCGAGGCGTCCTTCTCGATGTAGGTGTCCGACGAGGGGACGTAGGCCTCCGGCTGGTAGTAGTCGTAGTAGGAAACGAAATACTCCACTGCGTTCTCCGGGAAGAACGCCTTCATCTCGCCATAGAGCTGGGCGGCCAGGGTCTTGTTGGGCGCGAGGATGATCGCCGGCCGCTGCTCGCGCGCGATCAGGCTCGCCATGGTGAAGGTCTTGCCCGACCCGGTGACGCCGAGCAGCGTCTGGTGCCGGTGCCCCGCCTGCAGACTCGCCGCGAGCGTGTCGATGGCCCGGGGCTGGTCTCCGGCGGGGGCAAAGTCACTGTGCAGTTCGAAGGTGCTGGACATGGCGGTTCAGAGGGTCAACCCTTTGCCGTATCATCACGGGCCGGCATACTAATCGGCTCGACAGTATTGTCAGGTCTCAGCGAGGCTGTGCGCCGCTGCGGCAAGGCGCGAGTCGCGCAGTGTAGCCGAGCTACATAAGCGGCGAGCAACGCAGTCCGCAGCGGCGCACAGCCTCGCCCTGCGGGAGCCCCGGAGCGGGCCGGCGGCGGCGTTGCGCTCGCTTGACGTGGAATCACCACGCCGGCGCTCCCGCGCCTTGCCGCCGGCCCGCTCCGGGGCTCTGAGACCTGACAATACTGTCGAGACGATTAGTAACGTCATCGGAGGTCGCACTTGGACATTCAACTGGCGAAGCGCGTTCAGCGGGTAAAGCCGTCGCCGACGCTGGCCGTCACGGCGCGGGCCGCGGAGATGCGCGCGGCGGGACATGACATCATCGGGCTCGGCGCGGGGGAACCCGACTTCGACACGCCGGAGCATATCAGGGCGGCCGCCATCGAGGCGATCCACAACGGCGAGACCCGCTACACCGCGGTGGACGGCACCCCGGCGCTGAAGCAGGCCATCCGCAACAAGCTCAAGCGCGACAACGACCTGGACTACGAGGGCAACCAGATCCTCGTCTCCAACGGCGCCAAGCAGAGCCTGTACAACCTCATGGCCGCGGTGCTGGACGAGGGCGACGAGGTGGTGATCCCGGCGCCGTTCTGGGTGTCCTATCCGGACATGGCGCTGCTCGCCGACGGCGTGCCGGAGATCATCGAGGCCGGCCAGGACCAGCGCTTCCGCATCACCCCGGAGCAGCTCGACGCCGCCATTACCGACCGCACCCGGATCGTGATCCTGAACAGCCCCTCCAACCCGACCGGCAGCGCGTACAGCCGTGCCGAGCTGGAGGCCCTGGGCGAGGTGCTGCGGCGCCACCCGCAGGTGCTGATCGCGAGCGACGACATCTACGAGCACATCCTCTGGGCGGGCGAGCCGTTCTGCAACATCGTCATGGCCTGCCCGGACCTCATGGACCGCACGGTGGTGGTCAATGGCGTCTCCAAGGCCTACGCCATGACCGGCTGGCGCATCGGCTATGCCGCAGGTCCCGCACGGGTGATCGGCGCGATGAAGAAGATCCAGTCCCAGAGCACGTCCGGGGCGAGCTCGGTCTCCCAGGCGGCGGCCGTCGCTGCGCTGGACGGCGACCAAGGGGTGGTCGGTCCAATGGTCGAGGCCTTCAAGGAGCGTCATGACTACGTCGTCGGCCGGCTCAACGGCATGCGCGGCGTCGAGTGCATCACCTGCGAGGGCACGTTCTACTGCTATCCGAACGTCAAGGGCGCCATCGATGCCCTGGACGGGGTCAGCAACGACACCGAGCTCGCGGAGCACCTCATCGAGCAGGCCAACGTGGCACTGGTGCCGGGCACAGCCTTCGGCCTGGCGGGTTACGTCCGAATCTCCTATGCCACCAGCATGGAAAACCTGCAGAAGGCAATGGATCGCCTAGAGGGCGTGTTCGGGCGCAAGTGAAGCGTGACCGCCACCGGCGCCCGCGGGGCGCCGGTTGACGGCAGCGGCAGAGCCGATAGACTACGCAGCCTATTCCCCGGTAGCTCAGCGGTAGAGCAAGTGGCTGTTAACCACTGGGTCGGCGGTTCGAATCCGTCCCGGGGAGCCAATTCGCATGCGGAGAAGGCGCTTCCAGTGGAAGCGCCTTTTTCATGCGCGTCATATTGCCGTACCGCCGCCGTGCAGTCCGGACTCCGAACCAAGGGGCCGCCCCAGCGCGCATCAATACCCACCCAACTTACCGGCATGCCTCGCCGCAAGCATAAATGCGACTTCCACCCTCCTGTGCGCAGTCTGTGTTCAAATACTTTACAAATTCTCACTCTTGTCATGCGCACCCAATCGCATCGCGCTGATTTTTCCCGCGATTAGTTGATTGGCCTGCAGTTTGCATACGAAGTCATTGCGAAGCACAACAAGGGGGAGAAATATGCGACTTCGATATACTGGATGCCTTGCCATTCTTGCAGGCAGTCTGCTTGCGGTTAACGCCGCCAGCGCGGCGACCACCTATGACGGGATCACCTTCCCATCAGGTGATGTTTCCTTTGCGGATGAATACCTTGACGTTATCGTTGGTGATCCTGCTCCGACGGCCGGTAACTTTGATCCAGCGGCGAGCTTGGGCCCTCCGAACGACGGAGAGGCGGCCTACTCGCTGGGTCAGGGTGGCTTCATCACTTACCGGTTCACGGACAACTCCCTCACCGGGAGTGACAGCGACCAGGCGGATCTTCATATCTTCGAGGTGGGGCCTCTGGTAGAGGATACGTTCGTGTGGATCAGTGACGACAACGAGAACTTTCTGAGCGTAGGCTCGGTGACCGGGAGTACGTCCAGCATCGATATTGACCCGTTCCTGGCGGATGCGGGAATCGATCCTTTCACGCAGTTCTCCTATGTCCGGCTTCAGGACGATCCCAACGAAAATACCAGCAATGTGACCTACGCCGGAGCAGACATTGACGCCGTTGGCGCGATATCCTCCGCCGCGCCAGTGCCCGACAATGGCACCGTACCCCTGCCCGGCACCGCGCCGCTGCTTGCCATGGGCATGCTCGGTCTCATCGCCGCGCGTGCCCGCTGCTCGTCACCTCGCCGGGGCGCTTCTCTATCCTGAGACGTCAGACGCAGCCGGGCCGCAACTCGCAGCGGCCCGGCTCGTCACCCCATGGCAGGATCACTCGCGCGCCGCTAGGTACTCGCGGAAGGCCGCCCCCAGCTCGGGGTGCTTGAGGCCATACTCCACCGTCGCCTGCAGGTAGCCGAGCTTGTCGCCGCAATCGTAGCGGGTGCCGCGGAACTCGTAGGCGAAGACGTCCTCGTCCTTCATCAGGGCGGCAATGGCGTCGGTAAGCTGGATCTCGCCGCCAGCACCGGGCCGGGTCTGGCGCAGCTTGTTGAAGATGGCGGGGTTGAGGATGTAGCGGCCGACCACGCCCAGGGTCGATGGCGCCTTCTCCGGCGCTGGCTTCTCGACGATGCCGTGCATGCGCCCGAGGCGCTCGTCCACGGGATCGATGCTGACCACCCCGTAGCGGTCGGTGTGGTCCTTGGGCACACGCTGGACGCCGATCATGCTGGCGACGTGGTTGTCGTACTGCTCCACCATCTGCGCCAGGCAGCCGTGGCCCTCCGGATCGTCGATCAGGTCGTCGGCGAGAATCACGGCGAAGGGCTCATCCCCCACCACCGGCTCGGCACAGAGCACGGCATGACCGAGCCCCAGGGCCTCGGACTGGCGGATGTACACGCAGGCGACGCTGCTCGGCACGATGTTGCGCACCGCCTTCAGGCGATCCAGCTTGCCCTTGCTCTCGAGCTCGGTCTCGAGCTCGTAGGCCTTGTCGAAGTGGTCCGGGATGCTGCGCTTGTTGCGCCCGTTGACGAACACCAGGGTCTCGATCCCGGCGCGCACGGCCTCCTCGGCGGCATACTGGATCAGTGGCTTGTCCACCACCGGCAGCATTTCCTTGGGGTTGGCCTTGGTGGCGGGCAGAAAGCGGGTGCCGAGCCCGGCAACCGGGAACACGGCCTTGCGGATGCGTTTCGCCATTGTCCGTTGCACTCCAGCGGGTTAATCAACGCCCCGGAGCGTAACCGATGGCGGGGGCCCTGTCAGGCGCCCCGCCAGCGGCGTGTCGTCACTCGACGGTGACGGCGTCGCGAAGACGCTCCATGGTGGTCTCGCCGATGCCGTTGACGCGCACCAGCTCCTCGACGCTCGCGAACGGGCCGTTGGCCTCCCGCTCCTCGATGATCGCCTCGGCGGTGGCCGGACCGACGCCGTTCAGCGTCTGCAGGGCCTCCGCATCGGCAGCATTGACGTTCACGGGATCGGCCGCCAGGGCCGCGGTGGACGCGACGGCGAGGCACAGGCCCGCCAGCAGATGACGCAGGATACGCATGGGAGAGTCTCCTTCCCTGGTTGATGGACTGGCCCGCCGCCTGGGCGGACCGCCCCGCCGTCGTGGCAGGACGCTGAGAGATTAGCAACACCGTGAACGAGGTCAACCCTAGCCCGCATCCCTCACCGATTCGCGGCTGCGGGCCAGGAGCCTGCGCCGTAGAACGTCTCCCGGCTGCGGCGCAGGCTCCTAGGCGAGCTCGGCCTCGAGCGCGGCCAGCGCCGCGGCCGGATCCGCCGCCGCGGTCACCGGGCGTCCGACCACCAGATCATCCGCCCCGGCGGCAAGGGCCGCCGCCGGCGTCATCACCCGACGCTGGTCGTCCGCGCTGCTGCCGGCGGGCCGGATACCAGGGGTGACCAGCCGGCCCCGAGGATAGGCGGCACGCAGGCGGCGGGCCTCCTGCGCCGAGCAGACCATCCCATCCAGCCCCGCCGCCATGGCAAGTCCAGCCAGTCGGTCCACGGCGGCCGCCGGCGGACCGGCGAGGCCCAGCTCGGCGAGCGTCGCCTCGTCGTGGCTGGTGAGCACGGTGACGGCGGTGAGCAGCGGCCGCTCGGCGCCCTCGCCGATGGCCTCACGGGCGGCGGCGAGCATCCGGCTGCCGCCGAGGGCGTGCACGTTGACCATCCACACCCCGAGGTCCGCCGCGGCCCGGCAGGCGCCGGCGACGGTGTTCGGGATGTCGTGGAACTTGAGGTCCAGGAACACGTCCCAGCCGCCATCCACCAGCTCCCGCACCAGCCCCGGCCCGCCGCGCACGAACAGCTCCTTGCCCACCTTCAGCCGGCACCGCCCCGCCGGCAGCCGCGCCACCAGCCGCCGCGCGGCGTCGGGGTCGGGGAAGTCGAGGGCGATGATGAAGCGCGACACGGTTGGGGGCTTCCTCGTTACGGTGACTGTCACGGCGCCGGTGGCCGGCCGATTCGCGGCATCGATGGATGCGGGTTCAAAGTTCAAGGTTCAAGGTCCAAAGACCTTCTCCGCGCGGTATTGGTCAGCATGGCGGTGCGGCGGGTAACTTTGAACTTTGAACTTGCAACTTTGAACTCTGCAGGGGGAGTAGGGCGCAAAGCGCCCTACTCCCCCTGCAGCCCCCTGACCGGCTTGATCGTCCCCCACTGCCGGCAGCTCGGGCACTGCCAGTGGAGCTGGCGGGCCTCGAAGCCGCATTCGCGGCAGCGGTAGGGCATGCGGTCGCCCAGCAGTGCGGTGAACAGCTCCTGCAGCACGCGCAGGTCCCGCTGGCGGCGGCGGTCGGGGTCGTTGTCGTCGATGTTCAGCTCGATCAGGCGGTTGAGGCCTCGCACCGAGGGCCGTCGGCGCAGCTGGGAGGCCATGAACTCCACCGCGGCCTGCCGGCCCTCATGGGCCTGGATCAGCTCGGAGAGCTTCATGACCACCGACATACCCGGGTAGCGGTTCAGCAGGTGGTGCAGGTAGCGCAGAAACCCCTCCTCGTTGCCCTGAATCTGATAGCAGGTCTCGAGCCGCGGTAGCACCTCGGGGATGTAGTCCAGGTCCTGGTTCTCCACCCGCTGGTAGGCCTTGATGGCTGCGCGCCAGGCCTGCTCGCGCTGCTCCAGATCACCCCGCAGGATCGAGGCGCGCACGCACTGGCCGTCGTAGCCTAGCGCCCGCTTGATCAGACTGCGCACATGTCCGGGCTCGGCGTGGTTGCGCAATGCCTCCTCCGCCTGCTCGCAGGCGAACTGCGCCATCACCGGGCGCAGGTCCTCGCCGCTGCGGCTCTGCAGGCGCGCCGCCACGGCAATGGCCTGATCCCACTCCTTCTCCTGCTGGTAGATGTCGAGCAGCTGGCGGAGCGCCGTCTCGGCGTGCTCGTCCAGCTCCACCACCTCGGTGAACAGGCTCTCCGCCCGGTCCAGCAGCCCGGCGCTCATGTAGTCCTTGGCGAGCTCCAGCAGTGCGTAGCCGCGCTGGGTGCGCTCCAGCGAGGGCCGCGCGATCAGGTTCTGATGGATGCGGATGGCGCGGTCGACCTCGCCGCGGCGGCGGAACAGGTTGCCCAGGGTGAGATGGGTCTCGGCGGTGTCCTCGTCCACCTCCACCATCCGGGTGAAGACCTCGATGGCCTTGTCCGGCTGCTCGTTGAGGAGGTAGTTAAGGCCCTGGAAGTAGTCGCCGCTCAGCTCGCGCTCGGCCTGCCTCCGGCGCCGGTCGCGGCGCCCGATGACCCAGCCGGACAGGGCCGCCACCGGGAGCAGCAGCCATAGCAGCTCGGGCATCGTCAGGGATTGTTCCGGATCGGCAGCTTGCGCAGCTCCGAGAGCTCTTTTTCGGCGTCGGCGATCTGCCGCCGCAACCGCGCGAGCTGGCGACGCTGGCGGAAAACCATACCGACGGAGGAGAGGACACCCAGCACCGCGCCGACGACAACGGCGATCACCATCCACAGCGAGATGGGCATGGAAAGCTGGCCGAAGTAGAAATTCAGCTCCGCCGACTCGGCATTGAGCATCGCGAAGCTCAGGCCCAGGGCCACGACGAGCACGGCGATGACGAGGGCAATCAGGCGTCGCATGTCAGTCTTCCCGGCCGGTAGGCAATGCGAGCTAGTTTAGCAGGCCGACGCGGGATGCCGGCTCAGGCCCGGATGGGCTTGTCCCGATTCTGGTTGACGCGCTCACGCATCTCCTTGCCGGGCTTGAAGTGGGGCACGTACTTGCCCGGCAGCGCCACCGGCTCTCCGGTCTTGGGATTGCGGCCGATACGCGGCGGGCGATGATGCAGCGAAAAGCTGCCGAAGCCGCGGATCTCGATGCGTTCGCCGGAGGAAAGTGCCTCGCTCATCTGTTCGAGCAGGGTCTTCACGGCCAGCTCCACGTCCTTGTAGGCGAGGTGCTGCTGGCTCGCGGCGATCGTTTCGATGAGTTCTGATTTGGTCATCGCTCAACACCCGCACAAGCAATCCGCTGGCGGCGCCAGCCGGATCGGTCTGCAATGGGACGTGGCATTCGGGTGGGTGGGCATGCACCGCCCGCCATTGGCGGCCGGCGGTGCGCCCGCCCGGGATTCAGTCGTCCTGATCCCGGTTCTGCATCTGCTCCTTGAGCAGATCCCCCAGGGTTGTGGTGCCGGCACTGCCGGGCCGGCCGTAGTCTTCCACGGCGTCGCGGTCGTCCTGCTGATACTTGGCACGCACGGAGAGGTTGATCATCCGGTTGCGGCGATCGACGGCGACGAACTTCGCCTCGACGCTGTCGCCCTCCTTCACCACGTTGCGGGCGTCGTCGACCCGGTCGCGGGAGAGGTCGGAGGCACGGATGTAGCCCGGCACGTCATTGCCGAGGTCGATGACCGCACCCTTGGCATCCACCTCGGTCACCGTGCCGGTGACCACCGTGCCCTTGGGGTTGTTGGCCACCCACTGGGAGATCGGGTCCTGGGCCAGCTGCTTGACGCCGAGGGAGATCCGCTCGCGCTCCGGGTCCACCGAGAGCACCACTGCCTCGACCTCCTCGCCCTTCTGGAAGTCGCGGATGGCCTCTTCGCCGGTCTCGCTCCAGGAGAGGTCGGAGAGATGCACCAGGCCGTCGATACCGCCCTCGAGGCCGACGAAGATGCCGAAGTCGGTGATCGACTTGATAGCGCCGACGACGCGGTCACCCTTGTTGTACTTCGCGGCGAACTCGTCCCACGGGTTCGGCTGGCACTGCTTCATGCCGAGCGAGATGCGGCGGCGCTCCTCGTCGATGTCGAGGATCATCACCTCGACCTCGTCACCGATGGCCGCCACCTTGGCCGGGTTGACGTTCTTGTTGGTCCAGTCCATCTCGGAGACGTGGACCAGACCCTCGACGCCCTCCTCGATCTCGACGAAGGCGCCGTAGTCGGTGATGTTGGTCACCCGGCCGACCACGCGGCTGCCCTCGGGGTAGCGCCGGCCGATGGCCTCCCACGGATCCTCGCCCAGCTGCTTGAGGCCGAGGGAGACGCGGTTGCGCTCGCGGTCGAACTTGAGGACCTTGACCTCGATCTCGTCGCCGACGTTGACCACCTCGGAAGGGTGCTTGACCCGCCGCCAGGCCATGTCGGTGATGTGCAGCAGGCCGTCGATCCCGCCGAGGTCGACGAAGGCGCCGTAGTCGGTGAGGTTCTTGACGATGCCCTTGAGCTGCTGGCCCTCCTGCAGCTTCTCGAGCAGAGCCTCGCGCTCGGCGCTGTACTCTTCCTCGACCACCGCGCGGCGGGAGACCACCACGTTGTTGCGCCGGGGGTCGAGCTTGATCACCTTGAACTCGAGGTCCTTGCCCTCGAGGTAGGTGGTATCCCGCACCGGGCGGATATCCACCAGCGAACCCGGGAGGAAGGCACGGATGTGGCCGAGGTCGACAGTGAAGCCGCCCTTGACCTTGCCGCTGATCTGACCGGTGACGGTCTCGCCGGCGTCGTACGCCGTCTCGAGGACCTTCCACGCGCGCGCCCGCTTGGCCTTCTCCCGCGACAGGCGGGTCTCGCCGGAACCGTCCTCGACCGCGTCGAGGGCCACCTCGACATCGTCGCCGACGTTGATCTCGACGTTGCCCTGCTCGTCCATGAACTGGCGCAGCGGGATGATGGCTTCCGACTTGAGGCCGGCGTTGACGATGACATCCTCGCCGTCGATGGCCACGACCTGGGCCGTGACGATCGAGCCCGGCCGCATATCGGTCTGCGCGAGGCTCTCCTCGAAGAGTTCTGCAAAGCTTTCGCTCATGGGTTCACTGGATTCCCGGACCGTCACCGATCCGTTTGGTTGCTGCTGACATGGGCAGTCGTCGCCGTGACGTTGCCCGCTCCCGGAGTCTCCGCGCCCGCTAACGGCCCAGCCGCTCGCGGACCCGGCTCATGACCTGCGCCACCACGCTTTCCACCGGCACGCCGGTGGTATCGATGGTGACGGCATCCCCGGCCGGCACCAGCGGCGCCACCTCACGGTTGGCGTCGCGCTCGTCCCGCGCCGTGATCTCCCGTAAAAGGTCGGTGAGATTACCACCGAGACCCTGCTCCTTCAACTGCTTATGGCGCCGCCGGGCGCGTTCCTCGGCGGAGGCGGTGAGGAAAACCTTCACCTCGGCATCGGGGAAGACCACGGTGCCCATGTCGCGGCCGTCGGCCACCAGTCCGGGGGGCTCGCGAAAGTCGCGCTGACGGGCCAGCAGCGCCTCGCGCACGGCCGGGAGCACGGCGAGGCGCGACGCCCGCTCGCCGCAGGCCTCGCTGCGTATCTCCGTGCTCACCTCCTCGCCGTCGAGCCGGACCTCGGTGCCGCCATCCGCGCGCGGCCGGAACTCGAGCCGCATGCCGCGGGCGACCCGCAGCAGACCGGGCACGTCGTCCACATCGACACCGGCGCGCTCCGCCGCCAGCGCCAGCAGCCGGTAGATCGCACCGCTGTCCAGCAGATGCCAGCCGAGCTCCCTGGCCACCGCCCGCGCCACGGTGCCCTTGCCGGCACCGCCGGGGCCGTCCAGGGTCAGCACCGGTGCCGGCGTCATGCCCCGGCCTCCACGGTGATGGCGAGCCCGGCATCCCGTGCCATGTCCACGAAGCCGGGGAAGGACGTGTCCACCTCCGTGCAGTCGTCGATGAGGATCTCGTCCTCGGCCGCCAGTCCGGCCATGGCAAAGGCCATGGCGATGCGGTGATCGCCGTGGGCACGTACCTGCCCGCCGCCGAGCCTGCCGCCCTGGATCCGGATGCCGTCGGGCTGCGGCTCCGCCGTAATGCCGAGGGCCGCGAGACCGTCGGCCATGACCTGAATGCGATCGCTTTCCTTCACCCGCAGCTCCTCGGCGCCGGCCAGCCGGGTCTCGCCCTGGGCGCAGGCGGCGGCGACGAAGATCGCCGGAAACTCGTCAATGGCAAGCGGCACCAGCTCCGGAGGAATCTCGATGCCGTACAACGGCGCATGCCGCACGGCGATTCGTCCCACCGGCTCGCCGCCCACTTCGCGCTGGTCCTCGATCTCGATGTCCGCCCCCATGCGCCGCAGGATTCCGATCACCCCGGTCCGTGTCGGATTGAGCCCGACGTGCTCCAGCACCAGCGCCGAGCCCGGCGCGATGCTCGCACCCACCAGAAAGAACGCCGCCGAGGAGATGTCTGCCGGCACCACGATGGGCCCGCCCTGCAGGCGGCCGCCGCCGCTGAGCCGGACGCTGGCGCCGTCGCGATGCACCGGATAGCCGAAGCCCGCCAGCAGGCGCTCGGTGTGGTCCCGCGTGGGTGCGGGCTCGGTCACCCGGGTCTCACCGTCGGCGTAGAGACCCGCCAGCAGCAGCGCGGATTTCACCTGTGCGCTCGCCACCGGCAGCGCATAGTCGATGCCGCGCAGCCGCTGGCCGCCGTGGATGCGTAGCGGCGCGGTGCCCTCGGCGCTGGTGTCGATCCGCGCCCCCATGGCGGCCAGCGGCTCGGTCACCCGGCGCATGGGCCGGCGCATCAGCGAGGCGTCGCCCAACAGCGTGCTGTCGAATGCCTGGCCCGCCAGCAACCCCGCCAGCAGGCGCATGGAGGTCCCCGAGTTGCCGAGATCCAGCGGTCCGTCAGGCGCGCGCAGGCCGTGCAGCCCCACGCCGCGGATGCGCAGCCGGCCGCGGCGCGGCCCTTCGGCCTCGACGCCGAGGGCCCGAAAGGCGGCCAGGGTTGCGAGCGCGTCAGCCCCCTCCAGGAACCCGCCGATCTCGGTGGTGCCCTCGGCGAGGGCCCCCAGCATCACCGCGCGGTGGGAGATGGACTTGTCCCCAGGAACCCTCAGCGCCCCGGACAGGCGCCCGCCGGGGCGGACCCGGAAGCGCCGGCCCCTCTCTGCCGCATTCGTCATTGCTGCCTCCTGCCCGATGCCGGCCGATGGCCGTGCCCGGGCCTCATTTCTCGAAGATGTGCAGATGGCGGTCCCGGGTGCGCTTGGCATTGCGGAACACCGCCTCCAGCGCATCACCGTCCGCCGCCGCCACCATGGCCGTGAGCCGCTCCAGGTCCTCCCGGTAGGCGGCCAGTGCCGCCAGCAGCGCCTCACGATTGCCGAGGCAGACGTCACGCCACATCACCGGATCGCTGGAAGCGATGCGGGTGAAGTCGCGAAAGCCGCCGGCGGCGTACTGAAAGATCTCGTCGTGGTCCGGCGAGCGCGCCAGCATGTCCACCAGACCGAAGGCGAGCAGGTGCGGCAGATGCGACGTGCCCGCCAGCATGCGGTCGTGGGCGGTCACGCCCATCTCCACCACCTCCGCCCCGGCAGCACTCCAGAGCCCGCGGACGGTGGCGAGGGCCTCGCCGTCAGTGTGCCGATCCGGTGTCAGAATCACCCGGCGCCCGCGGAACAGCGTGGGGAAGGCCGCCTCCACACCGCTCTTCTCGGTACCCGCAATCGGATGCGCCGGCACGAAGCGCGCCGGCAGCGCCCCGAACACGGCCTCGGCGTCCGCCACCACGCAGCCCTTGGCACTGCCGACGTCGGTGATCACGGTGCCCTCGCCAAGCCCCGGGCGGAGCGCGGCAAGCACCGGGCGCATGGCGCCAAGCGGCACGCCGAGCAGGACCACGTCGGCACCCTCCGCCGCCCGCGCCGGCTCCAGCTCGTAGCGGTCCAGCACGCCCAGGGCCAGCGCCCGCTCGAGGGGCTCGGACCGGCGCCCGGTGCCCACCACCTCGCCCACGGCGCCCGCGGCCCGCAGGGCGAGCGCCAGCGATCCGCCGATGAGGCCGACGCCGGCGATGCACAGACGCTCGATGACCACGCCGCTCAGCATCCTCCGAGCAGGCCGCCACGCCGACAGTCCGCAAGGGCCGCCAGCAGCCGGTCGTTCTCCCCTGGGCGCCCGACGGTGATGCGCAGCCACTCGGGCAGCCCATAGCCCGCCACCGGACGCACGATCACCCCGGCGCGCAGCAGCGCCTCGTTGACCGCCGCCGCGTCCCCGACCCGGGCGCAGACGAAGTTGCCCGCCGAGGGCAGAACCCGCAGCCCGAGGCTCTCGAGGCCGGTGGTCAGACGGCCCCGCTCGGCGGCGTTCTCCGCCACCGAGCGGGCGATATGCGCCTCGTCCTCCAGCGCCGCCAGCGCCGCGGCCTGGGCCGCCGCATTGACGTTGAAGGGGTGCCGCACGCGGTTCATGAGGTCCGCCACCGCCGGGTGGGCGATGCCATAGCCGACCCGCAGGCCGGCCAGACCGTAGGCCTTGGAGAAGCTGCGGGTGAGCACGAGGTTGGGATGGCGCTCGAGCCAGCGGCGCCCGTCAACGTAGCCGGGTACGTCCAGGGCGTACTCCACATAGGCCTCGTCCAGCACGACGATGACCTCGCGCGGCACCGCCGCCAGCAGCGCCGCCACCGCGTCACCGTCCACCCAGGTGCCGGTGGGGTTGTTGGGATTGGCCACGAACATCACCGCGACGCCGGGGCGCCGCGCCGCCTCGGCCATGGCGGCGAGGTCATGGCCGAAGGGCTGGGGATGGTCGGCCGGGTTGGCCGGCACCACCACCGCCTCGGCGCCGGCGCTGCGGGTGGCGATGGGATAGACGGCAAAGGCGTGCTCGGCGAACACCGCCGAGCGCCCCGGCGCCAGGAAGGCGCGCGCCACCAGGTCCAGCACATCGTTGGAGCCGTTGCCGAAGATCAGGCACTCCGGCGCGACGTCATGCACCGCAGCGAGATGCTGACGCAGCGCCCAGGCACCGCCGTCCGGGTATCGGTGCGCCCCGGCCACCGCCTCCTGCGCCGCCGCCAGCGCCCGTGGGCTCGGCCCCAGGGGATTCTCGTTGGAGGCGAGCTTGACGATGTCGCTCACCCCGTACTCCCGGGCCAGCTCCCCTTCCGGCTTGCCGGGCTGATAGGGCGTAAGGCCGGCGATGCCGGGGGCGGCGAGGGAGGTGGGGTCGAAGTTCGCTTGTGTCATGGTTGCCCGAATGTTTGCGGGGTAGTGACAAGTGGCAAGTTGCAAGCTGCAAGTTGCAAGGGAGAACGGAAGGCCTTAGGTCGTGCGCGGCGAAGCCGTTTGCGACATCACCCCATCGCTCCTCCACCAGCGACGCGGTCGGGACGTCGCACAGCGCTACGCGCTGCACGACCTACGCTGATATCCCGCTTGAAACTTGCCACTTGCAACTTGCAACTCCCCCGGGCCGCGCTAATGCGCGGCCCGGGGGTAGGAGCCCAGAATCTTCAGCAGACTCGCCAGCTGCTGCATCTCGCCGAGGGCGCGCTTCAGGGTCGGGTCCTCGGCGTGGCCGAGGATGTCGATGAAGAAGACGTACTCCCACATGCCCTGGCGCGAGGGCCGGGACTCCAGCCGCGTCATGTTCAGCCCGTAGCGGGCGAGCGGCGCCAGCAGGCCGGCGAGGCCGCCGGGGCGGTTCTCGCGGGCCACGACGATGGAGGTCTTGTCCTCGCCGGACGGCGGCGGCGACTGCTCGCCGAGGACGAGGAAGCGCGTGGTGTTCGCCGCGCCATCCTGCACCGAGGGGTAGCGCACGCCGAGGCCGTAGCGCTCGGCGGCCGCATCCGAGGCCAGGGCGGCGGCGGTGGGATCCTCGGCGGCCAGGCGGGCCGCTTCCGCCGTGCTCGAGACGGCGATGCGCTCCGCCCTCGGCAGGTTGGTGTCGAGCCACACGCGGCACTGCGCCAGCCCCTGCTGATGCGAGTAGACGCGCTGCACGGTGGACGGGTCCTCGGCCAGCGTGGCCAGGTTGTGCCGCACCGGCAGCTCCACCTCGCCGACGATGTGCAGCGAGGAGTTCAGGAAGCGGTCCAGCGTGTGGGAGACCACGCCCTCGGTGGAGTTCTCCACCGGCACCACCCCGTACTCCGCCGAGCCCGACTCCACCTCGCGGAAGACGGCGTCGATCCCATCCAGTGGCAGGCTCTTGACGCCGTGGCCGAAGTGCTTGATCGCCGCCTCCTGGGTGAAGGTGCCCTCGGGCCCGAGGAACGCCACCGTGAGCGGCCGCTGCAGGGCCAGGCAGGCGGACATGATCTCGCGGAACAGCCGGGTGACGTCGGCATCCGGCAGCGGACCGGCGTTGGCCTCGCGCATGCGCCGCAGCACCTCCACCTCCCGCGCCGGGCGGTAGAAGTCACCGGCGTCGCCGGCCTCGCGCTTGATGCGCGCCACCTCGCGCGCCGCCTCGGCGCGCTCGTTGATCAGGCGCAGCAGCTGCTCATCGATCTCGTCGATGCGCGCCCGTACGCTCTGCAGGGCATCGTCGTCGCTCACCGCGTTCCCCTCTCCCCCCGCTGCGTCGTTACTCGATCACCCGCACGCTCAGCACCCCCTCGATGCCACGCAGCCGCTCCACCACCTCGGCGGGGATGCGGCCGGCGACATCGGTGACCGTGTAGGCGATGTCTCCGCGGGACTTGTTGACCATGTCGTCGATGTTGAGCCCGGCCTCGGCGACGGCCGTGGAGATCTGCCCGAGCATGTTCGGCACATTGGCGTTCACCACCGTCAGTCGGTCGCCGCTGCCGTTGCGCGGCAGCACCAGCTCCGGGAAGTTCACCGAATTGACCACGTTGCCGGTCTCGAGGAAGTCCCGCACCTGATCGGCCACCATGATGGCGCAGTTCTCCTGCGCCTCGTGGGTGGAAGCCCCCAGGTGCGGCAGTGCGACCACGTCGTCCCTTCCTTTAAGCGCATTGCTCGGGAAATCGCAGATATAGGAGTGCAGCCGGCCGCTGTCCAGGGCGCCGGCCACCGCCTCCACGTCCACGACCCCGGCGCGGGCGAAGTTCACCAGCACCATCCCCTTGCGCGCCGTGGCGAGGCGCGAGCCGTTGACCATGTGGCGGGTCGTGTCGGTCTCGGGCACGTGCAGGGTCACCATGTCCGACTCGGCGAACACCTCGTCGATGCTGTGGGCCCGGCGCACCGCGGCCTCCAGCCGCCAGGCGCTGCGCACGGTGATGTCCGGGTCGTAGCCGATGACGTTCATGCCGAGCGCCCGCGCGGCATTGGCGACGTTGACGCCGATGGCGCCGAGTCCGATCACGCCGAGGGTCCGTCCCGGCAGCTCGAAACCGGTGAAGCGCTTCTTCTCCGCCTCGGCCTGCTGGTTCATCTCCGCGTCGCTGCCCTGCAGCTGGCGGGCGAAGTCCCAGGCCGGGCAGATATTGCGGGCCGCCAGGAACAGGCCCGCGATCACCAGCTCCTTGACGGCGTTGGCGTTGGCCCCGGGCGCGTTGAACACCGGAATGCCACGCCGGCTCATGGCCTCGACGGGGATGTTGTTCACGCCGGCGCCGGCCCGGCCCACCGCCTTGAGGGTGTCCGGGATCGGCCAGTCGTGGAGCTTCGCCGAGCGCAGCAGCACGGCATCCGGATGCTGGATCTCGGAGGAGGCCTCGAAGAGCTCCCGCGGCAGCCGGTCGAGGCCCTTGGCCGAGATGTTGTTCAGCGTGAGGATCTTGTACATTGGGTTCCTCCCGGTCGCGGCAGCCGCCGGTTCAGCCCCGGCGGCGCTCGAAGTCCTGCATGAAGTCGATCAGCGCGTCCACGCCCGCCTCGGGCATCGCGTTGTAGAGGCTGGCGCGCATGCCGCCCACCGACCGATGGCCCTTCAGCGTCTTCAGGCCGGCGGCGGAGGCCTCGGCGAGGAAGTCGCCGTCCAGGCTGCTGTCCGCCAGCACGAAGGGCACGTTCATCCAGGAGCGACAGGCCGGGTCCACGGGGTTGCGATAGAAGTCGGAGCCGTCGATGGCGGCGTAGAGCTTCTCCGCCTTGCGCCGGTTGTGCTCGGCCATGGCCTCCAGACCGCCCTCGCGCTTCAGCCACTGGAACACCAGCCCGGCGATGTACCAGGAGTAGGTGGCAGGGGTGTTGAGCATGGAGTCCGCCTCGGCCTGTCGGGCCCAGTCCCAGATCGCCGGCGTGCCGGGCCGGGCGCGGCCGAGCAGGTCCTCGCGCACGATCACCAGGGTCAGCCCCGCCGGCCCGAAGTTCTTCTGGGCGCCAGCGTAGATCACGCCGAAGCGGGAGACGTCCAGCGGCCGCGAGAGGATGGTGGAGGACATGTCCGAGACCAGCGGCACTTCGCCGGTCTCGGGGATGTCGTGGAACTCCACGCCGGTGATGGTCTCGTTGGCGCAGTAGTGGACGTAGGCTGCCTGCGGGTCGAGCCGCCACGCGTCCGGGGCCGGGATGCTCATGGGGTCGCCCGAGCCCCCCTCGGCGGCGACGTTGACCTCCCCGTGCCCGCGGGCCTCGGCGATGGCCTTCTTCGACCAGCTCCCGGTGTCGAGGTAGTCGGCACGGCCGTTGTCGCCAAGCAGGTTGAGGGGGACGGCGGCGAACTGCCCCGTCGCCCCACCCTGCAGGAACAGCACCTTGTAGTTGTCCGGTACCGCGAGCAGATCCCGCAGGTCCTGCTCCGCCTGGGCGGCGATGCCGACGAATTCCTTGCCGCGATGGCTCATCTCCATCACGGACATGCCACTGCCCTGCCAGTCGAGCATTTCCTCGGCGGCCTGCCGGAGCACGGGCTCCGGCAGCACCGCCGGACCGGCGCTGAAGTTGAAGACTCGCGACATGGGTTCGCTCCAGAGCTTTGCGTGAATAACCGGTGGGCGCCCGGGCCAGGACGCGAAGGGGCGTCGCAGTGTGCCTGCTACTCCTCCTCGTCCTCGCCCAGCGCCTCGATGCGTGCGATGCCAACCAGCTGCTCGTCGTCGTCCAGGCGGATGAGCTTCACGCCCTGGGTGTTGCGCCCGAGCACGGAGATCTCCTCCACGCGGGTACGCACCAGCGTGCCGCCGTTGGTGATGAGCATGATCTCGTCCTCCTCGACCACCTGCGCTGCGCCGACCACCTGGCCGTTGCGCTCGGAGGTCTGGATGCAGATGACGCCCATGCCGCCGCGGCCACGGATCGGGTAG